>CAZFUD010000191.1:0-8146 GCA_964521705.1 uncultured Opitutaceae bacterium | reverse complement strand
ATTAGAAGTCGCATGGAATGGAATACCTGTACACACGGGAAGGCTGGATCCCAATCCTCAGTTGCTGACGATCGACTTGGCTCCCACTCATTCCTGGGAAGACGAAGCAGTTCTCGAATTGATCTGCGACACTTTCACTCCTTCCGAACTGGGGGGCAGCGAAGACACTAGAAAACTGGGGCTTCAAGTTTACGGGATAGAAATTTCCGACTCGAGCGATTAGACATGTCGCCGTCAAAGCGCCTTCTCCCGCCCCCGCAATCCAGGCTTCCCGGATTCGCCTTTCGGTACCGGATCGTATCCAAATCCTCCCCACGGATGACAACGGAAAATCCGTTTCGTCGCTAGCCAAAGCGCTTTCGGGAACGGATGCTCCTTAAAGCACTCGATTGCGTAATTCGAGCAAGTAGGCTGATAGCGGCACCCCGCATTGGGACCGAAGAGAACATATTTCAATGGCGACAAGAACAGCTGATAAATTTTAATCAGCTTCACGAATAGTTTGGAAAGAACCGACATTAAAGCTACCCTTCCTTCGGCTTCCTGGGCCGCGATGTCTCCCGGCCCGAGTATCCCGGGTTTAGGGCAGCGCATTCTTCCTGGAGACATCCTGATACTACTTCTATTCCCGCGTCCCTAAGAATACTCAGCCCTCGACCCCGATGCCCGGAAGTCGGGTCGATAGCTCCGACAACGACTTTTCCCAATCCTGATGCCATTATGGCCTCGGTACAGGCTCCCGTTCTCCCATGAGTCGAGCAGGGCTCCAAAGTCACGTATAGGACGGCATCTGGGGCCGGATTTCGCCCGAGCGCGGCCAAAACCTTCCTTTCCGCATGCATCCCGCCATCTAGTTCAAATCGGCCTCTAGCTACGATCTCTCCATTCTCCACGATCACGGCTCCAACTCGTGGGTTCGGATAAACGCAACGCTCGTCTACCGATTGAGCTTCGGCAATCGCTACTCTCATGAACGCTTCTCGTTCCTGGCCTTCTGACATAAAACTAGGCCACCGTATTCCATCTCCACGCCACTGCAAGCAACCATAACTTTTACCAAGCCCCATCCAGATAACCCGCTATCCGCTGAAGGAGTTTCTCGGAACAAAGGGTCGATTTTTGGTCGCCTTAGCAGCCAAGCTCGCTACCCAATTTCAGCTATGAAACGCAGCCCAGATACTATCGAATTGCTCTTGAACCGCCGATCCTTGCTCGCCGGAAACCTGGTCCCACCGGGACCTTCGCAAAGCGAACTGGAAACCATTCTTCGATGCGGCACGCGAGTGCCGGATCACAAAGGCCTAAATCCTTGGCGCATTCACGTGGCCGATCGAGCGAACCAGGATAAACTGCATGCCAAGTTGCCGGATCTTCACGAGGGCGATCCCGCTAGCTTGGAAAAGACCAATAGCAAGGAGGCCAAAACGGCTCCCCTTCTACTCATCGTTTCTTCGAAAGTCGAATCGGACAAGGCTCCGCGCAGCGAACAGATTCTTTCCGGAGCGGCCGTTTGCCAGAATATCATAGTAGCATCAGCCGCTCTCGGATACCGCAGTCAATGGCTGACCGAATGGTTTGCCTACAATAGCAAAGTCAAAGCCTTGCTTGGAATTCCCAAAAACGAGGAAATTATCGGTTTCCTCTACATCGGCAGCGAGCAAGAGCCCCCAAGGGAGCGACCACGGCCCGAGCTCAGCGAAATCGTCACGCGACTCGCGCTCTAAAGTTGGCTAGCTAGCTCTCGTTCTTTAAATAAAGCTCTGCGTAGGCTTTGATCTTGGCGCGGACATTGGAAAGCCCGTTTCGCCGATTGGGCGACAGGTGCTGAGTGATACCGACGTCGGCTAAGAAATCGGGCTCCAATCGAATAATGTCTTCCGGAATCTCTCCACTGTAGAGTTCACACAACAGCGCAGCCGTTCCCTTGGTGATGGCCGCGTCCGAATCGGTGTGGAAGTAGCATTTCCCATCTTTAAACTCAGGGAAAATCCACAGCTGCGACAAGCAGCCCTCTATTAAGAAAGTGTCGATCTTGTAAGCCTCGTCCAATGGCGGATGGTTCTTCGCCCGATCAATTATGTAGGCAAAACGCTCGAAGTGATCCTCGAACGGCATCAGCTCCTCTACGATTCGGTCCCTTTTCTCTTCAATACTCATCAGATCCAATACCAAACTCCACAAATGACTTTGGGCGTGATATAAGACCACGAATAGCCTGGAGCCTTCCCTGTCAATCAGAGCCTTTAGCTCGCTCGCCCTTTCTCAACGAAAACCGGCTCAAAACTTGGTCCTCTTTGAATTCAATTGAACTGGGGCCTTGCCAAGCGATAATCCGCCTTGCTCGATTGTTCCGATGGCAAACGATTGCAAACAGGAAGCTCGAATTCCAAAGGGATTTAAACCTGAGCCTTACGCCTACCACCAGGAGATCGAAATCGAAATCGAATCTCTGACCAATGTGGGGCAGGGAGTGGGCCGGGATAACGGCTGGGTCGTCATGACGCCATTCGCCCTTCCGGGAGAACTCGTGCAGGTTCGGATCTATCGAAACAATAAGAGCTATTCAGAGGCCGATCTCGTGCAGGTTCTCCAGCCATCACCCGACCGAATCGATCCCGTCTGCCCCGCTTTTCAACAGTGTGGCGGTTGTCAGTATCAGCATCTTAGTTACGAACGCCAGTTAGAATGGAAGACTCGCCAAGTAAAGGAATTGCTCTGGCATATGGCCCGAATCGAATCAGAGGTTTTGCCTGCCATACCGGCCCCCAAGACTTACGGATACCGATCCAAGCTTACGCCCCACTTTCCTAAGCCGAGACCGGGAAAACCGATTACCATTGGATTTCTCAAACAAGGGTCTCGATCCAAATATATCGAAATCGAACAATGCCCCCTTGCCTCCGAAGCCATGAATGGAGAGCTAAAGCGCCTTCGACAACATACGCAGGCTCTCCAAGAGGAAAGGCCTTTCAAAAAAGGGGCCACGCTCCTTATCCGGGAACACCTGGACGGTATCGCTACCGATCCCAAAGAGATCATTCGGGAGCGAGTCGGCAACGTCGTCTTTTCTTTTCCAGCCGGCGAGTTCTTTCAGAACAATCCTAGCATACTCGAGAGCTTTGCCGACTATGTTGGCCGCCAAGCAAGCCAGGGAAATACAAGCCATCTGGTCGACGCCTATTGCGGCAGCGGACTATTCAGCCTAACTTCCGCCCATCTGTTCGAATCCGTAATCGGCATAGAAGTATCAGAACTTTCGGTACAATATGCAGCTCAAAACGCTTCCGCCAACAATATAGATAATGCCACCTTCATTCTCGGTGATGCCGCATGCCTTTTTCATCAGATCAATATTGACGGAGCTCGCTCGGCGGTAGTGATCGATCCGCCGCGCAAAGGGGCAAGCGAGGAATTCCTCCACCAACTCTTGGACTTCGGTCCAATCAGAATCGTCTACGTTTCCTGCAATCCAGCCACTCAAATGCGCGACTTGAAGATCCTGATGCAGGGCGGATATGCAATCGAAGAAATCCAGCCTTTCGATCTATTCCCCCAAACCAAGCATTTGGAATGCGTGATCACGCTAGCCAAAGGCGAGCCTAGCTAATTGTAATAACTAGCTCTCCTTTAAGGCCTCTTCTGACTCCGATTCCGAATTCGCTAGCTCTTCTTGAGAATCGATAGCGGCTTCCGCTTCATTCGCTTGAGTTTCGATGGATTTCTCTACTTCAACCTGAATGGCATCTTCAATGATCGGGTCGCCAGCCAAACGTTTAACAATATCTATCAAAATGGCCGGATTAAAAGGCTTTGCGAGCGCCGGGTAGTCCACTCCATTCAATTTGAGTTTCCTTTCTTCTTGGCTCTTCATCTGGCCCTTCTTGTCAAGCAGCGACGTTAAGAAAAGCGTCGGCAGCGTTTCGCCAATACTCAATCTCCGCAGTTCTTTAACAACCTCCGAGCCATTCATATCTGGCACCAGTACATCGGAAATCAGAAGCGATGGACGTTCCTTGATAACCAGCTCGATCGCGGAGCGACCCTCCAACGCACGCAGGACGTCATACCCCTCTTCCTCAAGAATTGCGGGAATAAGAGCTCCGGTGGAGCGGTCATCTTCCAAAACGACAATTTTTCGGGCTGTTACCATAGTTGCGAATCAGGTCTTCGGGTTCGGCTGAACCTAAAGATTGGCATTATTCGCCAATCCTTCAGCGCTTCTAAATATATTCAGGGGCTAAAACTCCACCAAGTCTACAGCTTGGATTCGAGTTCCCAAATCCGGTCCCTAAGTTCAGCAGCCTTCTCATAGTCTTCTCTGGCTACGTGGGCTTTCAAAGACAGCTTCAATGCCTCGATCTCGGCCGGATCCACTGGATGCTCCTTTTCTTCAGGAAACTTACCCTTGTGCTGCGTCCCCCTATGAGCTTTTCGGAGAGCGGGCTCCAACCCGCTCGAAAATACTTCGTAGCAGTGAGGGCAGCCCAACCTGCCAAACTCCTTGAACGCGTCTTCCGTAAATCTGCAAGACGGGCAGGCCAGGCCGCTATTCTTAGCCTTTGCGCCTTCCCCCAAGGGAACGGTGGGCACCGTCATTTCGCAAACAATATCGATCGTTTCAGGGCTGTCTGCTTCGGACGCCAATTTGCATGCGCTGCATACAGCGAGCTTCTCAACCGCTCCACCAACAATTTGCGTTAAGTGAACGGTCTTCGAGCTCGGACAATCGCTACAATCTTTGGGAAGCTTATTGGACATCGAAGGCGTTCCGTAGTTTTCCCTATATTCGGCAGTAATCTCCGAAAAAATAGGGGAAATAGGTATCCTTGGGACCAGCCCCTAAAAAACTAGGGTAGCGAGGTGTACCAGGAGGCGATTGAGGCAGCGGGCGATCTAACGCCTACGTTGAAGCTACGGCGGCGCAAGCCGAGCGTCCAGGAATTGTAGCATAGGCTTCCAGTCTTGCCCGGCATAGCTCAACGAGCGACGACTGGCCTGCTATCTCTACATCTTACCACAGGCAGGATGCCTGTGCGCCTTTTCGAGTCGGCTACAACATTCTGCCCGGCTTCACTTTGAGAGCCTCCGGGAAGCGCTTAGTCCACTTGGACGCGTCCCGTTTGAATTGGTCCACTTGCTTCGGAGCCGCTCCAACAAAGCGATTCGTCTGGGAAACCAGCGATTCTAGCCGCTTTAAGGACAGCGGTATCCGATCATCATTAGCCAGTCTGCCCAGCAAGTCCGCCTTTGCCGGTCGCCCTTCTCGAATCTCTTTGCTGGCCGCGAGGGCGTTTTCCTTGATTGCCAAGTGGGCCTCTTCCCGGCCCGCTCCCGCTTTCACGGATTCCATGAGAATCGTCGTAGTCGCCAAAAATGGCAGTTGAACGGAATTCTCGGATTGTATGGATTTGTCGAATACATCCATTTGGCGAAGCACTGTCAAGAAACCCTCCAATAGCCCGTCGATCGCGAAGAAGGAATCCGGCAGCATTACTCTACGCACTACAGAACAGGAAACGTCTCCTTCATTCCATTGACCACCCGTCAGTCCCGATGCCATGGCTACATAGCCTTTCAGGATCGTGCCAAAGCCATGTATACGCTCGCTCGTTCGACAATTGACCTTGTGTGGCATGACCGAGGAACCAACCTGCCCTTTTGAAAAGCCTTCACTCATGAGGCCCGGCCCGGCCATTAGCCGAATTGTCGTCGTCAAATTTACGGCGGGGGAAGCCAACTGCTCCAAGGCAGTAACTGTATCCAAATCAACACTCCTTGGATAGACTTGGCCGACGCTGCTTAACACTTTACCGAAACCCAAATGCTTCACGATGCTCTTTTCCAGCTGGGCCACCTTTTTCGCGTCTCCTTCGAAAAGCGTCTGCTGATCCAGCTGGGTGCCTACAGCTCCTTTCAATCCTCTCGCCGGATAACGTTCAACTAAATCGTGAAGACGGTCTAAACTCACCAGAAGTTCCTGCCCCGCCATGGCGAAGCGCTTTCCCAGCGTAGTCGCCTGGGCCGGAACATTGTGCGTGCGTGCCGTAATCATCAGATCCCGAAACTCCACCGCTCTTTCCACCAATTTGTTGAGACAGGCGACCGCCTTAAGGCGTACGAGATCGAGAGAGCGAATCACTTGCAGCTGCTCTACGTTTTCGGTCAAATCGCGACTCGTCATTCCCAGATGGGCCAACTCATAGCCAGCCAAAGCTGAGAACTCCTCGATCCGGGCTTTCACATCGTGCAGAACTTTGCGCTCTCTTCTGTCGATGGATGCCAAGTTCACCGTGTCCTTAACGGATTCATACGCCTTGATCGCTTTCAGCGGTATTTTTAGTCCCAATTCTCTTTGGGCTTTCATGACCGCGATCCAGTAATCGCGCTCGATAATGACACGGCCCTCGCCTGACCAAATCGACTTCATAGCGTCCGATGCGTAGCGATCGGCAAGAACGTTTCTTATAATGGGCTTGTTTCGTGACATAGACACAAATGACCCTGAGCTCGAAGGGGAGAATTTAAAGCATTTTCCACCTGATCGATTCGCCTGGGGTTCAGGGCAAGGATGGCCTCGTCGAATTTTCTAGTTGTAGCTCCACAATTGCCAGGCTTGCATACGGCTCGGCTATGACCCATCCCTCCGAAGCAATCGCAAAGAAGACCATCGCCCTCGAGCTAAGTGTGATGCGATCCGGTTCCACATTGCTAAAAGCACTCATGTCAGCAGCCCCGGATATCAGCAGCCTTCCTGAGACCAATTTCCAGAAGTTTCAATCTGACAACGCCGAAGAGGAAGTCTCTAGCTTTAGCGAGGAGCGAATCATCGTTTTGAAAAGGCCCGCTTGGTTCAACGAGATCGATTCCTATCCTCGGCTTCCCAATGTAGCCGACCACAAGCGCGTCATTCTTGCCCGAGACGTCCATACCACGACAGCGTCGCTTCGGAAAATGGCCTTTCGAAAAGCGGAGCCGCTCGTGCCAAAACTGGCAGACAACTGGCTGGCCAACCGCTACTGGGCCGAAGTCTACCTAAATCTACTCCAGCGTTTTCCAGACGACGGCATTTCCAATTTTTGGATACGATACGAAGATCTTGTGAGCGACCCTATCGAATGGACCGGAAAGCTGTTTAGATTCCTGGGTTCGGAAAGGAGCGAGGGAACCGACTCCTACCCTCCCCCGAGCGGCTACGATTGGAAATGGGGAACCGACGATGGAGGCGAGAAAATCAAGTCTCTTAAGGTCCAGGCCCCTCGCATCCCTCAAAGCAGCCTTGCTATTCTAGATAGAGTCCGAAACTTGCCTAGCGTAAAAAAGGCACGAGAAAAACTTGGGTACGCGGCAAGCTAACTTTCGATGAGCTCGAGGTAAATCGACTCCAATTTGTCCCCAACCCTGTCGATTCGATGCTCGTTAGCATTACGTTTGGCGGTTGCACTCAATTGTAAACGCAAAGAATCGTCTTTCATCAGCCTAACCATGGCATTCGCCATCGCACACTCATCGTCAGGTTCGAAAATCAGTCCGTCATCACCATGAGTTACAAGCTCTGGGATCCCTTTTGCTCGCGGACCGATCATGGGTAGCCCGAAGGCCATCGCCTCAAGTAAGCTCACTGGCTGGTTTTCGGTCTTACTCGCCGTGATAAATACATCACCCAAAAGCGGATAATTCTCCTTCATCAGAATATCCCGCTCAATTCGGCCGACGCGTACGACGGAATCTTCGATCTCTAGACTGGCTAGTTGTTTGTCTATATCTGGATCCGATGGTCCAGCTCCCACGATAACCAATTTGGCCTTGGGGTTCACGCGCGTCACTTGGGCGAAAGCGTCGATGAGCATGTCCAATGATTTTTCAGGCGAGATTCTTCCCACATAGATGAAGGCAAAGTCGTCGATACCGAGTGACTGTCGGAATTCGCGAATCTCCGATTCCGGTCGGAAGTCGATTCGCTCGATTCCGTTTGAAAGCAAAGTCGTGCTCTTGGAGAGCCCCCTCTTGACTAGATTTTCCCTGACCGATTTCGACGGGCTGACGATATGGCTGAACCGATTGAAGAAGGTCACAGAATACTTCCACATCGCCTTGCGAGTGAAAGCGAAATTGGGGATGTGGAATTGCTTCAAATATTCTGGCTCGG
>CAZFUD010000190.1:0-8170 GCA_964521705.1 uncultured Opitutaceae bacterium | reverse complement strand
GAGCGGCAAGGATACGGAGAAGAACACCCGCCAATCGCTCATCCCAAGAGTCTTGCCCATGTCTTCCAATCGCGGATCGACTTCGTCGAATGCCAATTTTGCCGTACGAACGAATATTGGAAAAGCCATTACACTGCAGGCTACGACTACCGCCTTCCACGTTAACAGGATACTAAAGTCAAAGCCCAACGTCTCAGGCCCTAATAACCCTCTTTCCGCAAAGACCGTTAGTAACAAGTAACCAACCGCGGTTGGAGGCAGAACGAGCGGCAGAGTCGCCAAAGCCGACAATACGTGCTTACCGGGAAAGTCTTTGCGAGAAAGCAAATAGGCTACGGTAATTCCCGGGACGAGGATGACCACTATCGAGAGCCCCGCCCATCCTATCGTGCGAATTACCGTTTCGTATATCGATTCCAAATCTAACGTTGATTGTAAATAGGGCCGTAGAAAGCGCATCAAAACTTTCAGCTCGGTCCATATATCTGGCAAGCGCTATTCCCTGAACTCAGGCATTGTCACTATCCCAAATCCATGCTCGCGAAATACCTCCAAAGCGATTTCCGACTGAATAAAGCGGAAAAACGCTCCCGCCGACTGCTTTTCCATGCCGGCTTGCGTAACAGCGATAGGATAGCGGGCTTCCAGCTCTTCGCTTTCCAACAGCATTCGAGCAGCATCCTTTCGATCCAGGTAATCAGTCCGGTAGACGATTCCCACCGTATCGTTTCTGCTCAACGTTTGAGCCAAAGTCGCTTTCACATCCGTAGCCGGCGAAAGACGATTGCTGAGGCCCTCCCAAATGTTCGAACCGTTCTTTTCTTCGCTTATCAGCCACTGTCTGGCATAACGCCCAGCTGGTAAAGCATTGGGATCCCCAACGCATAGGATTCTAAAATCCAACTCGGCAAGCTGCGAAACGCCAGTCACGGGACCCCATTCCGCGTCCGTCGAACATATGGCGACGAGGGTGTTGGTTAGCAGATCGCGGCGAGTCTCTGAATGCGTCTCTCCCGATTCCTCGACATAGTCCATCCAGCGATCATCCGCGCTGAGAAAAATATCCGCTTCTCCAGTTGCAACAATCTGTTGGGCCAAGACATTCGAACCAGCGAAGTTGTAAGCAATTCGATGACCAGTTGCCTCCTCAAAAAGCCGCCCAATTTCTTGGAGCGATCCATTCAAACTAGAAGCAGCGAACACCGTGACCTCTTCTTGGGATCCACGATCCCAAAAGCAGCCAGCGAGAATCGCTGACAGCATGGACACTGCGACAACTCTTCCAAAACCCCGGTGTGCGACCATCGACTCAAATGCTCTTCACAGATTCCTTTCCAAGACAACGGAAAACGCTGCCCGCATGCAAAGATCCCGCGACCATCAGATTGCAACTTTTTTAGGGCGAGTACCCAGACAACATGTATCCCAACTCGTCGGGATTCGCTATAGCTGTCAGCACGAAGAGGTGACCCTGAGACTTCCATTTGCTAACCGTCCAACCCGCCTTTCTCTCCTCGAATTGGATCGATTCCGTCAACTGCGTTTCTGAAAAGTCCTCTTCTTTCGTTACGAATAGATGGTATACGACTCCTGCGTTCACGCAGATGATCGCCACCTTGTTGTCGGATCAATTCAATGGCCGGCAAGGCAAAGAGCGGTCTTCGACCGCTCGCCAGCAGTTTCAGTTGCAAAACGAAAATCAGGAGTCCGCCACCGAAGCGCCTAGCTCTTCCAGGCGTTTGCGCATTTCTTCTGGCGACTGGGCCTTCTCGAAGGCTTCCCGAGCTGAAATCAGGCCACGATTGTACAAACTCATTAAGTGCGTATCCATGGTAAACATACCAAGATTCGCGCCTGTCTGTATATCCGAATTGATCCGATAGGTCTTGTTGTCGCGAATCAAGGCGGCGATGGAAGTGGTAGTCACCATTACTTCCAGACCAGCGACACGTCCACCACCTTCCTTTTTACAAAGGACCTGCGATACCACGGAAACTAGCGATGAAGCGAGTTGTGTACGAATCATCTCCTTCATATTCGCGGGAAACGCATCCACGATTCGGTCGACCGTCTTGGCAGCGCTATTCGTGTGCAGCGTACCGAAAACCAAGTGACCGGTTTCCGCAGCGCTGATAGCCGCTTCGATCGTTTCCAAGTCTCGCATTTCCCCGACCAGAATCACGTCTGGGTCTTGACGGAGCGCGCGGCGAATGGCTTCCGAAAACGTCGGCACGTCCACGCCCACTTCGCGCTGGGTGATTATGCACTTATTATGGTCGTGATAGTACTCGATCGGATCTTCAATTGTAATAACATGACCACTACGCTTTTGATTGATGTAGTTGATCATAGAGGCCAGGGTCGTACTCTTGCCCGAGCCGGTAGGACCAGTAACCAATACGAGTCCACGCGGACGATAGAGTAAATCCTTGATCTGGTCCGGGATCCCGATGTCTTCTAGGTCGAGAAATTCATTGGGTATCTGACGTAGCACTAGCCCGTAGTTACCTTTGCTTCGAAGTACGCTTACGCGAAAGCGAGATTTATCCATGTAAGCGAAGCCAAAATCGGCCCCGCCTTCTTTCTTGGCTGCCTGAATATGGTCATCAGCCGTTATCGACTGCATAAGGGCTTCCGTATCCGTCGGAGTCAGATCGGGCCCATCAACAGACACCATCGATCCATGAAGGCGCAATGTGGGCGGCTTACCCACTTGGATATGCAGGTCCGAAGCCCCTTCCTCGAAGACCAATTCGAGCAGATCGTTCATTTCGTAGCTCATGATATTCCCTTCCGTTTAATTTCAGCTATTATTGAATGGATCACCTAATACTTCCCTTTGAGTGAATCTACTCAAGGGTCGGCTCGTTCACCGTTACCGAAAGCACTTCTTCAATCGAGGTCAGCCCTGCTAGAGCTTTTCGCACGCCATCCTCACGCATCGTCCTCATTCCCAACTCCTTAGCTATAGAACGCATTTGTGAGGCGCTTCCTCCGGAATAGATCAGCTTCTCGATCTCTTCGTTAATCTTAAAGATTTCGAAAATTCCGAATCTCCCTTTCACACCTTGGTTGTGGCAAGTTGGGCAGCCGGCGCCCCTCATAAACTGGGCATCGGCGACCGCGTCCCTATCGAATCCTATCGCTGTCAGCTCCCGATGCGAAGGTTCATGCGGCTGTCGACAGTCCGGGCAAACCCGTCGGACCAGTCGCTGAGCCATGGAGGCCCGCAACGAAGTAGCCACCAGATAAGGCTTCACTCCAATGTCGACCAAGCGCGTTACCGCCGAAGGAGCGTCATTAGTGTGAAGCGTGCTGAGAACCATGTGCCCGGTTAAGGAAGCATTGATGGCGATTTCCGCGGTTTCCTTATCGCGAATCTCGCCCACCATTATGATATTGGGGGCCTGACGTAGGATGGCCTTAAGCGCTGCCGCGAAAGTCATCCCCACACTCTTGCGGACCGGTACCTGGTTAATCCCCTTCATCTGATACTCGATCGGGTCCTCTACAGTGATAATTTTCCGATCCGGCTTGTTTACGTAGTTCAAGCAGCTGTAGAGCGTGGTGGTCTTGCCCGAACCTGTCGGCCCGGTAACCAAAAGAATGCCGTCCGGGAGAGTGATCAGTTGTTCGAAGAGTTCTTGGTCATCGCTGAAGAAACCCAACTCAGGCAGACCTTTCATGAGACCCGTCTTATCCAGGATCCGCATCACGATGCTCTCCCCGTAAGCCGTTGGGAGTGAAGAAACCCGCAGGTCGTAGTCAATACCTTCCACCCTTACTTGAATACGTCCATCTTGGGGTAGCCGTTTTTCCGCTATGCTCAGACGCCCCATCACCTTGATCCGAGAAATGATTGGTAGCTGCAATCGTTTGGGAGGCGGATTCGCCATTTCTTGCAATTCGCCGTCTATGCGAAAACGTACGCGAAATGACGTATCCAAAGGTTCGAGATGTATGTCCGAGGCTCGCCGGCGAACGGCTTCAGCGATTATTACCTGCACCAGCCTTATGATCGGAGCGTCCGATTCCTCCGGACCTTCATCTCCCAAATCCGCTCCGCCCTCGGGTGTATGCGTAGTTACGGATACTTCTTCCTCGGCCGACACCCCTTCATCCGACTTACGATTGCGATCGTATCGATCGTTTATCGCTTGATCGATCTCTTTGCCATCCGCCAACACCGGCTCGATGGTATTCTTGAGAATGTGCGTTAGTCCGTCCAGCGCTTCCACTTCGAGGGGATTGGCAATCGCGATAAGCAAAGAGCTTCCTTCAAAGTCGATAGGGAACACACGGTACTGTCGGGCGATTGTTTCAGGCAGATACTCTTCCGGATCCTCGGGTAAATCGATTTCTCCCAAATCGACATACTTCATGGCAAACTCTTTCGCCAATAGATCGTACGCCGCTTTCCTATCCAAGTAGCCCTTCTGGACAAGCGTCTCGAAAAGTGCTTCCCCATCCACTCCGGATTGCCTGCTCTGAAGCTCTCGCACCTGCTCTTTGGTGACAAGACCATTTCGGACGATCAGCTGTAGCATTATCGTATCGGGCATCGGTATTTTCGCTTATCTAAAGAGCAATTCGGACGCGGACGCCAACCTTAAAGAAAGGTTCCTCTAATGCATCACCGCTGAGAGCCCAATCCCCGTCGGACCTGCCTGGGACTACTTGAGAGACATGAGGAACTCGGCGTTCGACTTGGTCGCCTTAAGACGCTTGATCAGCATTTCCATCGCTTCCACTCCTGGAACCCCCTGCATTACACGGCGCAATCCATACACCTTTTCCAATTCCTGGGGGTGATAAAGGAGCTCTTCTTTTCGCGTGCCGCTGCGCTCGAAATTGATAGCGGGGAAAACGCGCTTGTTGATCAAGTCGCGATCCAGATGGATTTCCATATTTCCCGTTCCCTTGAACTCCTCGAAGATGACTTCGTCCATCTTGCTGCCCGTATCCACCAGGGCGGTACCCATAATGGTGAGGCTGCCGCCATCTTCTATGTTGCGGGCCGAGCCAAAAAAGCGTTTCGGCTTCTGCAAGGCTGTCGCCTCGATACCGCCGCTCATTATCTTGCCGCTATTGCTGGCGAGCGCGTTGTACGCCCGTGCCAATCGCGTTATCGAGTCGAGGAGGATGACCACGTCCCTACCGGTTTCAACCATTCTCCTGGCCTTTTCGACCACCATTTCCGCGGCGTGGACATGGCTCGACGCCGTTTCGTCAAAGGTGGAACTGACAACCTCGCCCTTAACTTTCCTCCTGAAATCGGTCACTTCTTCCGGTCGTTCATCGATCAGAAGGACGATTAAATGGACGTTCGGATAATTTTCCTGAACGGAGTGGGCCAAGCCTTGCAGCAAGATCGTTTTACCTGTTCGAGGCGGCGCCACAATCAATCCACGCTGCCCAAGCCCGATGGGCGTCAAGATGTCGAAAGCGCGCATGGAGACATCCTTCTTGCTGTTGCTGGGCATGGGCGTTTCCAACACGAAACGCTCGGTAGGATAGTAAGGGATTAGGTCCTCGAATGCTGGAACGTTGGCCGCCAACTGAGGCTCGCCACCCATCGCGGAGACGATCTTTATAGCGGCCGGGCAACGCTCCCCTTCCTGAGGCGGCGTCGCAACCACCTCGACTTCATGACCTCGCTTAAGGCTATAGTGCCTTATCAAAGCGGCAGGGACGTAGACGCTTTCGGGCTTCAGCTGGTAGTTACTGGCCGCGTGCACGACAAACCCGTGCCCGTCATCGGAGACATCCAAGAATCCGCTATCCTTGAAACAAAGGCTCTTCTCTGTCGCGAGCTTGAAAATCCGTTCGATAATCTGCTTGCGACCCGGCTTTTCCTCAAACTCCACCCCGAGAGCTTCGGCTCCCACTCGAGCCTGATCCATCGGCAACTCGTACAGCTCCGATAGATCGATCGGATCCTTGATCGGCTCCAGCTCAGAGTAGAGAGCTTCGATGTCGTCAAATTTCGAGTACCGGGAAGCGTCCGGCAAAACTCCGCCAACATTGTCTGTATCCCGGGGCGGCGGAGGCTGCTTCCAACCGCCACCTCCCTTGCGATTTTTTTTCTGGTGCGGGTGCTTTTGGCGGCTCTTTTTGTTTTTCTGGTTGCCCTGGTTTCGTCGATGACCGCCTTGATTCTGATTTCCGCCTTTCTGGCGCCTTGCGTTTTCGGAGGGAGCTTCATCTCTACCATTCCCCTTAGACTCCTTCTCACCGCTATCCACATGTTTTGATGACGTCTCGCTAGGCAAGGCGTCGGGAGGGACGTCCACCGTTTCAACATCGTCGAAATGCGATCCTCGACCTTTGAAGTCAGTAGGTCTCATATCCGCGCTTTCCTCTTCGATGCGTGAAGGCGTTTCTTCGCTGCCCTCTTCGGGCTTCGCCTTCTTAACGGCTTTCTTGGCAGCTTTCTTCGCCGCTTTACGGGCGGGGGTCTTCTTTTCAGGAGCTGGCTGATCGCCTAGGTCCAATTCAGCCGGGATCTTCGACTCTTCTGTCGTATCGGGTTCGCTTGGCATAGGTTAAAGGAGGAGCAATCGCAAATCAGGTTCGGTGGCCACAATAGGAGGACTTCCCCGATTGCTAAAGGAGTGGGTGGTTTCGAAATTAGATTCGCGTTAAAAGCGTTTTTATTTGTTCGTCCAGAAATTCGAGGGATCCCTCGTTGAGCAGTACATAATCCGCAATCTCAGCCTTCTCGGAGACTGGCATTTGCTTTTCGATGCGCGCCAACGCCTGAGCTCGGTCCATACCTTTTCGCTGCAAACGCTTGACCTGCGTAGGGAGATCACTGAACACGCAGACCGTAAAATCAACCCTATTCTGAAGGTTTTTTTCGAACAGCAGCGGGATCTCAACCACCCATCGGCCATCCGGATCGCTTCCGACTCTTACCAGCCAAGCATCCCGGATTCTCGGATGCAAAATCGCCTCCAGCTTTGACAGCTTGTCGTCGCTTTCGAATACGATGCCTCCTAAAGCTATTCGATCGACCTCGCCTTCCCGGTCGAAAGCATCGGTGCCGAAAGCTTCTTTGATAAGCCGCTTCACGCCCTCATCCTCGCGTAATAGGTCGTGAGCTATCTCATCGCAATCAATCCGCTGAAAGCCTTGATCTTCGAAAAGCCGGGCAGCCGTCGACTTCCCGCTCCCCATCCCGCCTGTCAAACCGATGACCATAGTTAATTCATGCGATTCGCGGGAATCGAATATTGGTCGGTTCGTGGACTTTCATATTGTCGGAAAAGTCAAGAGAGGAAACGGCACTAAAGCAGAATACTTAATAATTGGTCAAGCAATCGAGTCGGGCACCCACTCGCGTTCAACTCAATGTTCGTCGATTCAGCATGTTGCATAAACCTTGTATCATTCGACTTTATACATCTGATCCACGCTTCAACCATGAATTTCAAGGCCTTTGCAATATGGGAATCGTTTCAATCGGCTTTACCTAAACGTTCTTGCGTTTTCAGGGCAGTTTCCAAATTGTTCTGCCCTCTTTCCCTATCCCTAGCGAGCTCGCCTCCGAAGACAAAGAGCGCAACCCGGCACGACTTTTACGGCCTATTTTCGCTTCTCTACTCCGTTCGCAATCCAGAGACACCTTGAATGAAAAACTTCCAATACATGATCAATCGACGCGCGTTTATTACTACCGCCGCGGCGACAACAGTTGTCTCCGCCCTTCCCTATTCCCTGTACGGGCAATCATCAAACCGTTCAGGCCGCCAAAGCTACCCTAACCCAATCGGTGTATCCACATATTCCTTTTGGGGATTTCGGCGCCACGAATTTCGCTCCATCGAAAAGTGCTTGGAACTTGCGGCCGACATGGGCTTCAACGGCGTGGAGATCCTCCAGCGCCAAATGGAAGATCAATCGAATGCCGCTCTTCAGAAGATCAAACAACGAGCTTTTACTTTGGGACTGGATCTCATGGGATTCTCGACGCATCAAGGCTTCTTGCGACCCGACCCAGACGAGCGCCAGAAGAACATCGATCTTACAATCTCCCAGATCGAGCAGGCATACCAACTTGGCATCCCAACCATCCGAGTGAACACTGGTACTTGGGGAACCTCCGAGAATTTCGACGCGCTCATGGCCAATAAAGGCATCGAACCCCCGATCGATGGCTATACCGATG
>CAZFUD010000189.1:0-8172 GCA_964521705.1 uncultured Opitutaceae bacterium | reverse complement strand
ACCTCGACAGCCCCTGTCCGCTCCGGGTAGCGACCGGTGAGCAAGGCAGCTCGGGTAGGCGTGCAAAGCGGTTGCACGTAAAAGTTGGTGAACTCCGCGCTCTCACTCGCCAATCGGTCCAAATGCGGCGTCTTAAGTTCGGTATTTCCATGAAAGCCCACATCGCCAAATCCCTGGTCATCCGTAAGGATGAGAATCACGTTTGGGCTCTCTGACGCAGCGAGTGGACCGACAGCCGAGTCGCTCTCACTGTTTCCAAAATTGGCGGATACAATTGCTAGAGCAATAAGCAAGCTGCATTGAAACAATCTGTTCATGGGTAACGAAAAGACACTTAGCTAGACTTCGCCAAGCACAAGAACAAGCCCTCTTTCAAGCGCTTGAGACCTACTACCAAAAGGCGCGCTTAAAATTGCCTCCGGAAACTCGCCCCTACACGGAGCTGAGTCCATTGGCAAACGGTAACTATCTAAATTATAAATCATCAAATCAAAGCGATTCTAGCCTTTTCCAAAATTACGTTTCCCGGCAAGGTAAGGCGTATGAAAAATTGCCCCCTTATCGCCGCTCTCTCCATTACTGTTATCGCTGCAGGCTGGTCACTCCCCGCTGTAGCCGACGACCCAAGCATCGGAGCCACCAAACATGGTAATCCCACCTTTTTCGAAAAGCATGCCGCCTTCTTGAAACGGGCCAATGAAGGCCCTGTTGGCGTGGTTTTCATCGGCGACAGTATTACCCAAGGCTGGGGCAAGTTTCCCGAGATTTGGGAAAAGGCCTGGGGCAAGTACCAGCCAGCCAATTTCGGTATCGGAGGCGATAGAACTCAGCACGTGATTTGGCGCATAGAAGAAGGCGAGCTCGATAAGATTTCCCCGAAAGTCGCCGTACTCATGATCGGTACCAACAATACTATGGACGACTCCGCCAAGGATATCGCCAAGGCCAACCGCAAGATCGTCAGCATGATCCAGGACAAATTGCCCAACACCAAGATTCTCTTGCTCGCGGTCTTCCCGCGTGGCCCTAGATCGATGCGAGGTGGCGTGGCGGACCCTTGGGAGATGCGCATGGATAAAATTAGAGCCATCAACGCCGACATGACTAAACTCGATAACGGCAAGAGTATTCGATTCTTGGATCTCGGCCCGAAGTTTACCTCCGCCGATGCCACCATCGCCCACGCCATTATGCCTGATCAACTGCATCTTAGCGCCGCTGGCTACGAAATCTGGGTAGAGGGCATGGCTCCGCTTCTTGAGGAAATGATGCAATAAGCGAATCCGCCGACCCCAGGAGGCTATCATCAAAACACGGCGTTTCGTAAAAGCTGGGATCGAAGTATCCGAGATCGCACTGGGAGCCTGGGCTATCGGTGGCGTTCGTTATGGCTCGGTCAGTGAAACCGAGGCCGAATCGGTCATCGAGGCCTATTTGAATGCCGGCGGCAATTTCATCGATACCGCTCGCATGTATTTCGATTCGGAGGAACGCATTGGCAATACTCTTGATCGCATGGGGGTTCGACACGATGTCATCATCGCTACAAAAACCGCCCAAGGCAATACGCTGGAGAACGTTTCTCTGATACGCAACGATCTCGAGGAATCTCTGCGAAAGCTTAGAACCGATTACGTAGACATCTATCAAATACATCACCCATCTGATGATCCCAACGTCATCGAGGCCTCTCTGATAGAGATGGAGCAATTGAAGACGGAAGGTAAAATACGGGCGATTGGGGCATCCATAAAAGGGCCGAATGTCACGCAACATACGGCAGATCTCTGTCACCAATACATTAATACCGGTAAAATCGACGCCTTGCAACTTGTCTACAGCATCTTTCGCCAGAGCAACGCTCAAGTATTCGAACAGGCTCGCCGGGCAGGCGTTGGCATCATTGCCCGCACTGTATTGGAAAGCGGTTTTCTCACCGGCAAATACAATAGCCAATCTCTATTTCCGGAAGGCGATCACCGACGGAGATGGTCTGCCGAACAATTGCAGGAGTTCAAAGAAGCATCCGGACGAATCGAAGCGAAATTCCTCAAGCCACCGTTCGGGCTATCAGATTCTCTCTGGCTCCATCCGAAATAACGACGTTGATACTGGGTGCCCGGACACCTGACCAGGTGGAACGCAATCTGTCTGCTGCCACTCTGCCCGATCTCGATCCGGAGACGCTTCGAGACCTAAAAGAAATGTTCGAGGGCTTCGAAAAGGTGGTTAATGTCTAATTCTAAACTCAATTGAGTTGAAGAAAACCGCCGCTTTAGTTTCAATCTCCACTCGTTATGAATGCCCCGCTCGCAACGATTTTGTCCGCATTGCTCTTTTCCAACTTCCTTTCGGCAAACTCTGCGACGGCAAACGATTGGTCTCCACGCTACCCTAGAGAAGAGATCGCCCCCACTTTTACCCGAACCGCCCAAGGGCACCTCGTCCTATCTTCCCATACGCCAGGTGTCAACGGCCACTGGTTTAAGGCCTTTTCTGTTCAAGGCGGCAAAAGCTATCAGTTTTCCGCCTATCGGATTGCCGAAAATGTCGAGAGCGAGCGTCGCAGTTGCTTGGTTCGAATCGAATGGTACGGATCCGATGGCAAACTAGTCGAGAGTCCTCACAAAGTGAATCCCGACTATCTAGGAGGCGACACAGACATGGCCCGTCCAGATTATCCCCGTGATCGCGAACGTCTCAATAACGGCTCCGTATTGGTACAGGACACCTACATCGCTCCTGCGAAAGCCACACATGCCCACGTGCAGCTGCATCTCCGCTGGACGGATACAGGCAAAGTGACTTGGAGCGATGTCGCCTTTAGGGAAGCCCAACCGCTCGGCCAGCGAATCGTAAAACTGGCAGCGGTGCATCACAATCTCAAAGGTGATGAAAAGAATACCATCAAATCGAACCGAGATAACATCGCTCCCCTCGTCAAAAAGGCGGCTCAGCAAGGCGCCGACCTCGTCGTCCTCGGCGAGATGGTTTCTTGCAAAGGAGTGACGAGCATTTTTTCCGAGGTCGCTGAACCGATTCCCGGCCCCACAACGGAATTCTACGGATCGGTCGCCAAAGAAAATGACTGCTATATCGTGGTGGGCCTGCCCGAACGAGATGGACACGAGGTCTACAACGTATCGGTTATGATGGGGCCCGACGGAGAAATTGCCGGCAAGTATCGCAAAGTAACCTTGCCACGAGAGGAGATCCAACAAGGGATCTCGCCCGGATACGAGTATCCAGTTTTCGATACGCGGTTCGGAAAAATAGGCATGATGATTTGCTACGATGTTTTCTTTCCCGAAGTAGCTCGAGAGCTAGCGATGAATGGGGCCGAGATAATCGCTATGCCCATATGGGGAGGAAACCCCCTGCTCGCTGCCGCCCGTTGCGCGGAAAACGGAGTCTACCTAGTGAGCTCGACCTATACCGACCACAACGCCAACTGGATGAAAACGGCTGTTTGGGACCGGGAGGGTAACCGTCTCGCCGAGGCCAACGAATGGGGAACGGTGGTGATGGCCGAGGTAGACCTCAATCAACCCACCCACTGGCAATTCCTTGGCGACTTCCAGTCTCGCATTCAGCGAGAATCGCCTATCAGAATCGCTGAGTAGATCAAGTAGCGAGCTCGGGAAAAGAGCCTCCAAATTCGGCTTGGATTTGCTTTAACATCGCTGCTCTAGATCCCTCCACCCGTTTTGCCGGATGCGGGCCAGGATCCCTTCACTACGTTCCGCGGCTGGATTCTTTGGTTCTGCAAACAGTAAAGATTCCCGCAGCAAGTCTCTGGGATCTTGGATAGTTTCCAAAAACTGGATGACTCGGTTCTTCGGCGTAGGACTAATTCCGCAGTTCCGCATGCGCGTCAACTTATATAGCAATCGATTGCAGGAGCGGCTTTAGGCCGCGATAATTACACATTAACCCTAGCGATCTCGCGGCCTAAAGCCGCTCCTACAGCCCGTTACCAACAGCGAATTTGATAAGCTGCCGCCAATGTGACTCAGCGGGGATTCAGCCCCGACTTGTCAGGGCGATGTTAATTTCACTATCTCGACACGCCGATCTGCTTCCCAATAAACTTCGTCACATCCTCCATGATCGACTCCACGGTCTCCAGCGTCGCTCCTGTTCTCACCGATCCCCAATAAAATCCGTGCGTTACATCCGCATAGTGGATACTGGAGATATCTTTGCCCAAGGAACGCATCTCAGGAATGAGAATCTCGAAATTGGTTTTATAAAGCCCGACATGCTTGCCTTGAAGCAGCAGGATTGGGCAATCGATATCGCTCATCCAGGCCTGCAGAGCCTTGCGTCTCTCTTGAGTGAAAATCATCGCCGGATCTGCCATCAGTTCCTGGTAATCGGCCGGGCTAGCTTTCTGATCCTCCTTCGGCTCCAAAGGCACTATTGTCGCCGGCTCGCCTGCAATCACGCAGGCCAGATCGACTTTCGAGGCCGTTGCGATCGCCAATATAGCTCCGCCGCTGCCCCCATACAGAATCACTTGATCTGGATTCACATCGGGAAGGGTCTTTGCTTTCTCAACTACTTTGGCTGCATCCTCTATGGCATCATAGAACCCGTTGGGCCTCCCGTCATCGGTTTTCCAATACGGTCGTCTAGTTGATGCTATTGTAACATACCCGCGATCCAGGAAGCGGGTCTGGATTGGCTGGTTCAGCAAATTGCTTTTGAGCCGCTGCAAATTGGACTGCCCGACTCCCCCATGAAAGAACAGGATTGTCGGGAAGGGCCCCTCGCCTTCTGGAACTCGATAAGCGAAACTCAAATCGATCCCGTCAGACGATTTCAACGAGACGACATTAAATGGCGAAACGGATTCCGGTATGTCGATTCCCGAAATATGTGACTGAGAATTAAGGTTGTCGCCTCTAGAGGGATCCCTTCGAGCATTTTGTCGATGGGCCCTGGCTTCTTGTCGCGTTAGCTGACCATCGCCATTGGCATCCGCGGCGGAAAAGCGATCGAAATAATCGCTCAACTGGGCATCGCTTTGACCGTGTAGAGCAGGGACAAGAAGAGAAGTTACAATCGCCAAATGGGGTAGTCGTCTCCTCATATATACCTCAATTAAACCTTTCGCCCGTCAAAAGCAAGCGCCCATAAATCGCCGATTCATGAACAGGAATCTGATTGCGGCCTACGGGAATTAGCAATAAAGCTGAAATCTCTTTCATATCCCATGAATTCTATTCTCCGTCTAATTTTCTGCGTTCTGTTGACGCTGGGCATAAACAACAGCCTACTCGCTCAATCTGGAAAGCCCAATATACTTCTCTTTTTATCGGATGACCTAACCTACCACGACATAGGCTGCTATGGAAACGAGGAAGTACGCACTCCGACAATCGACCAAATGGCGAAGGATGGTTTGCGCTTCGAATACTGTTTCAATTCAGCTCCCATGTGCGCCCCAACCCGCATGAGCCTCTACACTGGAATCCACCCAGTCCGCAATGGGGCCCACCCGAATCACAGCCGCGTCTACGATCATATCCAGAGCGTGCCCCACTATCTGGAGCCATTGGGCTACCGCGTGGGGCTCATGGGCAAGCGGCACGAAGCCCCAATCGAAAATTTCCCCTTCGAATTTCTCGGTGGCCAGCATGGCGACAGGGGAGGCGGGATTGACTTAGACATGACGCTCTTGGATACTTTCATTCGGGAAACAGGAGACCAACCCTGGTGCATGGTCGTAGCCTCCAACCAAGCCCACACGCCCTGGACTCGCGGGGATCCGACCGTCTATGAAGCCGATTCCCTGACTCTGCCACCCTATCTGATCGATACGCCCATTACCCGAGAAAACCTGACTCGCTACTACGCGGAAATCACCTACATGGACAATCAGGTCAAGCAATGTCTAGAGTACTTGGATACGCAAGGGAAATCAGACAACACGCTCGTCATATACTTGAGCGAGCAAGGCTCCAATTTCCCACATTGCAAATGGACCTGCTACGATACAGGCTTAAGATCGGCCGCCGTTGTTCGCTGGCCAGGCATGGTCAAGCCTGGCAGAGAGACCGAAGCCATGATCCAGTACATCGACGTGCTGCCCACCTTCATTGAAGCAGCTGGCGGGAATCCACTGGACTTTGATTTCGACGGAAAAAGCTTTCTACGAGTGCTCAATGGTGAAACCGATACTCATCACGAATACTCCTTTGGCGTGCAAACCTCAAAAGGCATCTACTCCGGTCCCGAGCCTGATGGCTATGGTATTCGAACAGCGCGGGACAAACGCTACCGTTTCGTCTGGAATCTTAACTGGGAACAAAAGTTCAGCAACACCGTAATAGCGCGAATGGAAGCCTACCACAGCTGGAAGGCAAAGGGGGAACAAGGTGATGCATTCGCCATGGAACGGTTCGAACACTACCAAAGCCGCCCCGAATACGAACTCTACGACTTGCAAGCCGATCCCTACGAATTGGAAAATCTCGCAGATAACCCAGAGTATCAAAAAATACAGGAAAGACTAAAGGCCCAAGTCGTTGCTTGGATGAAACAGCAAAGCGATCATGGAAAACTAACCGAATTCGATGCCCTCAGTCGCAAAGGCGTTCACGATACGAGACCGTCGACCTCAAGCCCTTAGCTAGCCCTAAATAGCGAAGGGCTTGGTTCGAACCCCCTTAGCCCACTAACTCACCAATAGCATGAAAAGACGTGAATTTCTGAAGACAGGAGCCCATAGCGTTCTTGCCGCCAGCCTGCTGAGCAACCTAAGCCAGGCCGCCAAAATCGAAACCGGTGGCTCGGACAAATTGGGAGCCATCCTACCGACGAGGCCTCTGGCGGGAACCGAGGAACGGCTGACTTTGCTGTCGGTCGGTGGCTACCACGTCGGGCTGGTAAACGAACGATCTTCAATATCGGTCATCGAAACCGCACTAGAGGAAGGTATACGCTTTTTCGATACAGCTCACAGCTATCAGAATGGCCTTTCCGAAGAACGGTACGGTAAATTCCTTTGCCCGAAATACCGGGAACAGGTCTTTCTTATGACCAAGTCTACGGCCAAGACCGCAGCCTCGTTTCAGGAGGAATTTGAGCTTTCCCTCAAACGGCTCAAGACCGACTACGTGGATTTGCTTTATATTCATTCGCTTGGGAGCATCGAGGATGTGGATAACCGACAGAAAAACGGCGTCTTCGACAAAGCCCAAGAGCTGCAAGCCAAGGGACAGGTCCGCTATCTGGGCGTCTCGTGCCATACGCACGCCACCGTGGCCCGGTACTTTCTTGAAAAGTTGCGTGACAATCTTTTCGTGTCATGTTTTCAGACGCCGGTCAACTCGGTTGACGCCGGTTCGCCCGGAAACAGTTTCACCACCCAGGTGCTTCCTCAGGTGATCGGGAATGGTCTATCACCGATTGCCATGAAGTCCCTAGCCGGAGGAGCGCTCGCGGGGCAAAAACTAGCGAGCCGCGATGTGAAAGTAGAAAGGTATCCAATCCCCGGCGACATTAGTCTAGAAGAGAATTTTCAATTTATTCTTTCCCAACCGATCACCGCCTGGGTGAGCGGCATGGAGAATGCGGATCACGTAAGGTTCAATGCCGGGGTGGCCAGAAGCTTTGCCAATCTCTCGGAAGCGGACAAGGCCCAGATCGTGGGCAAAGTTGCGGCTCAGGAATACTATGAGGACTACAGAACCGAGATTTATAAGACGCCTATCTGAAGTCGACAAATCTCTGGTTTAAAAGGCTAAGCAACCCCTTCACTCATACCCAGATCAAGTTGACCCGCAAGCGGTTAGCCCAATCCAAAGCCTTCCTAGGGCCGCGACCCGACGGGATCGACGATATCGAGTTTGCCGAACAAACTTTAAGGCGCTTTCTGCCCGAAGCCTTTAGAAGACCGATAACGGACGATCAATTGAATGACTACCTAGAGGTTGTTCGGATGCACTTGGAAGAATTTCCAAATATGCGGGTCGAGGAAGGTCTACATCTGGCGATCAGAAAGGCCCTCATCTCTCCTCGGTTCCTGTTCCGTGGCTTGAAGCCCGGAAAATTGGATGATTGGGATCTCGCCAGCCGATTGAGCTACTTCCTCACTAGCGGGCCACCCGATGATAGGCTTCTTACCCTGGCCGAGCGCGGAGAATTATACGACAAATCAGTCTT
>CAZFUD010000188.1:0-8179 GCA_964521705.1 uncultured Opitutaceae bacterium | reverse complement strand
CAAATATCGCTTTCCCCATAAGTTCCCGGTTTGATTCCGCCTCCGCACATCCAGTTTGTGAATACGAAGGGATTATGATCTCGTCCCGAACTGCCTTGCGAGCAAGGCATACGCCCGAACTCGGTCGTCCACAGAATTATAGTTTCGTCTAGCAATCCACGCTGCTTCAGATCCTTGATCAAAGCCGCCGCGCCGCGAGCCATTCCCAATCCCAAGGGCTCATGATCCCGCTTAATATTCTCGTGGCTATCCCAATTTCGCCTCGGGAATCCGTTGTCATTACCGCTCCAGATTTGCACGAAGCGCGTTCCACGCTCCAATAACCGACGGGCCACCAAGCATTTGCTCCCAAAGAATTCCGTCTCCGCTTTAGTATTGATGATGCTGTCATCCACTGCCGGGCCTTCCGGAGCCAGCCCGTACATATCCTTAATGTATTGAGGCTCTTGTGACACATCCAACGCGTCAGTAGCGCTAAGCTGCATAGCCCCAGCCAGTTCATAGGCTTTGACGCGGGCAGAAAGGCGATTATCGCCAGGTCGATCCGCGGCATGGGCGGCATTCAATCGGTTGAGTAAATTCAAACCTGCCCGATCGCTTTCCGGGGAAATAAACGCACTATCGGGTGGGTGAAGATCGGCTATAGGATTAGCATTCCCAGGTCGAATGAGCGTACCTTGATGCTGGGCCGGAAGAAAGGCCGCTCCCCAATTCTTAGCTCCATTGGAAGCCAAACCTCGGTGATCGGGTAGCACGACAAACGTGGGCAGGTCATCGCTCTCGCTGCCTAGCGCGTAGGAAACCCATGATCCCGCGCTAGGGAAACCAGGAAAATTGAATCCCGTCGTCTGCAGAAGCGTCGCCTGACTGTGTACGCCAGTCTTCCCCACCACGTTGTGAATAAACGCCAGCTCATCCACGACTTCTCCAAGCGGCGCGACTATATCGCTCAGCATCTTGCCGCTTTTGCCGTAGGGCTTGAATTTCCAGGGGCTGGCATAAGTGGCCCCGGGTTCACTTTGGAAGAGCTCAACTTTTTCGCCTGGGTCCCAAGGCTGCCCGTCCTTTTTCTCCAAATACGGCTTATGGTCGAATGTGTCCACATGGCTCGTCGCTCCGGCCATGAAGAGTTGAATCACCCGTTTCGCCTTCGGCTCATAATGCAAGGGATGAATCACGCCCGAGGCACCCAAGAGCCCCTCTCGCGTCAAGAGATTGCCCAAGGCCATACCACCCATCGTTCCCAAAAATGTTCTCCGGTTCATATCAATCGAGGTAGGTGAAATCGTTCAGGTTAAACAAAACGCGCGCCATATTGGCCGGACCAAATCGCTCCAGGTGCTCTCCCAGCAATTCGCTTTCCAGGGAACTCGGAGGCCTGCCAAGGGCCAAGCGATTCGCTCGTTCGACCATCTCCGCACTCGGAGCCAATCCCTCGTTTTCAAGGCGCTCACCAAACCGCTTGGCCATCGCTTCCACAAAGCGATGGTTCCATTGGGTAAGGGCTTGCAATGCGGAAGTCGACTCGTCTCGCACGGCCACGCTGATGGAAGGGTCCGCGCAATCCAATGTCGTCAGCATGGGTTGTGGTTGAGATCGCACTACAAATCGGTAGATCGTTCGTCGATGCGATTCGGGATCGTTGGGATCATGCAAGTGGTACTCGTAATGCGGGGAATGCTGCGGTTTCTCGAGTACGAAATCGTAAAAGCTCTTTCCGCCTCGATCCTCCAGCCTCAGAATCCCGCTTATCGCCAACAAAGAATCCCGGAATTCCTCCGCCGTTAGCCGTCGCCTGTCCGCCCGCCAATAGAACTGGTTGCTGGAATCGACCATGGCGTTAGCCTCCTCGCGGTCACTGGAAAGGCGGTACGTTTGGCTCGTGATCAGGAATCGGACAAGCGACTTAAGCGACTGGTTCGGATCGTTTCTCATCCGAGCCGCTAAATAATCCAGCAATTGCGGGTGAGTCGGTGGCTGCCCCATGCGTCCAAAATCGTTGGGCGATCCCACTAGTGGTTTTCCGAAGGTCCACTGCCATACACGGTTGGCGATGGATCGCCAGAAAAGCGGATTCTCTCTTCCCGTCAGATAACCGGCTAAAGCCGCTCGAGCATCCCCTTCGTTTCGATTGTCGACATCGAAAACCTCAGGAACGCCTTGCCATAGCGGAGGCGCTCCTGGAAGCATGCGTTCTCCAGGAGCCTGAAGATCTCCTCTGTTAAGCAAATGGATCGTCCGCGGCGCTCCGTCCCTGGCCCCAAATCGACTACGCATGACGAAATTGGCGTTTGCCGCATAGACCACGGAGTCCGAATCGAACGGTTTGAGTTGCTTGGTTAGCGAAGCGATTTCCGATTGGATGACCTCTTTCCTGGCTTCGATCTCCGGAGAGCGGATCTCCGTCTCAATGCGAGCTCGCTCGCTCTGCAATGCTTTTAACTCCTCGAAGGCTGCCCCATCGGAGGGTTCCTTGAAATAGTTTCCGTCTACCAGATACTCGGGTCGCCAATGCTGGCTGTCATCAATCTGATCTGAAGCGGTCACTTCCTTGCTCAGCGCAAAATTGATCTCACCAAAGTTGTTTAAAGCTTCCAGTTCCCCTAGAGCGAAGAGGAAATCCGATTTGAAGGGCAGTCGCGGAGGTAGCTTGGTAGCGGTTACTCGGACATATCGCATAGCTGGAGGACCCACATCCACATACACAGACTCAACACCCGGATTAGGCTGATCGGAACTACTCATGTCGCTCAACAAGCGAACGTCTTCTTTGAAATCCGCATCATTCGAACCTTCCACCCGATAGCGTATCGGAAATCCATAGCCTTCCTTCACCTTGTGGTCCTTGTCGTAGGCAGGCATCAATCGGATATGATCCACGTTCGCGGGCTTTCCCAAATCAACCTGTATCCACTTTTCGGTTTCGGATTTCGATGCCGGCCTTGCCTGAAAACCGAATTGCGACGAGTCACCCGTTCCATAAATCTCCTTGATCATGTCGATTCGGCGATCGATGCTCGAAAGCATCGCGGTAATCTGACGGTCAATGCGGGCCCCGATTTCCAGCTGCTCTCTCTTTAGCCGATTGATATCCCTGATCAGATCGTTTCGTTCTTCGAGTTGCTTCGGCGAAAGCCCTTCATAAACCCGATCCTCCCGATCCACTCCTGCAAACACGGCATGCAAGCGGTAGTAGTCTTCCATCTTTATAGGGTCGAACTTATGGTTATGGCACTGGGCGCACTGCACAGTAGAACTTTGAAACACGTTAAACACGGCCGAGATCATTTCGTCCCTATCCAGATGCTTAGCAATGCGGCCATCTAGTTTCGCTTCACCGACCTCATAGTGGCCGATGAAATCCCAGGGCCCTGCAGCCAGGAACCCGAGCCCTAATATCCCATCGGGATCACCAGGAAACAATACATCGCCCGCTACTTGCTCTCTCGCGAATCTTCCAAAAGGCTTATCCGTATTGAAACTTCGGATAACATAGTCTCGATACGGCCAGGCGTTCGCTCGTAACTTGTCCTTATCGTAGCCATGTGTCTCCGCAAAGCGGGCCAAATCGAGCCAGTGTTGAGCCCACTTTTCCCCAAACTCTGGCGACGCCAGGAACCGGTCTACCCAATCAGCCCAGACCGCATCCCGGTCAGATTTATTCTCAGCTCCTTCATAGTTTGCCACGAACGCGTCCACATCCTCAGGGACCGGAGGCAAACCAGTCAGGTCGTAGCTAAGACGCCGAAAAAGAACGCCCGCCCGGGCTTGCGAAACTGGCGACACTCCCTTCTCAGCCCGCTTCACATCGACAAAGGCGTCTACTGGATGATCAAATCGGCTGTCCGGAACAGGTTTCGATTCGATCGGTTGCAGAGACCACCAATCCAAATCACGCGGCTTCCTGTCTTTCAAAATACGCCCATCGGGCCACTCAGCCCCCTCATTAATCCAACCTTCGATAAGAGATACTTCCGCGCCGCTCAAGGGCTCGCCATCTTCCGGCATCTCCGGACTCGGACCCGTGATGACATCGACCAGATAGCTCGCCGCTGCTTCTCCTGGAATAATCGCGTCCGGATGCTCTAAAACAGATTGTCTCGAATCCAAGACAAGATCCCCCTCCGCATCGCTCGCATTGTGACAAGATAGGCATTTAGCCTCCAAAATCGGGGCGACTTCCCGTTCAAAATCTACTCCGCGAGCCTGAAAGCAAAGCATCAGGGCCAGCGTAAAAATGGCTAGGTCAACTGGGGTAAAGGCCCTCTTCATCAATGAATGGACGGAACACTTTGAATGAATCGCGCCTCTGAAGCAATTTTTTTAACTCAACTGTTGACCGGCATGGGAAGGAAGCAGTCAACGATTTCGATAGTATTCGAGGCGATCTGTCCAACTTCTCATGCCGCCGGATACTTATTCATCAGGCGAATGTTGTGGTCCACCTCTTTAGGGCTGCGAGCTCCGATGGTCATGGCATCCAAATACCCGAGATTCTGGGCGAATTTCATGCATTCGCTGCATTGGTCGACATGCTTGCCGGCCCCGAAAATCTTCATGCCAACCACACTGGCCCCGCGATCCTTGAATTTGCGCTGAACCGGCATCACTTCTTCTGGCGTTCCATCCATGGCCGTACCGAACGGATTGATACGCGTAAAGGCGATCTTAACCCAATCCAGCTCGGTAGCCCGATCCAGGGCTCGCAAGTCATGGGCTGACATGCCTAGAGCTTCAATGACACCCTTTTCTTTGTACTCTTGGAGCACCTCAATGTAGCCCGCCAACTCGCTATCCCAATCAGGGGTGACCACGCAGTGCATAAGCACGACATCAAGGACATCGATATCCAATTCCAATCGGAACCGATCGATGGCCTTGCGGGCCGAATGCCGCTGCTGGGCTGGAGTCAAGGCGGTCGTATCCGCATCATCGAAGCGGTAATTCATCTTTGTGAGGATGGTGATATCCTCCCGCGGCAAGTGACGCAGGGCTTCACGGAAATAGTAATGACTTCCATACTGGTCCGCCAAGTCGAAGAAGCGGATGCCCCGCTCATAACCATGCTGCATCAACTCCACGAAATCCTCGAATCCCGCTCGGGTCTGGTCCGACTGGCGCCGCGTCCCCTTGAAACCCGTGCCCTGAGCCATCCGCGAAGTCGTAATGCCTGTGTTGCCTAAAGTCACCTGCGGAATTGGCGGCAAATCGCCACGAGTCTTCGTCTTGGCTTTGGCGATAAACGGGGCCGTGGCGGCGGCTCCAGCAACGGTGGAAAGGAATTTGCGGCGTTGCATCTGGGTCATATCAGGGGCTCCTTCTTCTAATTAACTGAATATCTAAAATCTGGAACAATCAGTTCCGCTCTACAGATTAGGAAAGCATGGAGACAGTCGGCAGAATTTCAAGCCAGCAGCGCGGGAAAAGCGAGCTGCGGAATCCAACCCAACAGATGCCCGGGCAAGCCGCAGAGCCTTCCTATAGGAACGGGGATCCGTTTCCGCCTATCGTCGCTTCTCTTTTTTCAGTAGATCCATGATCATCGCGGGCGGGCGGCGATTCCGATAGAGTTTAGCCATGGTCTGAAAGTACGGATCGGCATGCTTGAAGAAATGATAGTACCCCTGGCACAGGTAGTTCAGCCCCGCTTCCCCGTCGCTCGTTTCACAGAAGCGATATTTCGGGCAGCCTCCATTGCATGCTGGTAGATAATCGCATTCTAGGCATTGGCGAGGCAACGAGTCTCGCTTATTTTCGCCGAAATCCCTCTGCTGTTCCGAATTTATCATGTCCTGGAGAGAATCGTCGCGAATATTCCCTAGTTTATACTCTGGATAGACGTAATGATCGCAAGAATACACGGATCCATCATGCTCCATGGCAACAGCGTCGCCGCAGGTCTCCGAGAAGATACATAAACTGCCTGGACTCCCGAGACACTTAGCGAAGCTGACTTCGATTATCTGCACATAGATCTTCCCAACATCGTGACGTACCCAATGGTCGAATATAGTCGTGAGAAACTGGGCGTAGTCATTTGGTTTTACAGACCATGGCATCATCTCGACTTCCGGCTCTTCCCCGTCCTGATTCGGCGGCGTAGACAAATCGAGCCCAAGGGCGCGGGCCGCAGTATTCGGTTGCCGTTCTACTATGGGAATGAACTGCATGTGGCGGGCTCCGATTCCTTTGAGGAACTTGTAGACCTTGAGCGGCATTTTAGCGTTGAGATCATTTACGCAGGTAAGCGAATTCCACTCAACTCCGTGACGCTGGAGTGTCCGTATCCCACGCAGAACTTCCTCGAATGAACCCTGGCCATTCCGCTTCAAGCGGTAAGCATTATGCAATTCCTCAGGGCCGTCGATGCTAACGCCTACGAGAAAGCGGTTAGTAGCCAGGAACTCGGCCCAGCGCTCGTTGAGCAGGGATCCATTGGTTTGCAGGGCATTCTCGAAACGCTTCCCGCCCGCATACTTGCGCTGCAGGTCAACAATCTTCTGGAAATACGGGACTCCCAGTAGAGTCGGTTCGCCACCTTGCCATGCGAAGGTCACCAAATCGGTTGGCTGTGACTCTATATAGTTGGCGATGCATCTCTCAAGCACGTCATCCGCCATCTGGTATCGCTCCGTTTTCGCGAACAAGGCCTCCTTTTCCAGATAGAAGCAGTACTGGCAATCCAAGTTGCACTTGGGCCCGATCGCTTTGGTCATTACATGGAATGGACGACTTGCCAAAGATTCCGTCATCTTAATTATTCGGTATTTCCATTAATAGCGTTACCATGGTGTCGTCGAGCTCGCAGTTCACCCAGTCGAGAGAATCTTGGCAAACGACAAACAATCGTGGCGGCATGAGTAAGTGGCGTTTCCGCAACGCCAGAGCAGCGGTCGACTGGGAAAGGGCTCGAAGCTAATCGAAGATAGCCCTCCTCCTACTTCTTCTTTTTCTTCCCCCTTTTTCTTTTCGGCCTTCTTAGATCCCTTTTTGGATTTGGCCTTTTTCCTGTCCTTTTTGGAAGACTTCTTGTCCTTCTTCTTCTTGGACTTGCCCTTGCTCTTTTTCGATCCCTTGGCCTTGGATTTTGGCGAGGCGTTGGAAACCTTTTTCTTTGGTTTAGCCTTGCCGACAGTCGAATTCGATTTCTTGGCTGTGGAAGCCACCTTTTTGGCCGCGGCGACTACACTTTTGGCCCGAATCGGGGGGATCTCGATTTTTGAGGAACCGATTTCGTCGATTTAGACGGGCACGAAAATAGGCTGATCTGCACGAATTCCGAAATTGGCGAGGAAGCCCTCGAAATCATGGTAGCCATGGAGCGCGAGGACAGCAGGGTCGAATCCGCTCAACACCGGGCCCGCCTGAAAGAATCCGGGCTCACATTTCGCGAGCGGATTTCCCTCGGAATTCGTCTCGCTAGCAAAGCCATATCCAATTCGCTTTGGTGGTTCGCCGACTATGGATATCGACCAGGAAAGACCTTGTGGACTCTGATCGCCCTACTGATCATCAATATCGGGCTAAATTACTCAATTCTCCACTGGCAGCAAGACCCGTTGGTTCCCGCCTCAGAAGAGTCTCATCTACAAGAAGATAGCGATCCTTGGATAGGCACGCCTCGAAGAGTATCCCAGCTTCAATCCAATTATTTTCGCCCTCGACACCCTAATTCCCGCTCTCGATTTGAGCCAAGAGACTGCCTGGCAGCCGAATTGGCGTAATACCTTCGGAATCGCCTACGCTCTCTGCCTGTTTATCGTCCACATATTCTTTGGTTTACTCCTTATCGGCGTGCTCGTGGCAGGAATCGGTAAGCGACTCTCGGACGACATTTAGTGAGTCGTCCCCTGACGTTTGCCTCGAATCTCCTCTGGACAGCGCTCACTAATTCCTCAGAATCCGCCCGAAATGAAAATCGTTATCGTAGGAGCCGGCGAGGTAGGCTCTCATTTGAGCGAAACCTTAAGTCTGGACGATCACGACGTTACCGTAATCGAACGCGACTCCGAACGAGCCCAAACCATCCACGAGCAACTCGATGTTCGCGTGATTAACGAGAATGGCAGTTCTGCCCGAACTTTACGTCGAGCAGGGGTGGAAAAATGCGACTTTTTTTTGGCCATGACCAGTCGGGATGAAACCAATCTCGTCTCGTCCTCTCTTGCCAAAGCTCTCG
>CAZFUD010000187.1:2302-8220 GCA_964521705.1 uncultured Opitutaceae bacterium | reverse complement strand
GGTTTCGATCATTGGGAGATCCTGCCCGGGCAGGGGAGCTACTACAATCCAGACCTCTACACGAGCGAAGGAAGGGAAAATAGCAAACGCTACGAAGGCTACGTCACGGACATCACCGTGGATTTGAGCCTTGAATGGCTGGACGAGCGGGATCCTGACAAGCCCTTCCTATTGATGTGTCAACAGAAGGCCCCGCACCGAACATGGGCTCCTAACCTAAAGCATCTATACAATTACGACAGCTCTCCGGTTTCCGAGCCGCCCACGCTTTTCGACAACTGGTCTGGCCGTAGCGACACGTTGGCGAACAATGCTATGTCGATTAAGGACCACTTCATTTACCAATGGGATATGAAATTTCAGGATCGCGTGCCTTTCGCCAACGACTTCGAAAGCCGGCTCGACGAGCCAGAGCGCAAGAGAATGAGCCCTCGGCAACAAGCAGCTTGGGACGCCTATTTCGAGCCCCGAAATCAGGCCTTTCTCGCATCACCCCAAGTCGGCAAAGAGCTAATTCGTTGGAAATACCAGAGGTACATAAAAAACTATCTCCGCTGTATCGACTCCGTGGATGAAAACGTCGGGCGCCTGCTAACCTACCTTGACGCTAATGGTTTGTCGGAAAATACGATCGTCATCTACAGTTCGGATCAAGGCTTCTATCTTGGCGAGCATGGTTGGTACGATAAGCGGTGGATGTATGAGGAATCGTTCCGCATGCCATTTCTCATCCGCTGGCCCGGAAAAATCGCTCCCGGTACTAAATACAGACAGCTCCTGCAGAATATCGACTACGCGCCGACTTTTTTGGAAGCTGCAGGAGTGCCCGTGCCTGAAGAGATTCAAGGTCACAGCATTCTCCCGATTCTTGAAAACCCGAAATCCGAAAACTGGAGAAAGTACTTGTATTATCACTACTATGAGCATTTGACCGAGCATGGCGTGCCGCGTCACGAGGGCGTTCGAGGCCAACGCTATAAGTTGATTAACTATTATTCTAATGATGGATTCGAGTTGATCGATCTGCAAACCGATCCAAACGAAATGCGTGATTTCTCGGAAGATCCGAAATACGCGGATGTTCTAGAAACAATGAAGTCGGAATTGGGGCGTTTGAGACAACGCTATGATCTCCCAAGCCTAGCGGAATCGGCGGTACACTAGTGGTTGCCCAAGCCTAAGAGGTAGGGCCGGCCGTTCGAGAGGTCGGTCGCTACTTTAAGCTCTGATGCTGCAAAGGCTGTGTAAATTCATCAGTCTTATTCAGCCGATTCAGGCTCCTTCCCGAGTTTTCTAGCTTCGAAACGAAGATCGGGAATGCGAGCCGCTATCCATATTGAAACGACAGCTAGAACGATAGATAAGGGGAATATATAGCGATAATTGTCATCGAAGAAGTTATCGATAATGATTCCGGCGCCCAGCACGGCTATGGCGCGCCCGAGCCCCCAGCAAATATTGAGAGCGCCGCTTACCTGGCCCAGGATATCGCTAGGGACATACTCGCTGAAGAATGGCTTAAAGGTAACGATGGTAATCATGTATCCAAAACCCCACAATATCGCCAGCCAGAAAAGATGGTCGGCGCTTTGGGCCGACCAGCCGATGCACAATGAGGTCAAAATACAAATTATGCCAGCCAGCATAGCGAAACGTTTGGAAAGGAAGCGTTCGACGACGATGGCCATGGGCACGGAAAGCAAAAGGGGCGGAACAGTGGATACCCAGAACGTTTCGCCGTATTCGGCCTGATCTAGGCCTAGGTTGTGGATGGCGAAAAGCCTAAGGTAGCCTCCTAGGACGGCGAGGTTCATAACCATCGACAGAACAAAATAGAGGATGGCGAATTTACGGCGAGTCGGATCGCCTAAAAGGTCCGACACATAGCGTTTAGCGTCGAGCTTCGGTCGATCTTTTTTGACTACCGGTTTCTCGTTCAGAAAGAAGGATAGACCCGTTACGAAGACAACTTGTATGACTGCTACTAGCCTAAAGAGCTCATCCGAATCCAAGTGTTTCATGCCGAATCGCAGAAATACTAAAGTCGTTAGCTGACCGGCTGTTATCAGCATTCCCGATACGAAAAGTCTTTGCTTGGGAGGAAAAAGATCAGCGAGTAGCGGATGATCGGATCCCCAGAGAACATCCTGGAAGAACTGATACACCACCACGAGTACAACGAGATGCCAGAGAAATCGGGCTTCGGGCACGAACCAAAGGCAGATGGCGACGATTGGAGCGCCTGTAATAAGAAAAAAGGCCCTGCGACCGACGGGCGTCCAAATCTTGTCGCCAAGCACTCCGACGATAGGCTGAGCTATGAATCCGAATGCCGGGTTTATGAATAGGATCAGGGCAATGGTGGTAGGATCCACTGTAAACTGTTCGATCGTCGCGGGAAGTAGATGTATTGAAAGTTGTTCGGTGCTCATCAAAGCACCCCAGATCAAGGCGAACACTACCATAATCGGCCATTTTTGCGGTGTCGATCTGGTTGGCTGTTCTATTGGGGAAGACATGGGCTTGGATTGGGCAGAGGCAGCAGGGAACTGCGGGAAAGAGGGTTTAGTTCATAAAAGCGGTGGAAATCGCTGGGCTCGGTTGGGCTCTTGCTCTGTTTTCGTGAAGTTCGACAGGAGGCAGATCTTCATCCAATCGCAGGGATAGCCGTGTTCGTGAGGCAGTTTTTCGGTCAGCCTTTCAGCAAATTCATCGGGTAAATCCCAATCGCCAGCTTCGAGAGATGGTCGCAATTGCTCGACGGATCGGGATCCTGCCAATACGGATGTGATAGCCTGGTCCTTAAGTATCCAGGATAAGGCTACGGTTACAGGACTTTTTCCGAGCTCGTCGCCGATCTCGCAAGCCATATCCACCAATTCTAACGCCTCTTTCCAGATGAAGCGATCATTGAGAATTTTGCCCATCTCCTTGAATCGTAGTCCTGGATCGGGGATGTCGATTCCACGGTACTTGCCCGTGAGGAGCCCGCTAGCAAGAGGACTCCAGCAGAGTACGCCCATGTCTTGGTCGACACATGCGGGGATGATTTCCGTTTCAATGTCTCTGCGAATGAGATTGTAAAGATATTGACCAGAGATGAAGGGGACGCCGCCATGTTTGTCGGCCGCCGCATTGGCTTTGACGATTTGCCAGGCGTAGAGATTGGAACAACCGATGTAGCGGACCTTCCCTGAGCGAACCAAGTCGTTTAGGGCGCTCATTGTTTCCTCGATTGGCGTGTAGGGATCGGGCCCGTGGATCTGATAGAGATCCATATAGTCGAGATTCATCCGCTCCAGCGAGGCATCGCAGGCCTCGACAATGTGCTTTCTTGATAGGCCACGGGCGTTCGGGCTCTCATTCGTCGGAAACCAGCACTTTGAGGCGATAACGAGGTGGTCGCGGTTTTTACCTTTGAGAATCTTGCCGAGGATCTTTTCCGAATCGGTATCGGCATAGAGATCCGCTGTATCGATAAAGTTACCACCAGCGTCGATATAGGCGTCGAGCAACGCTTGAGAAGTCGCTTCATCGCAACCCCAGCTTTTGTTGCCAAATGTCATAGTACCGAGACAGACGCGAGAAACTGCCAGTCCAGAGTTTCCTAAGTAACGATGTTTCATAAAATAGGAGGAGCTAAAGGTCTATCGGTCAAGGACCCAGGCGCAAGTGAAGTTTTGAGATAGGCGCTGCAAGAGCTAGGACCTAAACTTCCATTCACGGCTTGATTCAGCGCGCAAGTCTAGAGCATAGTCTAACGATGTGTCGCCCCAAATTCGTTTTGACCCTGATTTCAATCTTCTCGTTGAGTTCAGTTTTGATTGCCGACGAGCGTCCGAACATCGTTCTCATCTTTACGGATGATCAGGGCATCAACGACGTGGGTTGTTACGGCAGCGAGATTCCTACGCCGCATATCGACCGTTTAGGAAAGGAAGGAGTGGCGTTCCAATGTTGGTACTCGGCTTCTTCTATCTGCACGCCTTCTCGTTATGGCTTGCTTACGGGGCGTAATCCTAGCCGCTCTAAGGACCAGCTGTTGAGCGCTCTGATGTTCATGGTGGATGAACACAAAGAAATGGGGATCCAGACGGGCGAGACAACGATTGCCCAAAAGCTTAGGCAAGGTGGCTATGATACCGCTTTAATCGGGAAGTGGCATCTAGGTCATGGAAGCAAGGAATTGCTGCCAACTCGTCACGGATTTAATTCGTTTATCGGACATACGGGTGGTTGTATCGACTTTTTCACGATGACTTACGGCAACATACCCGATTGGTATCACCAAGAAGTCCACGTTAGTGAAAATGGTTATGCGACTGAGCTAATCACGGAGGAGGCCGTCTCATTTCTTGAGCAGCGAGATTCCAGTTCAGCCCCGTTCTTTCTGTATTTGGCATACAATGCTCCCCATTTCGGCAAAGGATGGAGCCCATCCACTCAGCAGCCGATTAATATCATGCAGCCGCAAGCGGCCGACCTCAAACGGGTGGACTTTATCGAAGACAAAGTCCGGCGGGAATTCGCCGCAATGACAGTTTCTATGGATGATGGTGTTGGTAAAGTAATGGATGCTCTTAAGTCTAGCGGCTTGGACGAAGACACCCTCGTCATCTTCCTTACGGATCATGGTGGAGATCCCGTTTACGGTGGGAGCAATCTGCCATACCGAGGAGATAAGGCGACTCTCTTCGAAGGAGGGATCAAAGTACCTTGCATCATGCGTTGGCCCGGCAAAATCGAAGCGGGCTTGAGCAACAACGCAGTGTGCTCATCTCTGGATCTGTTCCCGACCTTTTGTGAAATAGCGGGAGTCTCTTACGACGGTGCAAGTATTGATGGTCAAAGCATCCGAGAAACGATTCTCGAAAACGCGTTGGGAAAAAATAATAAGCCTTTGTATTGGGAGCTTGGCGCTCACGCGGAACTGAAGCGAAAGCCATGGAGCGCGGTGCGCCTGGAAGACTGGAAATACTTAGAATCTCCTCTCGATGGGGAATTCCTCTTCAACCTGGCGGAAGATCCCTACGAGAAACGGAATCTAAAAGATATCTATCCGGAGCGTTTCCATGCTCTGCGAGACCTGCGCGACGAAATGTCTAAGGCTTATCGAGACTGACACGCTTTTAATTGTATTCAAGTAGGGAGGACCGGTTAGTTGCTATGGTCGAAGACCGATAAGGGATGGCTGCCTTTAACGACGCTTTGGATTGAATTCCGACTTGCGAAAACTCCGATTTTGCGGATATGCCCGAATATCGTGTTTTCTCTATCCAAAGAAACGATTCAGCGCAGCGTACGCGTTTCCCTGGCAATGATTGTCGCCCTGGGAATGCTATTCATATCGCAATTGTACTTTGGAACGGTCGATATCGGACAGGAATTCGGTGTTATGGGGGACTATAATCGCGTAAAGAATCTGGTCGAGGAGACGGAGGAGCTTGAGCTCGTGAATACCCGGATCCGTCGGCGCATGCATTTCGATTTTTACGCTACGGTGTCCGGGTTCGGGGTCACCGTCCAGAATGCTTCGGGCGAAACGGCGGTAATTTCCTTCGAGAGCGGAATGCCGATTTTGGAGGAATTCAGTCGAGAAGAGCTAAGGGAAGCGATAATCGAGGAAGCGGAAAGACAAATCGATTCGGGCTTCTAAAGTCCGAACGCCCGATCGATCTGCCCGGATATCTTTTTCAGCTCCGCGAGATCCCCGCCTTTGACTTCGGCAGCTACCCATCCATGGTAGTTGATTTCGTGCAGGGCCGCGCGGACATCTAGGAAATCGATATCACCTTCGCCAATCTGCATGAACTTGTTTTCGATCCGGGAGAATCCTTTAACATCGAGCTTGATAATCCGTTTGCCGAGCATTCGTATCCAGTCTCCCATTGATCCATACTTCCAGTGGTTACCGATGT
>CAZFUD010000187.1:261-2292 GCA_964521705.1 uncultured Opitutaceae bacterium | reverse complement strand
GGCCAACCCATGGGGAGTCGAATTCGTCCACGTACTTGACGAAGCGCTCGGCGGTCTGATTGGAGTCGCCCTCATGATCATAGAGGAATTGATTCCACACGTTTTCGATGACGATGGAAACGCCCAACTCAGCAGCCAGTGGTATCGCTTTGCGGATGTTCTCTACTGAACGAGGCCAGATTTCGGATTCTGGCCCATCCTCGCCTTTACCAACAACAAGTAGGACCGTGTGGCCGCCGACCGCATGGGTATCGCGAATAGCCGTTTTCAAGTCCTGCAAAGCCTGCGCCCGGGTGGAGGGTTCGGGGCTTGAGTGGCGAATCTTCCAGTGGGTACTGCAGACGGTTCCGTCGACCGGCAAACCGCTTTCGTCTATCGCTTGCCGGGTCTCTTCTACGTCCATTCCAGGGGAATTCATTTCCACGCCCATGAATCCTGCCTTTTTAGCGGCCCGAAACCGCTCGGAAAGAGGGCCGTCTATTTTGATCATATTGATCTTCAGCGTCTTGTAGAGGCGTCCTCGCAGGGAATAGGAGCCGTGGTGAGCGGCCCTCAGGTCTCTGGTCAAAAGGGCTCCGCAAGTTAGAGCGGCCGAGGACTTGAGGAAGTGGCGACGTGAAGGGGGTAACTTCATAGTTGGTAACGATCTTTAGCTGTTCAATGCGTAAGGAGATTTGCATAGTCAACCCAAGAGGGTCCGTTAAGGTAAACCTCTGGCCTATGGCCTGAGCGTTCTACGACGTTTCCCGCGTTTGGGATGACTCGTAAACGTATTGAATAAGTAGTGGCTCGATTTTTTGATAATCGGTACCCAGTCCGGATTCCACCGCATAAGCAGCGAGGCTCCTACTAAATCTTTATTGCGGATCGATTAGTATTTTTCGCTAATCCCAAGCCTTCTCTGGACATTTGGCCAAGAATTCTTTCTTTGGCGGTTGTTAATGACAGCGCAGCAGCCAGTGGCGGCGGAGGCAGTACCTAAACCGTTCACCCCTTTGAGCACAAAGTACTATGGAATTCACTAGACGAAAATTCGTAAAGACCGCAGCGACGTCGGTTGCTGCAGCTGGAACCCTCATGTCGACGGCAGGCGCCGCTGCGGCTAAGAACCGCAAGGTGAAAGTCGCGACCATCGGATGTGGTGGGCGATCTAATCGAGATATTCCCAATTTCATCAAAGCTTGCGAGATGCTTGGTCTCGAGGCGGAATTCGTAGCATTAGCGGATGCTTTCGAAGACAAGGCAAGACAAGGCCTTAGAGCAGGCAGACAAGTACGGTGTGAGTCGCGACAAGTGCATCGTTGGCTGGGACGCTTATCAGAAAGTCGCGGAAAGCGATGCCGAGTTCGTTATGCTCATAACGCCTCCCTCCTTCCGTCCCTTGCATTTGGATACTCTGGTCGATGCTGGTAAGCATGTTTTGATGCAAAAGCCGGTGGCTGTCGATGCGCCTGGGTGCCGCCGGGTTATAGCTGCTGGAGAGCGGGCTAAGAAAAAGGGATTGGCTATTTTGGCCGGCACGCAGCGACGCCACACCATTGGGTACATGGAAAACGCGGCCAAGATTGAGAATGGAGCCATCGGAGAAATCCTCGGAGGCACAGTTAGTTGGAACGGATCCGTGCCTTGGATCTGGGAGCGTCAAAAGGGGTGGAGTGATGCCGACTATCTTGCTCGAAACTGGTTAAACTGGTCGGAAATGTCTGGCGACCACCTGGGCGAACAGCACGTGCACAATATCGACGTAGCTAATTGGTTCCTCGGCCGCACTCCTGTTTCAGTAGTCGGATTCGGTGGGCGCGCTCGAAGGGAAACCGGGAACAACTACGATTTCTTCAGCCTGGACTTGGACTATGGCGATGGCGTGCACATCCACAGTCAATGCCGCCAAATAAGTGGAGCGTACTCTCGAGTGGGAGAATTTTTCCGCGGTTCCAAAGGTGAAGTCAACGGAGGTGGAAAACTGGTGGGAAAAGACGTTTCCATCCCCAAGTTCGACGTGATGGACAAGGACGGCAACGTTCAAGAGTT
>CAZFUD010000187.1:0-251 GCA_964521705.1 uncultured Opitutaceae bacterium | reverse complement strand
TCGATTCCGGACAGTTTGAATAGTTTAGTTATTTCAAGAGTTGATCAATTGGATCAAGAGCGCGCGCAAGGGCGAGCCCATCAATGAGGCCCGTCAAATCGCCGAATCAACCGCGGTAGCGATAATGGGTCGATACGCTGCCTATACGGGTGATTTTATCCGCTTCAGGGATTTGATGGAGAACACCGAGTCAAAATACTACGACTTGAAGGTCGCCGTGCAGGCTGAAGATTTCGAAAAGGGCTCGGTTG
>CAZFUD010000186.1:0-8239 GCA_964521705.1 uncultured Opitutaceae bacterium | reverse complement strand
CGCGTTAATCAACAGGTAGATTTCGTATTTCGCTCCCACATCGATGCCTCGAGTCGGCTCATCGAAAATGAAGATATCCGCATTTCCCTCTAACCACTTTGCCAGGACAACTTTCTGCTGATTTCCTCCCGATAATTGCCCAGCTTTCTGGACCCCAGAAGAAACCTTTATTTTCAAGTTCTTACAGCTTGAATCGAATGCCTGGGCCTCAGCCTTTCCGTCGATCAGGAATCCCTTCTTGAAAGCCTTCAAGTTTGGGAGTCCAAAGTTTTCTTGGGCTGAATGTATCAATATCAGACCTTGCTCCTTTCGATTCTCGGTTAGCAGACAAACGCCATTTCGGATCGCATCTCGAGGCTGCCTGATGATTCGCTCCTCTCCACTGATTGCGATTTCGCCTGTATCCAGATTATCCGCGCCAAAGATCAGGCGAGCCATTTCTGTTCTCCCGGATCCCACCAATCCTGACACCCCCAAGACTTCTCCTACTCGAAGTTCGAAACTGACTCCTTTAACAGAGATTCCGCGCCCAAGCCCTTCCACTTTTAGCCTTACCGGTCCAAGCGAAGATAAGCGTTTAGGAAATTCCTCTTCCAGCGGACGCCCGACCATCCATTCGATGAGCTCTGATTTAGATACTTCGGAAACGGGCGCCTCGCCCGCCGTTTCTCCATCCCGAAGCACGGTCACTCGATCGGCTATCTCGTAGATTTCCTCGATTCTATGGCTAATATAGATGATCGAGATCCCTTCATCTCGCAAGCGACGGATGATCGATAGGAGCTTGTCCACTTCTTGCTGGCTCAATGCTGCCGTAGGCTCGTCCATCACGATAATCCGAGCATCAGATGCCAGCGCCCGCGCGATTTCTACCGTTTGTTGCTCGGCAACAGTCAGATCTTGGCAACGAGTCTCCGGATCAATCGACATTCCAAGTTCTTGAAATAATTCCCTCGCTCTGGCTCGTTCCGCCCGACGATCAATAAAACCGCTCTTAACGATCTCCTTTCCCAGAAAAAGATTTTCTCGAGCGCTAAGTTTAGGCGCCAAGTTGAATTCCTGAAAGATTATGGCGATGCCTTCGAGTTGCGAAACATGAGGCGAGCGCAGCGTGACAGCTTCTCCATCGATGCGTATCTCACCCGAATCTGGAAGATGGGCCCCTCCTAGCGCCTTTATGAGCGTGCTTTTTCCGGCTCCATTTTCCCCTACCAGGGCCAGGACCTCTCCCTTGCTAAGCGCCAGCGAGACACCTTTGAGGGCTTTCACGCCTGGAAAGGTTTTAACGATCTCCTTCATTTCCAGGAGTCGCGGAGCATTGCTGTTGGGGGAGGCAACCATCTTTAAGGCGGAGAAAAACGAATTCGTTGGGTTGGTTGTATCAACGATCTTCGAAAGTCAGGCAAGCATTGGGTTTAGTCTAGAAACTTTAGGTAGCGGTCGATCTCCGAGCGGCCACTATTAGTAAGTAGCACTGGCATCCTGCCTGTACCTGGGTAAAAGGGCTGCAGGCTGGAAGCCTGTGCTACCTTTGTTGGGCCCTCGGCGCGCGCCGCCGTATCCCGCATTTGCGGGAGAAGGAGTGAGATCGCCCCCTACCAGAATCACCGACCATCCAGGACCGGCTTCTTAATCCAAATCGCCATTGTGGGTTACAATGATCGTGAACGCGTAGGTTTTCGCTTCTCCCGCCTTCACTGGAATCAAAAACGGCTTCTTATCGATAGCCAGCGGGGACTCCTGGATATCATGGTGGGCTACCATGGGCTCAATACACACGAATGGCATTCCAGGAGGGGTCCAGATATTGACGTTGGGGAAGTCGCCAAGGACGACCGTTACATAGGGCAACATGTCCGCTAACCCAACGCCAATCTTCCTAGCAGGCATATCCTCCTGAAACATGCCGCCGCTGGGAATCCTAGGATCGTCTAAAGCGAATTTCCGTTCGTCTTGCAGGAAGGGGACCCTCGAGGTTTGTATGAGGCTGTCATTGATCTCCACGCGATCCAGATTCAGTCGCTTGGAAAAGGAGATTTCGTAGTCTCCCCGCGAACGGCCTGTGTTAAAAGGTGTCCGAAAACCTGGGTGCCCACCCATCGCGAAATACAGCGTTTCGGAACCGTTGTTGGACACCTGGTATTCATTGACAAGCCGGTTGCCCTCCAAGCGATAGGTAACGTCGAATACAAACTCGAAAGGATAATGGGTTCGAGTCATATCGTTAGCCGCAAGACTGAGCGTAACCGCTTCACCATTTTCCGAGAGAAAGGTCTCGAACTCTGAAATTACCGCCAAACCCATCCGGGGCATCTCATAGCTTTTACCTCTATAGGAAAACCGGTTGTCCTTGAAGCGAACGTTCACCGGAAACATCACTGGAGCCCGATTTTCCCAATAGTCGGGATCGCCCTGCCAAAGATACTCCGTATCTGTATTTATATGACGTATACTCTGCAACTCGGCCCCGAAGGGATCTACAGAAACGCGAAGCCAGCTATTTTCAATCGTTACCAGATCGGCATCCGACACGGATATTGAAAAGACATAGAATAGAAGGAAATAGAGCAAAAACCTGTGTTTCATCCTACTTCAACGTCAACAATCGTTCACGTCGGTGTCAATCGCGGGTAGCGCGGCGCTTTCGCGCGTGTGAAGAGCAGAACAGGCATGCCTGATTGTTTGTACACAGGCTAGAAGCCTGTGCTACCCTACATACCTCACTCGAATCCCAAAGCCGCCATTACCGCCTTATCTCCTTGCAAGGCGTTCGCAGGTCGCGGATGGGCGTCATTAAACACATAAAGCTCATCGGGGGAAAGCACGGTGACGAAGCTTTCATCGAAACCGTTGTCATAAGGGATACGCTTGTATGGAAGACCCAAATGATGGGCGACAAATGGATACACTGCCGATCGTTTCGAATATCCATAATCGTGCCCTTCACCAAACAAATGAACATGTTCCGCCTTGTGCTCGGCATCATACAAAGCGTAAACGCTTCGAACGTATGGATATTCGATCCGAGGCGTATTTCTGGTCCAATCCGCTCCGTTGGAAACCAGCAGTAATGGACGAGGAGCCGCCATGGCCGCCAGTTCGACATTGTTCGTCTGGTGGGCTGCGCTTTCGTGTATCGGCATGCCGCTTTCGCAAACGCAGCCTCCGAAAAAGTGGGCGGAAACTTGTACTACAGGAGCCGATACTTTGATGCGATCATCGATTGCGGTAAGGAGAAAGGTCTGGGTACCGCCCCCGGACCCTCCAGTCATCCCAATCCTATCCGCGTCGACATCGGGACGCGATAATAGGTACTCGAGAACGCGTGTGCTATTCCAGGTCTGCAAGAGCGCCGCGATAGGCATCTTGTGTGTCGTTTGCGTAGATTCCGCATAGCCCACCATATCGTAAGCGAAGGCGATAGCGCCCATCCGGGCAAACGCCGCGCAGCGCTTCTGCACGTCTTCTGTGAGCCTCTTGTTGGCCGCATGTCCATGCGGCGATAAAATGGCTGGATTCCTTTCTGAAGGATTCGCCGGCGAGTAAAGATTTCCCGTAATGTAGAACCCAGGGAAGCTCTTGATAGCGATATTCTCCACATAGTAGCCCTTCATCTTACGCCGACTGTGGATGATCGGATCGAAATCGCCTACGTTTTCGGGCATTTTCTCCCAAAATAGCCCTTTCAAAATGCCTTCTCGAATCGCCGATGCCCGCTTTTCCCACGACTTTCGATCCCGCCACGTCGAGGCGTACTCCTTCAATTTTAGGTTAGCTTCATCAGGTGTCCAATGGTGACCTCTGCGGAGCTGTCCGCTGTCGATCGCTTCGTTTAATTTTATTGGAGAATCCGCCAGAACCGTCCCGAAACAGAGGGCGACTATGACCGATGAGCAAACTATCAGGGACTTGGGCTTCGATTTCATAAGATAAATCCAGAAAACTCCTCTCTGAGTATTGAACCTATTTCAGGCAAGAACAATAGATAATATAACTTATTGATATTTAGATACTTATATATTAATTAGCATGATTCGACACTAATGGACTGACTAAATCTGCGCATAAACGGATGGGATACAGCGTCTTAAAACACGACGATAGATAAAATAGCCCAATAATATACCGACAATATGGGCCAACGATAATCCTCCCATCCATGAATATCTCAACCGCTAAATCGCTTTCGCTTACTTTGATCGCCACCCTTTTGAGCAGCTGTAGCTCGGTAAGAGAGACTCAAATCGAAGTTGCTTCCGGGAACTACGACTACGCGATCAATCGGGCCCTCGAAGTCCTGAAACGCAACCGTTCCAATAAGAAGACCGATGAATATGCTCGAATCCTCGAGGAAGCATTCGCCAAAGCCGTCGATCGCGATCTTCGAGCCATAGAGCGCTGGGGGTTTGAAAACCATGGGCAAGCTCTGGAGAAGACCTTCTTCCTGTATGAAGGTTTACAGCAGAGACAGGAGCGGATTCGGCCTATACTGCCCGTCTACATCAAGCGAGAAAATCGTTATGTAGAATTGCCATTTGAAAATTACAATGTCGCTATTGTGGAGGCGAAAGAACGCTTTTCTAGCCACCTTTATGATCAGGCCCGCGAGCGTCTGTCACTCCCTAGCAAAGCGGATGCCCGTGTCGCTTACGAGAACATAGATTACTTTTTGCAGTTGAATCCTGGAGACCGTGACGCGGAAGCGCTATTGCGAGAAGCCCACATGAAAGGAACCGATTTCGTCTTGGTGTCCTTGCATAACGAATCCGAAATCGCCCTGCCTGTAAAACTTGAAGAGGATCTATTGAGCTTTGAATCGAATCAATTCGACACGCTTTGGACCATACATCACCGCGAGCCATCTAATGATGTTCCCTATGACTACGAGATGCGAATCTCCATTCGCGGTATCTCCATCAGTCCTGAACGTATCCAGGAAAAGGAGATCATTAAGGAGAGACGCATCAAAGATGGGTATGACTACGCCCTTGATGAATACGGAAATGTTCTGAAAGACGAGAACGGCAATGATGTTCGATCGGATCGGTACATCACCGTGCGATCCAGAGTGCTGGAATTCAGCCAAGAGAAATCCGTTAGATTGGACGCCAAGGTAGACTACCTTCCCTTCCAGCGAAATGAGCTTCTCAATAGTTACACGTTAACAAGCCGTTTTGTCTTCAGCCACAACTACTGCACCCATTCAGGGGATTCAAGAGCTCTAGACGAGCACTATAGAAGACTCGAGAGTCTTACCTACGCCCCCTTTCCGTCGAACGAGCAAATGATTTACGACGCGGGCGTGGACCTGAAAAACCAGCTGAAAAGCGTCGTTTCTCAGGCGCAGTTGTAAACGAGGTAATCGCATTCAATATGATAGTGGCCGATCTCCGAGCGGCCTCAAATGGTTTAACAGGCTTCCAGCCTGTTAAACTATCCTTCTGCAAACAGGCAGGATGCCTGTTCTACTTCCTATTCGGCTGCTACTCTTCAAACCCCGTCTCAAACGTACAGCTCTGACAGATCGCCCACACTGTCCGAGAAACTAGTATCGGATATTCCCATACGATTTAGCATCGTAAAGAGCAGATCGGACATAGGCATGTCTTCGCCATTCTTTTCGTAGGTAAGGTACTGATTGTGCTTGAAGCCCATATTGTTGCCTCCTGCGAAAATCAGCGGATAGTTGTGGTTATTATGGGTGCGGCTATTGGAAGTGCCCATCAGCACCATCGTATTGTCCAGCAGGCTTCCGTCCCCTTCAGGCGTATCCGCCATCTTCTGCAGAAAACGAGCTAGGTTCTCTGCCAAGCAAACGTTCCATTTGCCCTGCCGGATGAATCCGCCTGGTTTGCCAGCTCCGTGAGCTAATTCGTGCTGCGTGCCGAGCCCCAAAGCCTTGGAGAATTGATTGGAAGTGCTGCCATTCATGGCTCCCAGCATGTAAGTGATCACACGCGTCGAATCCGTCCGAAAAGCCAGGTACATCAAATCGTACATGGTCTCCATGTATTCGAGAGGCGCTTCTTGAGTTACCTCGAGATTGAGTTCGGAGGCATCGACGTCTGGCTTGGGTATGTCTAGCCATTGCTGACTCCGAGCCACGCGCTGCTCAATATTGCGAACAGAGGAAAGGTACTCGTCGTATTTTTCCTGATCGCTCTTTCCCAATCGATTCCGAAGTGATCTCGATTGATCCATAACGCGATCCAGCAAACTGGACTCGGTTTCCAGGCGCCGTCTCTGCTCGGCCAAAGTGCCTCCATCAACACCAAAAAGGCGGTCGAAAATCAATTGCGGCTTATCAAGGCCTGGGATCGGCTGGCCCGATGCCGTAAAGGAAAGCGTCTTCGATCGGGTCGGCATACCAATGCCCCCATCACTGGAAAGGGCCAGTGAGGCAAAACGAGTATTGTCACCGATCTTCGACGCTGCTACCTGGTCAAACGAAATAGTGTTCTTGAAATTGGCTCCGCTAAAATCGGCCCCGGTGAGGAAAATATCTCCTGTATCGTGACCACCTATCTTGCGTCCAGTAGGATGAGAGAGCCCCCCAATCACCGTGGTGTGAACGCGTAACGGCTCCAAGGATTTCAGCACCTTGGTATAACGGAAGCTGTCTCCTTCTCGCACCGGAAACCATCCCCAATCGCGATCCTCATGGTCTTCCGAAGGTACACTGGCTCCATAAGGAAAGTGGATGGCGCACATCCGTTTGGGCATGGCCAAGGACGAGCTTTTAGCCGCTTGAGCGGGAGAACGCATGCAATCCAGGAACGGCAGTCCGAGAACGACCCCAGTCCCTTTGAGAAATGTTCTACGATCCATATGCCATGATTTGTCTGCCATTTGAGTGCCCTTCTAATTATCAACCTGGTTGTCGGAACAGCGTGGGCCGCTCCTACAGAATTCTGTTCGGTGTGAAATCAACTTTTTGGACAAAAATCTCACGATCAGCCCTTATCGGGTAAGAAACAATTCGGATAATACGATAGATTCGATTAGTTTATCCAGTCGATAATCCCGTTTTTCGAATTGCTCAGCTATTTGCTCTATATTCGGTTCATCGGAAAACTCAAGCGTTCGCCCCAGTCCGTAGGCCATCAATTTTGCTACCATAGCCCGGGCGAAATCGCGGCGCCTGGTCTCCAGCAAATAGTCTTTTAAGGATTGGGCCCCTTGGATCTCAACCCCGTCAGGCATCAAATCCGAAATTTCCACCGGGGCGTAAAACTCCTCGGTTCGGGCTCCGCCCTTCTCCTTCGCCATCAGGCGCAACGACTTTGTCCGGCGCAAGCCGGTAGCATCAAACTCCTCCAGAGGAATCCCCCAGGGATCGATCTTCTTGTGACAATTATTGCAGCTCTCCTGTTCGCGGTGTACGGCTAGCTGCTCCTTGAGCGGCATTTCGGCAAATCCCGGCGTTTCGGGGTCAAGGTCGGGCACCATGGCCGGAGGCGGTGGCGGCGGGTCATCCAAGATCCGCTCCATTATCCAAACAGCTCTGTCGATCGGATGGGAATCTTCGCCAGTCGAGTTGCCGACGAGCATGCTTCCTTGAGTGATTAGACCACCCCTTCTCGAATCAGCGGGCAATGGGGTCCGTTGCATCGTGGTCCCTACCACGCCGCTGATGCCGTAGTGCTTAGCCAGTCGCTCGTTCAACATGGAAAAGTCCGAATCCAAGAAATTCAGAGCGGATAGATCATTTCGCAGTATCTCAGCGAAGAAAGCCTCGGTTTCGCGGCGCATATCCGGTATCGCCCGTTCATTGAAGTCCGGATAAAACTGGGGATTGATCGCCACGCGATCCAAGGCGCCCAAATCGAGCCATTGCTCCGTGAATCGCTGAACGAAGCGATTCGATTTCGGATCCTCAAGCATCCGTTGGAGCTGCTTGGTCAAGTTTCGACCTTTGAGCAGACGTCCCTTTTCCGCGATTTGAAGCAGTTCCTCATCGGGCATCGTGCTCCAAAGGAAGTAGGATAGCCGAGAGGCCACTTCGAAATCGGTCAACTTGCGAGCACCCAGATTCTCGTCACTCGGTTCAACCAAGTAGAGGAACTGAGGGGAAATCAGGGCCATCGCCAGAGCCTCTTTGATCGTGCCTGTGAAAGAGTCGTACTCGCTTCGGATCTCATTGAAGAGCTTCAAGGGCTCTTGGATTTCTTCAACCGTAGCGGGACGACGGTAAGCCCTTCGAAGAAAGCGGCCTAGGACTTCTTCGGCATAGGCCGAC
>CAZFUD010000185.1:0-8267 GCA_964521705.1 uncultured Opitutaceae bacterium | reverse complement strand
GAAGATTGGCTTGAGCAAACTCCTGTGGGTCGGTTTGGCCGTCCGGAGGAAGTGGCAGCCGCCATCGGATTTTTAGCGTCTGAAGAAGCTGGATACATTACTGGGTCAGTGCTAAACGTTAGTGGAGGACTAGTCATGGGATGATGCCTCGTCGAACCCGTAAAGCGTCGGCAGGACGCGGTCGACGAGACGACCTACAGCGCGATCTTCGGTGGTGGGGTGTCAGGATGGTGAACTCCGTCGAACTATCTTCTAAATTCATTTAGAACGGTAGTGAGGTTCTCGTGGGTCAGCAGAGCGGTGTCGTTTGACCGTTCCAGAAAGGCTTCTACATCGTCGATAAGCGTATTCGCATCCAATGTTTCAAGCTTCTTTAGAAGGTGTTCAACCCAGTTATTGGCATCTATTATTGGGCCAGAGCGCGTTTGATTCAACGCATTCTGCAGAAGTTCTAAATTAGGGAGTACAGGGGGCCGGTGCGAAAGATGCCATACGAGGTCGTACCAGTCGCGACCCTTCGCATAGGGTCGTGAAATGAGAGCGTGCAATTTGCCGGCAAGAAGCGAGGGCAAATCGTAATGGCACAGGGCGAAGGTCAGGTGTCGCGTGACAAGCGATCGTTGAAGATTTTCTCCCTCTGGAGGTCGTGTGTCGATCTCGACCTTGATAGAGAGTTTCTGGTTTTCCATGGCTGACAGCCCAGCTTCCTTTAGAATTTCGCTGATTCGGACCCATCCGCTGTGCACGGTTTTCCGATCGTTCCAGCGGATCTCGGCTTGGAATCCGGAGCGAAGCAGATCCCGCTTGGCTTTTTCCATCCATTTCACGGGCTCGTAAGAATTCTTTTGATACACCGAAAAATCCAGATCTTCAGAAAACCGGGGAAGTCCGTGAAGGAAGCGCAAAGCGGTTCCCCCCACAAATGCGATGGATGCGAAGGCCTCACTTTCATGCAGCGAACGAAGCATGAACGCTTGCAGATACTCACGCAGGCGATTCAGTTTTTCAGTCGGATCCGAGAGCTCCCGTATCAATGCTAGCGCGGTTTCCTTCATATTTCGATTCCCTCGTTTTCTTCTAGTTGCAGAAAGGCGTCCAAAGCTCTATGTAATCGAGGAGAATCGAACCTGTCCGCGTGGGAGCGCAATCGCTTTGTGTCAAGCAAGTCGAATCGCTGGTAGCGCATCCCTCTAAGCCGATCGTCGCTCCATTCTCCTGAATTCAAGTGCCAATGGTCGAAGAGCGCCTTTTCAGGATTGGCGATCAAGATCGCCTGCCCGTCGATCACCTTCGAATCGTATCCAAAAAATAAGGGCTGTTTTAAATTGAAATAGCGGAAGGACCCGATCCTGTTCGTAAATCGTCGTGGAACCCGGGTGGTCACGCCAGTGTATGTCGCGACCTTTTCTGGAATGAGACCGTAATAGCTGAGAGCCCAAAGCGAAGACAAGTACGACGGAGTGTAAAGGGCGTTTGCCAGCGCTGTAGGCGAAAGCGTTTTCCGGCGATAACGATCGGCCAGAGTGTACATGCCTCGACGCAGCGGAATTATCTTTTCAGCTTTTACCCAACGGTGCAATTGACCGGTGATAGAGCGTTTCTCTTCGCCGGTTAACTGAGTCAGCATTGGGAGATCAAACCAGGGAAGCTCGCTTACAAGGGAAACGAGACCATCAAATTTCATTTTAGAAATACAGCAAAAAAGCCTATTAATGTAAATGAAAAAGTGGATTTGATCGTCAGCGATGATCCGATTTGTTGGGGGCGCTTTCTTAACGCCCTCAATTATTTGGTTTCAAATCAGCTACGTTATAATCGATCCTGAGTGGGTCGAATGGGAGGATGTCGCCTCATTGAGACGACCTACCTTTCATTACTTCCCTAGTCGGTTGGGCCTGAAGCGGTGGCTGGGTTTGGTTGAGGAATTTTTGCCTCAACGGATTTCTGCCACTGGTGCAGGACCTGCTTTAACTCATCAACTTTGTCAGGGTGGAATTCAGCGAGATTCTTCCTCTCTCCAGGATCGTCCTTGAGGTTGTAGAGCTCCAATCGTCCATCTTCAAAGAATTCGATCAACTTGAAATTACCCATGCGAACGGAAGATCCTGGAGTGCCTCCCTGGTTTCCGTAATGGGGGTAGTGCCAGAAGATGGCCTTTCTTTCAAAACCTGGATCACCGGTAAACAGAGGAAGCATTGAGACGCCGTCGACATGTTGCTCGGGAATCGGATCCACGCCCGCCACTTCCAATAGAGTCGGATAAAAGTCGGGACTGGTGACCGGTTCCGCGCAAAGGCTATCAGCCTCAATCTTGCCGGGCCATCGAATGAATAAAGGTTCCCGCGTGCCGCCCTCGTACATCCAGCCTTTCCCTTCAGCTAAAGGCGCGTTGCAAGTCGGAGATCCCTCGGCGGTTGCCAGACCTCCGTTATCCGAGGTGAAAATGACCAGTGTATTCTCAGCTTCGCCTGATTCTTCAACGGCCGCCAAAAGCCGCCCGACATTCTCATCCAGGCTTTCAATCATAGCTGCGTAGACCGGATCCGATTGTACGAGACGGCGCCTTATCCGGCTGGTTTTCTTGTGCTCACAGGGGAAATGATCCCCCTCCTCGAAAACTTGCATCTTGTCCAGGCCCATCTCCTTGGCCTTGCCTTCGTATTTCCTGATCTTTTCCGCCTTGGCCTCGATCGGTGTATGGACTGTGTAGTACCACAAGTTCAGGAAGAAAGGTCGATGGTCCTTTTCGCGCATGAGCTCAATAGCCCGGTCGGTTAGGTAATCGGTAAGGTAGACGCCCTCGGGCGTATCCGCATCTTTGAGAGCTTCAATTTCCCAGGGGCTGAAATATCCACCTGGATATGGGGAGCCTTGTTGGCAACCGCCGATATTTACCTCGAATCCATGATCCTGAGGCAAATGTCCCTCTCCGCCCAAATGCCATTTGCCTACGTGCCAGGTCTGGTAGCCTCCTTCGTTCAAGGCTCGCGCCAGTGAATGCTCAGATAGGGGAAGGTTCTTGAGATAGGGAACATCGACGACCTTTCCTCGCGCCGGATGGGTGCTGCCATCCCAGTCGATCCAATCGGTTATGCCGACCGTAGCCGGATACTTGCCGGTCAACAAACTGGCTCTCGTTGGCGAGCATACCGGGCAGGCGGCATAAGCGTTAGTGAAGCGCAATCCCTCGCTGGCCAAGCGATCTAGATTAGGCGTTTCATAGAACTCGCTGCCACAACAGGCGAGGTCTTTCCACCCAAGATCGTCGAGAAGGATAAATAGGATGTTCGGATTATTCACGAGACGCGGTGGAAAACGCGGAACGAAATGAGCTTGTTTGCGTCAATGCGATCTTCAACGCCAAAATAGGGCGTATCGTGGATAGCGCCCTGCCGGAAAGGACGAAATGTACCTTTATCAGCAAGCTGTTGGATTTTAAGAACGATGTCAGAAAGGGCGCCGAGCCACGCAAGTTCAATTACCAGCCTATGATTGACGCGGCCAAGGATATGACTGAAGAGTAAATGATCGCTGCCTCGGAATACATGGCTTCCATGCCCTGGACGAAATGGAATACCAGATTGAAAGGAATCGGAGAAACCCAGCGGCTTATGCTGCGGTCGAAGGGAATGTCGAACTGTATAGACGTTGGGCCACCGAACGGCCGTATGTTCCCCTGTCTGAATAATCGAATCCTATGATTTTGAAAAATGTAGGTTGTATGGCTTTTTCAAAAGGGATCACTTCAATCGCGTTGTTCATTCTGTTGTCTGGCCGCTTGCTTTTGGTTGCCGAAACCGACTCGGTCGATTTCGCCCATGAAATTGTACCGGTCCTGCAGAGGCACTGCGTGGAGTGCCACGGGGGCGAGGAGGCCGAAGGCGGCTTCTCGATCAACAATCGACGACTTTTCCTCGAAGGCGAAGCAGCCGTTCCGGGCAACGCGGATGAATCGTTGTTCATCGAATTGATTCAAGATCCGGATCCTGAATACAGGATGCCCTCCGACGAAAAGCCACCCGTGCCGGAGGCGGAGGTGGCTTTGTTGATGCGATGGGTTGACGAGGGACTTCCATGGGAGCCGGGTTTCACGTTTGGCGAACCAACCTATGAGCCGCCTTTGAAGCCCCGCTTGCCGGAGCTGCCGCCGGTCGTGAAGGGAAGGAGCAATCCGGTAGACCGGTTCATCGACGCGTATCTGGCTGAGGGTGGCTATGCGGTTCCCCAGCCGCTCGATGATTCGGCTTTCCTGCGTCGCGTATCCATGGATTTGGTGGGGCTGCTGCCCACAGTTGAGGAAACGCGAAGCTTCCTGTCGGACAAATCTCCAGATAAACGTCAACGGGCAATCGATTCCCTTCTGGCCCGTGACATCGACTACACCGAGCATTGGCTGACCTTCTGGAACGATCTCCTGCGTAATGACTATGATGGTACTGGCTTCATCACTGGCGGGCGCTCGCAAATCAGCGGCTGGCTCTATGGCTCGCTTAAGGGGAACAAGCCCTACGATCTAATGATCAGCGAGTTGATCGCTCCTCCTAACGAAGAAAGCTCGGGGTTCATCGACGGGATCAAATGGCGTGGCGTTGTCAGCGCGGGCCAAAGCCTTCCCATCCAATTCGCCCAAAGCGTTTCCCAGTCCTTTCTCGGCATCAACCTGAAGTGCGCTTCTTGCCACGACAGTTTCATCGACCAATGGACTCTTGCGGATTCCTACAACCTGGCTGCGGTCTACTCCGAAGAACCTTTGGAGCTGACGCGTTGCGATAAGCCCACCGGCGTCATGGCAAAGGCCGCTTGGCTCTTTCCGGAAATTGGTCAGGTCGATCCATCGGTTCCCAAGACCGAACGCTTAGCGCAGTTGGCTGATTTATTCACTCACCCTCAAAACGGTCGCGTCACGCGCACGATAGTCAACCGTCTCTGGGCCCAGCTCATGGGACGGGGCATTGTGCATCCGCTAGACGCAATGGGGACGGAGCCATGGAATGCTGATCTTCTAGACTGGCTCGCTTACGATTTTCAAGAAAATGGATACGACATCAAGCGGACCTTGCGTCTAATCGCCAATTCACATGCCTACCAAAGTCAGGCCTCGAGTTTGGACGAGGGGGACAGTGCCGACTATGTTTACCGTGGACCGGTATCCAAACGCCTGACCGCGGAGCAATTCGTCGACGCTGTTTGGGGAGTCGGCAATGCCGCTCCCGCTGCTATGGATGCGCCAATCGCTCGCGACAAGGTTTCTGACAGTCTGGCTGAAGAACTTTCAGTACCCAGTACCTGGATATGGGGAGCTTCACTGGATCATGGACTGCCTCCTCATGGAGAACGTGTCATCGCCTATCGAACGTTTTCGCCAGCGAAACCGCTAAGCTCTGCAACCCTCGTAGCCGCTGCCGATCTCGAATACGAAGTGATCTTCAACGGTGAGCGGATTTTTAGCGGTCGGGGATGGAAGGATCTTAAAGCAGCCGTTATCACGTCGCGGATGAATCCTGAGGAGAACCGCCTGTTAATCGGCGCTGAGAACGCCGGATCCAGGCCTAACGCAGCGGGGATTTTCTGCGCGATTCGCCTCGAATATAGCGATGGCAGCCATGAGGTCATACAAACAGACGAACAATGGCTAACCCGTTCCATTCCTCCTGACACCGCCGACCTAACTGAATACGATCTGGATTCCGGTAACTGGGATCGCGCTCGCATCGCTAAGGATACTGGATGGGAAAAAGGAACCAATGAACGTGCCGGGACGATTCTTGCGAAAGCCTACGTGGGCCGAGACAAGCCCGTGCGGGCCGCTCTCGTAAAGAACAATAGTCTGATGCGAGCCCTCGGTCGGCCAAATCGGGATCAAATTGTCACCTCTCGACCGAATGAGCTAACCACCTTGGAGGCAGTCGACTTATCGACGAGCTTCCCGCTGATCGATCACCTGCGGTCCGGAGCGGACAGATTGCTGGAACGCCACGAGAAAGATCCGACCACCCTCATCGACGACATCTACCTGACCCTGATGACTCGATTTCCGAGTAAAAGCGAACAGCGCTTGCTGCGCGGCGCCCTTGGACGGAATCCGGACACAGAGGCCGTAACCGACCTGCTTTGGGCCTTGGCGATGACGCCCGAATTCTTCATTCTTCGATAGTCCTGAACCACAATTTTGAATAGATGAAATTCGAAATCGATCCGATAGCCCCCGAGTCCATTGTCAGGAGAGACTTTCTTAAGAAGCTCGCCCTTGCCTCGAGCGCGGCCTGGATGTCGGGCGCGCCAAGACTGGTTAGAGGAGCCGGGCTCGAAACTCCCGCCGCTAAGGCCGATGCCTGTATCCTGCTCTGGATGGGCGGAGGAATGGCAGCGCCGGAAACCTTCGACCCGAAACGTTACGCTCCCTTCGAGAAAGGAATGGCAGTCGATTCCGTCCTGAGCACTTTCCCCGCGATCGATACCGTCGTAGATGACATCAAGATTTGCGCCGGGCTGGAGAACATCGCCCGTATCATGGATCGCGGTACACTGATTCGTTCCGCGGTGCAACCCGACCTGGGCAGCATCCTGCATTCGCGGCACCAGTACCATTGGCATACCGGCTACGTACCCCCGCAGACCGTAGCTTGCCCCCATATTGGCGCTTGGATGGCCCGCGTGCTCGGTCCTCGCAACGAAGTGATGCCGCCCTTCATCAATATCGGTCAGCGCCTGGAAGGCGTGGGCGAGAAAGAGGAGCTCAAGGCCTTCACCACAGCCGGCTTCTTTGGCAGCGAATACGGCCCGATGAACCTGCCGTTCCCCGAACAAGCCGCTCAATCGGTTCGTCCTCCAGAAGGAATGTCTGGCAAGCGTTTCGTCAATCGGAACAAGCTGTTTCGCAAGCTTGTGGATCGCAGTCCCCATCGCGAGTACGCGAGCGATTATCAGCAGGAGTCGCTAATGCGATCGATGGAAAGCGCTTACCGGCTACTCAACTCGAAGGAGCGCGAGGCCTTCGACATCGAGAAGGAGCCCAAGGAAATTCGCCAGCGTTACGACACAAGTCGTTTCGGTCGAGGATGTCTCCTGGCCCGACGCTTGGTCGAGAATGGAGCCCGCTTCGTAGAGGTGACGACCGAGTACGTGCCATTCCTCCACTGGGATACACACGCAGGCGGACACGACACGGTCGCCCGCATGCACAGAGAAATCGACCGCCCTATAGCCCAACTCGTTTTGGACCTCGAAGAACGGGGTTTGCTGGATCGGACGCTTGTCATTGTAGCTTCCGAGTTTAGCCGCGACGCGATGATAGAAGGCAAGCCGGGATCTGAGGCGAACGATCAAGCCGCGTTCAAAGGCGAATTCATCGAAGAAGCGAAGCACTACGGACTGCATCGTCACTTTACCGGCGGGACCAGTGTAGCTCTCTTCGGTGGTGGCGTGAAGAAGGGTTTTTTGTATGGCAAGACGGCAGATGAACGCCCGTTAGTCGCCGTCGAGAATCCAGTGACGATAACCGATCTTCACGCCACCATCATGACTGCCATGGGTATCAGTCCCAAGACCGAATTCTCCATCGAGGACCGCCCCTTCTACGTGACTGAAGACGGGAAAGGTTCCCCCGTTCACGAAATCTTTGCGTGATAAATAGGAAATAGCGGCTCCGGCCATTCCCGCCATTTACTCGTTGTTATTGGGAAGGGGTTTATTTCGCTCCTTCTCCATTTTTTCGAAATTTCCTTTAGTAAGGTTTTGTCCGCCAAAACGTCTTAATCACTGAGAGGGTCTCTCGAATGACTAAGAATGAAGGATCTTTCCAATGTGAACGTTGGCCGGCGGCGGTTTCTGCGGCTGGGGGTATTTGTGTCTACGGCCGCGTTGATTCGAGGGGGAGCGGACGCGTCGGAGAAAAAGGCGGAGCGGCGCTATTTCAATGTCCCCAAGGGAGAGGCGATCAAATCGCTCAAGCTTGCGGCCAAACAGGCCAAGGTGGAATTTCTTTTGTCTGCTGATATGTTGAAGGGGATCGAGACGAAGAAGATTAGGGGGAGGTACACGCCGATCGAGGCCTTTAGTCGCATGCTGCTAGGGACTGATTTGTCCGTGGTTCAACATGAAAAGTCGGGCGCCTATTCAATCCGTAAAAACAGTGAACTAAAAACCGTTTCTCAGGAGGGGAATCGGTAGCCTTAGAAAGTGTCCAATAAGTCCACAGATTGTAGGGTCGTCGCTTGCGGCGACCGCAAAAGTAAGAGGTTCTCGTCATACGCGGTCGCCGCAAGCGA
>CAZFUD010000184.1:0-8353 GCA_964521705.1 uncultured Opitutaceae bacterium | reverse complement strand
GGAATCCAAGGAGTGTCCGGCGATCGTCTGAGCAAAGTTAGGTTGCCCAAAGACTCTTCTCGGGGAGGCTTGCTAGGGCACGCCAGCATTCTGACAGCCACCTCCAACGGAGTAGAGACCTCCCCAGTTGTCCGGGGAATTTGGGTACTGGAAAACATATTGGGGACGCCCCCTTCGCCACCTCCGCCAGATGTGGAACCTCTGGAGCCCGATATACGAGAGGCGACCACTATCCGAGATCAGCTAATCAAGCACCGCAAAGTGGAAACTTGCGCCGACTGCCATAGGAAAATCGATCCTATCGGTTTCGCCCTGGAAAATTTTGATCCTATAGGAAACCACCGTTCCCACTACCAAGATGATCAAGGAATGATCACCAATCCGGTGGATACAACCGGAGCCTTGGCTAGTGGAGAATCGTTCGCCAATGTCGATGAACTAAAGCGGCTCCTTTTGGAGAGGAAAGATCAGTTCGCTCGCTGCCTAACCGAGAAAATGCTTACCTACGCGCTCGGACGGGAACTCCATTTTTCGGATCGCCCAGCAGTGGAAGATATCGTTTCGAAATTGGGGGATCGAGGCTACGGACTTAGGGATTTGGTGGAATTGATTGTCACCAGCGACACATTCAGAGAAATCTAGTATCTTTCCCCACGGTAAATTACCCCGGGGCTTGCTTTGTTGCTGAATGAAAAAGGTAGCATAGACTTCCAGCCTGTGTTCCTCATCTTCCGAGCACACAGGCAGGATCCGTGCACTACATTACTGCGAGGATCTTTAATGGATTCGCCCACGCAGCCCAAAGTCCGAATCGTAGCCGAGGAAATCGTGACGCTATCGTCGACCGTACTAACAGACTTGAATTAGAGTATCCATGCCCTTAGTCGAAATTTCTGGTCACTCGAGAACAAGCTAGTGATATTCGGTAGATGAAAACGCTTTGCCCCGTCTTTATCCTTATTCTCGGATTCCATAGCGCTATTGGCCTAGAGCCCTTGATCTCGCGAAAAGGAGATTTGCTCTTCGAGGATCGGTTTGAGGGATCGGAAGCCAAGCCTGAATGGCAGGCCTTGCACGGGACGCGCTGGACGACGCGGGATGGCTCTTATTTGGGGATTCCATCAACAAAGGCCTTCCAGGAAAGTCGGGATAATCATACCGGGGCCACGCCGAGTATGACCCTGAAAGTACCGGCCCGCGATTGCATATTGGAAATGTCGGTAAAGATCAGCGGCGGTCTTAAAGCGGCCCATATTGGATTCAATGAAGGAACGACCAAAGAAACGACCGGGCATATTTTTCGCCTCACTCTCAGTGTTGAAGACGGCGTAGCGCTGCAGAAGGATCGGAACTCGCAGATCGAAGGAGACAAAGACCAAATACTTGATCGAGCGGATTGGAACGTTCAACGCGATCATTGGTATCGTGTTATGCTGGAAACGCGTAGCAATGAAGTCCTAGCCCAAATCGAAGGAGGTCCTACGTTAATAATGCGGCATGCTCGCTTAGATGTGCCCAAAGCCTGGGGTAACCTGAAATCCCGCGGCAAGGAAGGATCTATCGAGTATGATAATGTCCGCTTGTGGGATGCCCTCCCAAGAAACAACAAGGTCCTCAATTGGAGAAAGCACACAATCGTGCTATCTGGATCCGGAGACATCAATTCAGCGGTGAGCTCGGATTTCGACGGTGATGGGCACCGTGATGTTATCGCCTCCTATGGGGGAAACGTCGTTCTGCATCGCGGTCCAAATTGGAATTCAACGGTCATTCATCAGTTTAAGACGGGGCTCTCCCGGAGCCGTCCGCGCGACAACTGTATCCATTCTTGCCTCCTGGATGTCGACGGCGATGGAGACGATGATTTTGTCGGTTCGAACAATACGGTATTTTGGCTTGAATGTCCGGACGATCCCTTCTCAGGAGAACCGTGGAAATACCGCACGGTAGATGACATTATCCTTGGTACCCACTGTCTGATTACAGGCGATGTAAACGGAGATGGCAGAAGAGATCTAATAGCCAATTCCGGCCGAGGACCAGAGAACACCGGGATTCCCTTTTCCATAACTTGGATGGAAACACCTAAAAACCTAAGACGTTCAGACAAATGGACACGGCACGTATTTGCCAATAGGGATGCTCCTGGCGGATCGCACTATATGGGATTCGGCGATGTAAATGGCGATGGCCGGCCTGAGATCGCGGCCGGGGCTAAAGGAGGTATTGGGTTTCCTGATGGCGAATGGTTCGCTTATTGGATACAGCCTGAAAATCCGACTTATCAATGGGAGAAACGAATACTGTCGGTCACCGAACGGGGCGCCTCCAACATTCTTCCCGGCGACCTGAATGGCGATGGGCAGGTAGATTTCCTGGCTTCCCGGGGCCATGGGGTCGGCTTAATGTGGTTCAAGGGGCCGGAGTTTCAGCCGATCGAGATCGACCCGAAAAACGTGGGGCCCCACAGTCTCGTTCTCCAAGACCTAGATGGCGATGGCGATCTCGATGGAGCCACTTGCGGCCGCTTCCAGACCGGCGACATGCTCTGGTATGAGAACGACGGAGAAGGAAGTTTCACCAAGCATCTCGTCGGCGTGAATCAGGGATCCTACGATCTCCGAGCCGAAGACATGGATGGCGATGGAGACCTAGATTTTCTAGTAGCCGGACATTGGTCAGGCAACGTTGTCTGGTACGAGAACCGTTGAAGGTTGCAGCGCTATTGGAACGGAGTCCAATTGTAGACGCGGTCGCTGACCACGTAGTGCGATCACCGATGGCGCCTACAGTTCGAAAGAGTTTGTTTTATTTAAGACAATTCCGCTAGACCCTAGCAGAATCATGCCTCAACGCATCAAGCCATTTTACGCGATCGTTTCAGTCACCTGTATCCTGCTCTCGAGCTGCTCCGATCGGCCAAGCATCAAGACCGTCAAGGACCTCGACAATGATCGCGATTGGGGGATCTACCGTGGCGACCAGCGCTCGAACCAGTTTTCCTCTCTTGAGCAAATCAATAGGGAAAACGTTGAGGAGCTAGAGGTAGCTTGGGCCTACCAAACCGGCGATGCTACAGATCGTTCGGCAATTCAATCGAATCCCATCATCATAGACGGCTTGCTTTACTTCGTTTCACCCGCAGGTCAGCTCACTGCCTTGGATGCAGCCACGGGCGAGCTTAAGTGGAAATACGATCCCAGAACCGAGGAACAGAAAAACAGCGATTATGCCGTAATTAGCCGCGGGGCCTCCTATTGGTCAGATGGTGTAGAGCAGCGTATCTTTTTCTCTACGGATTCATTTCTTTACGCCGTAAGCGCCAAAGACGGAACGCTTATCACTGAATTTGGCGAGAATGGACGCATCGACTTTAGAAAAAATCTCGGCTTGGATCCTGAAAAGGTGGATACGTCTTTGACCACTCCCTGCGCTGTTTTCGAAGACTACCTTATTTTGGGGACTCGAGTGGGTGAGGGTTTTGGATCCTCTCCTGGGTACATCCGAGCCTACAATGCTCGAACTGGTGCCTTCGAATGGATTTTCCATACTATCCCAAAAGAGGGCGAATACGGCTACGATACTTGGGAGTTCGTGGAAGGCGAAACCTATGGTGGCGCCAATCCTTGGGGCGGCCTAACTGTAGATGAAGAGCGGGGGTGGGTCTTCGCCGCCACGGGGTCGCCGACTTATGATTTTTATGGAGCTAACCGCAAGGGTATTAACCTATTCGGAAATTGCGTCCTAGCGCTGAATGCCAGAACGGGTGAACGGATTTGGCACTTCCAAACAGTCCATCACGACATTTGGGACATGGACAATCCTCCCGCCCCAATTTTGGTGGAGCTTGATATAGATGAGGCGCCTCGAGACGCAGTGGTGCAGATGACTAAAATGGGGTATTTGTTTGTATTGGATCGGGAAACCGGGGAACCCTTGTTCCCAGTGGAGGAACGACCCGTACCCGCTTCTGACGTTCCTGGTGAAGAAGCGTGGCCAACACAGCCATTCCCACTGAAGCCGCCTCCGCTTACCCGACAAGGCTTCACCAAAGACGATTTGACGGATCGCACGCCGGAAGCGCGAGCAAAAGCCTTGGTGGTCTTCGCGAATTTTGGCCCGTCTGAAATGTTTACACCGCCTAGCACGCGTGGACACGTGCTCTTTCCTGGCATGTCAGGCGGCATGGAATACCATGGCACCTCCTTCGATACGGAAAGTAAATTGCTCTACGTAAACGTCAACGAGAGTTCGAATCTCATGAAGCTGCATCCGACGGTGATGCTGGAAGACGATTCGCTACTCAATGAGTACGAAAGAGGAAAGGCCCTTTATCAGCTCAATTGCGCTTCTTGCCACGGGCTCGAATTAAAAGGGCTACCCCCAGCTATACCGTCTTTAGCCGACTCGACTAAAACCGATAGCGAACTGCGTTCCATCATACTCAACGGCAAAGGGGCCATGCAGCCCTACAAGAGTTTCTCTGAAGAGCAACTGGATGGACTATTGAAATACATCGAAAATCCGGATAGATCGCCTTCAAACTTCGAGGGACAAGCAACGAAAACAGTATACTTACTAAATGGGTACATTCGTTTCATCGATGATGACGGAATGCCTCTTTTTACACCCCCCTATGGGAACTTGGCCGCTGTTGACCTCAACGACGGATCGATCAAATGGAAAGTGCCCCTTGGCGAGTATCCCAAGCTTGTAGAGATGGGCATACGTAATACTGGCACGCGGAATTTTGGAGGAGCAGTGGCCACACGTGGCGGGGTGATTTTCATCGGAGCCACGGCGGATGAGAAATTTCGAGCCTTCGATACAGAAACAGGCAACGTACTCTGGGAGTTTCAACTTCCCTTCGGCGGTTACGCAACGCCTTCGACCTACGAAGTCGACGGCAAGCAATACGTCGTTGTCTGCGCAGGAGGGGGCCAAAAAGTAGCCCCCACCAAATCGGGCGACTATGTCTACGCTTTCGCCCTCCCGGATTGAATCGGGGTTTTCGTAAGTGGTATTAGGGTAGGGCTGGTTCTCCGCAACCAGCCGAATGGGTTGGCGCTCGGCTGCTTAGGGATAAGCAGCCCTAACGTATGTATATTCGGTTCGCCGAGCCGATGTTAGGACTGCTTGTCTTCAAGCAGCCGCAAAAAGGCTCTCATTCCCCGAAGAAGGGAAATAATTCCATTAGCTCGTCCCTGCTAGGCTGGCGACCGTACTCGCATAGTTCGAAGGCCTCTGCGTATTTTACCTCCGAACCAATCTTCCGACCATAGAGTTCTGTCAGCTTGGCTCGAAAGCGATTGGCGATGTTGCCATAGCGTAGCTTCATTCGCTGAGCTAGCCGAGCTTTTCGAGCTTCCCTTTCCGGACCCGAAGCTGGAACGGGAAGGACGGATTCGAAATCTCGCGTCGCCCAGTAGCTCTCTATCTGAGACTCAAGTTCCCAAAGAGCGTCTATCTTCTGGTCGATGACGGAATCGATGCTCACCACGATGTCGGGATCCATGGGGTTAGGTTTTTGAAAGCCGTCTTCCGTGTATAGGAAAACCGGATTCTTGGTGAGATTGGGGACTAGAGGCATGAAGGATTTAACGATTACCATGAAGGCAGCGTCCTGCACCAAAATACCTGTGTATCGATGATCTGGATGATAATCGTTGGGGCGGTGGGCGATGACAACGTCCGCTTTCCACTCGCGAATCGTCTTGGTGATCTTGCGGCGATTTTCCAAAGTCGGCATGATTTCCCCATCGTGAATGTCATACACCTCGGTGGCCTCCACGCCAAGAATGGCGTCGGCTCGCTTCACCTCCTCGGTTCGGCGACGAGCAAGTGGAGCGCCTGCCTCACGGGCATGGCCGATGTCTCCATTCGTCGTAGAAACGAATTTGACGTGGTGCCCGGCGGCAGCCCATAGAGCCGCCGTTCCACCAGCCTCTAATTCCGCATCATCTGGATGGGCTCCAAAAACGACAATATTCAGTTTGCCGTCGTCGGGAGGCGAATTTTCCGCGGTAGCCAGAGGGAGGTGGGAAATGAAGGTACCGAGCGCGGCGATTCCAACAAGCAGACAGGGTCGGGAAGAAAGAAAGGGCATGGGAAAAGATCTATTCAGTTAGGATCGCCGGGGCAAGCCTCGACGCCATTAAGGTAGCTACCGTCCTCGGTTCCATAATTCTTGATACCCTGAGCCTATCGATGGACCGGGAGGCCATTTATGAGAGCAGCACAGGCATCTTGCCTGTGTATGCAAGAGATGAGGAGACAGGCAAGATGCCTGCGCTGCTTTGTGGGCGCGATAGCTCGAATTCGCTTTGTTTTCCAGTTTGCCGTGAGTCGCCCCCATTGCAGAGAGCGGTGATTCGCATTATTGGATACGAGCCTAGTTATCCGATATTTGAGTTGGATGCAAATCGAGTTCGACAAGAAGGTGCCGGTTTATAGACTTTTGTCAGAGTATGTTTTGGAATCGAATCAAGCAAATCTCCGTAGAAGATGCCAAGAAGCTTATAAAGGAAGCGGGCGCGCTTCTTTATGATGTCCGCCGCCCTACTGACTACGAGAAATCCCACGCGACGGGAGCCCTGCTCGCCGACAAAGGGAAGATCGAATATTTCGTGGAAACCAACGACCAGTCGAAACCCATCGTTTGCTATTGCTACCGTGGCGTCTCCAGTCGCATCGCCTGCAAACACCTTATGAAAGCGGGATTCGAAAATGTCTGGAATCTCAAAGGTGGATACGCTGCCTGGCAGAAAGAGTCTGGCGATACCGTCCAGACTTGATCGATGCCCGTACTCATCACAGGGGCCAATCGAGGAATTGGGCTAGGTTTCGCTCGGGCCTATGCTGAGACGGGATCAAGCGTTTTGGCGACCTGCCGAAATCCATCGAAAGCGGAAGCCCTGGGGAGCTTGGCAAACCGATTTTCTAATCTATCGATCCATTCCTTGGATCTCGCTTCCGATGAGAGCATTTTCCAGCTTGTTTCGCACCTGGAGGAGAATGGCGAAACCGTCGATATCCTGATATCCAATGCCGGCGTTCTCGAGAATGAGGCCTTCGGAAATTGGACGCGTAGGCGATTCGCGGATACTTTTGATACGAATATGATAGGTCCAGCGCTCCTTGTTCAGGCTCTCGATACGCTTTTGACAGAGAACGCTAAGATAATTCAGCTATCATCGGGGCTCGGATCTTTGGAGTGGGGCGGCGAGGGCATGTCCGACGGAGATTCCTACTCGATGAGCAAAGCAGCCTTGAACATGCTCACCGTACGACTCGCTCGTTCCTTAGGATCAACGAGTCGACTGGTAGTTTCCATAAGCCCCGGCTGGGTCGCAACCGACATGGGAGGATCCGGCGCCGATCTTTCCGTCGAGGAATCCGTTTCCAATATGATGGTCGCCATCCAATCATTGACACCCGCCGATTCAGGCCGTTTTATCGACAATCGAGGAAACTCGATACCCTGGTGAAACGAAGGAAACCCCAACTCTCCTTTAAACGGCGCGACGTATCCCATGTGCCGATGGCGCCCATGATCGACATGGTCTTTCTGCTGCTGGTGTTTTTCATGTGCGTAAGCTCGCTTTCGCAAGCGGGCCACCGAGTGCAATTGGACTTGCCAGAATCGACATCCAGCGAAACACCGAAAGACCTTTCCAACCGCTTACTGTTATCTATTCAAAAGGATGGAACCTATTATCTGGGCGGGGTTTCGATTTCCGATTCTGAACTTGCAGGACGCCTATCCATACTTTCAGAGCAAAGCCCAGGGATAAAACTCCGCATCCGGGCAGATAGGAAAACGGCCTTCGCCGATATCCGCAAAGCCATGACGGCAGCTAGCGAAGCGGGAATCAGCGACTATATTTACGGAGCCTTTCAAGGAGAATGAGTCGGCGCCACCAAACAGCTAAAGCGAAACGATCGAAGCGGGGACTCGTGGCCGAGCTGCCAATTTCGCCGTTGATCGACGTCGTTTTTCTGCTCCTTTTCTATTTCCTGGTCAGCGCCACGATTGAAAAACAGGAGACGGACATCAGCTTCAATCTGCCGGGTACGATCAAGCAGGCCGAACCCTTGGAAGTGCCTGACGAGCAAATTGTCCAGGTCAGGGAAGACGGTCAGGCAATTGTGAACGCCTATCCATACGATAACCCAAGCGCTCTTCGCTACCGGGATTTGGAAACCATGCTGCATCGCTTCCGGCAAGCCAGCGAAGCGAATTTGGTAGAAGCAAGAATCACGATAGCCCCCAACGACAAAACCCCACACGAGATGGTGGTAAAGGTAATGGATGCCTGTTCCCACGCTGGAATCGAAAGCGTTACCTTCGCCT
>CAZFUD010000183.1:0-8456 GCA_964521705.1 uncultured Opitutaceae bacterium | reverse complement strand
CAGAATCGGCAATAAGCGTAGACTTACTCGGCTTAACTCCGCGCTTTCTATCCCCAATCCCTTGTTCAAGGCCGATGCGAAATAGTAGAGCAGGGGACCGTGCTTGTCTTCCGGGTCATACCGATATTCGCCTGTCTCCATCAATTCCCAGAGTTGATAGGCTTGCACTGCTTCATCCGAATGAAGGATCCGCGCCTGAGAGTTCTCGATGCGCAGAAAGAGGCCGCAGACGATCACGGCAATGCAGGCAATGCCATATACAGGTAGAATGCTTGTTTTTGGTAGTTCGATAGCAGACCGCTTTTTGAGTTAACGAGAACCCAACGTTCGAGAGAATAAGGCTGTAGGGCAAGCCCCGAGGGAATTAAAGGGGCAGGGGATATTCGAATGCCCAAATAGGAAGTAGCGCAGGCATCCTGCCTGTACATAAAAATATTGAAAACAGGCTAGAAGCCTATTCTGCCCTTCGTATGCGATCGGAGATCGCATGCCACCCAGAGTGACAAAAAAACGCGCCCAGGGCACTTCCCGGACGCGTTTTTGAAAATTGGTTCCTCGGACTCGATTAGTTGGCAACGCCGAACACTTCGACTTCCACGAAGTGGTTCATTTCGTTGCTGGTATTGCCTGCTCCGTAAATCCGTACGTAGCGGCCCTTCGATCCCTTGGCATCGACGAGCTTGCCTTCATTGGTCTCCAAGTAGGCTTTATCGTCACCTTTACCAAATCCAGAGGAATTATCGTGGTCGTTATTGAAAACGGTCTTAACGCCACTTTCGAAGGACTCGTCATCGGAAATTTGCACAATCACATCGTGATAGGCGCGCTTCTGCGTGTGGAAGTGCCAAATACCAACTCCGTAAATTGTCGCGGAATTTTCCAGATCGATCTGAATCCACTGCGTTCCTGGAGCCAACTCAACGAAGTAGCCTTCTTCCGATTCCTTGTCACCGTCAGTAACATAGTCGAGACCGCCAATAATCGGGAAATCATCGCTGGATGAGACTTCTTTACCGCCCGCCAGATTGGAGACTCCTTCCGGCGCCATAATTACTGGAGGAGGCGTTCCAGGAGTTTCCAGGTGAGGCAGGTTCACCTGAACCGGCGTTCCGATCAGGAACGGCGGTGGAAATTCGAGAGCCAGCGGCTTTTTCCCACCGTGGTGGGCGGCGAAAGCCGAAATAGATATCGCCCCGATGGCGATAAGCGAAATTAATTTGGATTTCATAATATTGGTCTTTCTAATTTTATCAGAAATTCTGGATACTCTCACACTTTGAAGTCGTCTTCGGTGAATTCGATTGCCTTGCGAGCGGCAACGGCCTCGTTCACTCGGAAGATAGCCATTTCGCTTTTAAAGGTGTGTTCGCCGTCCGAGTTTAAGTTGGCCTTGCCATTAATGGCCGCAAAGAAGTTCTCCAAGTGGGGCGTATGCGGCTTCTTGTCCAACACGATCGGAATGTCGTAGGCGTCAGGCGGAGCGGACTCGCGCACGTCAACCTTGGTCTGGACTTTGGCTGCTGCAGCTTCTTCCTTTCGGATGAATCCCTTGTCGGCCCATTCGTCCCAGTCGGGAGCGCCGGCTTCGCGGTACATCTTGGTGAAGGCAGGATTTTCCGACATGCGCATGGCGCCTTCGTCACCCATGAAATACTCATAGTATCCGCCGCCGGCACCGGTTGTCGCCAAGGTTTGGTAAAACGCTCGAGCAGGGCCATCTGGCGTGTCATACTCATAGAGAACCATCACGTTGTCATACCATTCGCGGCCTTGGAAATAGTCATTGCCTCCACTGGCCATGACGCTCTTAGGCAGAGAATTAAAAAACCAGTTGAAGATATCGATTTGGTGAGATCCCAAGTCAGAAATTGGGCCCCCGCTTAGGTCGCGGAACCAACGCCAATTCAGGAACTGCTCCATGTTTTCGAATCCATTTTCCTCGAGGACGGCCTGGTCGACGGCGATCCTCGGATTCACTTCGCGAAACGGCTTAGCTGAACGATTCCATTGTCCGTTCGCTGTCGTAAAGCGGCCGAGCAGTTTTGCCCGCATAGTGAGATTGTGATAGGCGTGCAGATAGCGTGGGTTGCTTCGCCTTTGGTGGCCGATTTGCAGCAGCTGCCCAGTTTCCTTAGCGGTTCTCACCATCGAGCGAGCCTCCTCTGGCGTCTTAGCCATCATCTTCTCGCAATAGACATGCAGCCCTGCTTCCAAGCAGGCGTTCGTGTGACGAGCATGCCAGAAATCAGGAGTAGCGATAATTATCGCATCCAAATCCAATTCGTCCTTTGCCGCGATCAACTCACGGTAATCAAAGTACCACTTCAGTCCTGGATTGTGGGTCCGCAAGGCGCTACGGCACTTGCCGATACTGTTCTTCCAAATGTCGGCCACTGCCACGATGTGGAAGGGCGGATTGGGTATTTCCAGCATGGAGGTCGTTAGAACCTCGCCCTGCTTGCCATAGCCTAGAATGGCCAAATTGATTTTCCCATTGGGTGAAGACTGGGCCTTCATGATCGAAGGGGCCAGTAGGATACCTCCGCTAGCGAGGGCGCCCGTCTTCAGAAATTGGCGACGGCCAACTGCAATATTGGATATCAAGGAATCGTTCATAGTAGCTAGATTGTAAGGTGTTAGTTTCCGACCACTGAGAATCGGTTATGTTTCACTAAGAGCAGGGCTCCAACGGTCAAAGCGACATGCATGCCAAGCCACGCGATACCAGCATCCTGCTTGAGCAATATGAGGCCGACCGACAAGCTCGCCCAAATAAGGCCGGAGACGAGTAGGGCGATGCGCGAGTAGATTCCGGCGAGAATCATGATGCCTACCGCTACCAGAGCATATCCCAGCAATCCGGAATAAATTGAGAGGGCGAATCCGGGCATCAAGGGCTCATCAGCTAGGGCTTCGTAAAGGGGCTCAGGAACTCCCTGATAATGGGAAAAGCCATATTCCTTTACTTTCACTTCCGTGACCAGACCTGGGATGGCGACACCGCCGTCCTCGGCCCCCATGGGGACTTCTTTGCTGACCGTTGCGGAGAATTTTTCTATTCCGGTGACCAAAGCTCTTAGCCCAAGCCAAACGCGGAGAATTAGGTAGGCGAAAAATGAGGCGGAATCAGGTCCGCAGCATTCGCCCGAATTTGAAAGTTCACTAGAGGGGTTCGTATCTGTCATTTTCAGTTACCCGATAAATCTTGGGGCGTGGCATGTCGAGTTTAGAAGTCAGCCCAGCCAACTCCACGGCGCAGAACCGTTACCATTTCTTTGCCTCTGTCAATTTTGGACGCCCAATTAGTCCAAGATATTCACATTATTCGATGTTTTCCCTCAGAAAATAGAGCGACCGAGGCCGTTCAAAGAGGGAGCCGATGCTGGCAAATCCGTGATTATTCTTACAGATTCCGTTTTTCTCCCTTTTCAAGGTCCCTGATTACCCATTAGCAAGGAGCCCTATGATTTCTCTCCGCTACGGAACTAATCCACACCAGACAAACGCATCTCTCGAGCTACCAAGCCCGTCTCCACTCAGGATCCTTAATGGGGCTCCCGGCTACATCAATATGCTCGATGCCTTAACGTCCTGGCAACTGGTCCGGGAATTAAAGGAAGCCGCAGGCAAAGCGTCAGCCGCTTCCTACAAGCATGTTAGCCCAGCCGGAGTCGCCATCGGCAAACCGATCGACGAAGCCTTCAAAGAATCCCAATTTCTTAAAACCACGGATTTTTCCGAGGTGGCCAGCGCCTATGTAAGGGCTAGGGGCGGGGACCGGCTCTGTTCATTCGGCGATGCTTTAGCGGTCAGCGATACCGTCGACGTCAGTCTGGCCCAGTTTCTTAAGACTGAAGTATCCGATCTCATCATCGCCCCGGCTTACGAACCGGATGCCTTGGAAATTCTCAAGGGCAAGAAGAAGGGCGGATTCGTCATTCTGGAAATGGACTACGACTTCATGCCTGAGGGAGATGAATCCCGAGAGATCTTTGGAATCGGCCTAACCCAAACGCGCAATAGTCGGCTCATCACCAAGGCGGATCTGGAGAACGTCGTTTCAGATAATAAAGACCTAAGCGAGTCGACGCTCGAATCATTACTGGTGGCCGCCATATCCCTTAAGTACACCCAATCGAACTCCATCAGCGTCGCCTACGACGGTCAAATAGTTGGGGTCGGAGCCGGGCAACAATCACGCATCCACTGCACCAGATTGGCCTGCGACAAAGCGGACAAATGGTTTTTGCAACGGCACCCAAAGGTGCGAGGCCTCGATTTCAAAGACCGCATGAAGAAAGTCGATAAAACCAACCTAATTGACCAATACTTGCTCTGGGACTCGCTCAGTTCTAAGGAAGAGAACGCCATGCTCCAGAATTTCAATACGCAGCCAGAGCCAATAACTCGAGAAGAGCGACTGGAATGGAATCGACAGTATCAGGACATTTGCCTGGGCAGCGACGCCTTTATCCCGTTTCGCGACAACATCGATCGGGCCAATCGCTCAAACATCAAACACGTCGTCGAAACCGGGGGATCCCTCCGAACTGAGCACATTGTCGAGGCCTGCAACGATTACGGCATGACCCTCACGCACACCGGCATCCGCAGCTTTCTTCATTGAGGATGGTTCGATAAGGATGAAGTATGAAATACGAGGGATGAACTGGTGAGTGCCTACGGCAGATAGGAAACATCACGCTTAGCCCATTTCATCCTTCATCCTTACCAACAGGGTAGCCCCAATTGTAAATCTAAAGAGTGCCTCTTCGACATAAGAATAATAATTAGACATAATGCTTATTGTGCGAATAATGTGATTTGTGTTCAAAATGGGTGATATGCCAAAAATTTTCAGCGAAATCCACCGTCTGAGTCCCCAAAGCCCGTCTAACGAGGAAAACCAAAATGTTAGAATTACACTCGTTTTCCTGAAACTTGACCCCGCATCGATCCCAACAAATATTATACTATGCCAAAACGACTGAACCGCCGCGCATTTTTGAGAGGAACGGGAGTGGCCATGGCCTTACCCTTCTTGGAAGCTATGGGCCCCATGGCTCGAGCGGCGGTTGGAGCCGCCGGCAAATCTAGCGAGGTTGGCTCGCCAATGCGGCTGGTCGGGATTTCCAATCCCCTGGGGCTCATGCCCGATAGCTTTTTTCCCTCTCAAGGTGGTAGCGACTATAAGCTGACCCCGTTGCTGCGACCTTTGGAGCGTCATCGCAAGGATTTCACTGTATTCTCGAATCTCGATCACGACGTATCTGGCGGACACAGCGCGGTCCACGCCTTCCTTAGCGGTATAAAGGATCAGGATGCCTCGGACTGGCCGGAAGGAAACATCTCCATCGATCAGCGAGCCGCGGAATTTGTCGGAGCTCGCACCCGCTACTCATCACTCGTTCTATCAACTGGCGAAGGCGATGGCGATCTGAAGTGCAAGCTATCTTGGACCCGCAACGGGGTCAATGTGCCCCCGGTTACGAAGGCCCGAGATCTCTTCAAAGCCCTCTTTGTTCAAGATGATCCCAAACTTCTGGCCAAGCGGCAATCCGCCTACGACGTCAACGAGAGCATTCTCGACGCGGTAAACGGTCAGGCCAAGATTCTCAGCCGACAACTCGGCAAGGCCGATCAGGAAAAGCTCGACGAGTACTTGAACTCGGTTCGGGAGGTCGAACGAAAGCTCGGCATGTCGCGCGAGTGGCTGCACAAACCGAAGCCGAAAGTCGATTTCCAGGAGCCGGGCGAAGGCGATCTCAGCTACACAGTGCCGGCCTTTTACGATTTGCTGGCCCTCGCTCTAGAGACGGATTCGGCGCGTGTTGCGACCCTCGGCATTCCTGGGAATATCAATACAGCGGACCTAGGACTAGTTGGAAGTTATCATGGCTTCTCCCATCACGGCAAAGCGGAAAAGCTGCGCCGAGGCCTCTTCATAATCGAGGAGTTTCAGGTCAAGCAAATGGCCCGGTTCCTAGATCGGCTGAAGACCATCAAAGAGCCTGACGGAACCAGTCTGTTCGATCGCACGATGGTGCTCTTGGGCAGCGGCATGGGCAATGGCAGTTCTCATTCCAATAAGAACTTGCCGGTACTCCTAGCCGGCGGAGGCTTCAAGCATGGCGAGCACAAAATTTACCCCAAAGACAGCCACAAGCGCGTGCCTCTCTGCAATTTGTATGGATCCATGCTGCAGCGTTTCGGACTCGAAATTGACGCGTTCAATAAAGGTACCGGCACTCTCACAGGCCTGGAAATCGCATGAGGAATCGCATCATCAAGTTCTTTCTCGGCCTCTTTCCCTTCTTGGGTGTTTCTCTGACTCAAGGATCCCCATCAATCGCGAGCGAAGCATTCTATGCAGATACCGTGCAGCCATTCTTGGATACCTATTGTATCAGTTGTCACGGACCGGATAAACAAAAGGGTGATCGCCGCTACGATACATTGACGAACGATTTTCGGGACTCGGAATCGATCATCCTCTGGCAGGATATCGCCGACCTCATGAACTTGGGAGACATGCCCCCCGAAGAAAAAAAGCAGCCAGGCGCCCGAGAACGCCAACAGGTAATCGATTGGATCACAGGACGTTTAGAGATAGCCTACGCGGAAGCTAAAAGTACGGATCGGAAGACGGTTCTCCGGCGACTCAATCGTGACGAATACAACAGAACCGTCCGCGACCTTCTCAAGCTCGAAGACACGCTCGCCGATCCCACCGAATCCTTCCCTCCCGATGAGACCGAAGAGAATTTCAATAACATTGGATCCGCCCTGATCACCTCCGATTTCCTTCTACAAGGATATCTTGATGCCGCTGAGGCCTACATCGAGCAGGCTTCCCGCATGGGCCCAAAACCTAAGATAGAATCCTATCACTTCGATGCCCCTTTCTACACGGCCCGAAACCGATGGGACGGAAAGGATGTGGCTGGCGAGTTTCAGCATATCCGGAAAAACACTACGGATCAGGATGGCTTTCTGTGGTTGGAAAAGCTGGAACAAGGCGTAACCGAAAGCGGCTACTACAACTTGCGCTTCAAGGCCCAAGCCATCAATCGAGTCTATCCCTATCCCGAAGAAATCGTGGGAACCCGTAAGAGCGAACCGCTACGCGTCGACGTCATCGCAGGATCACGTCAATACGGTGAACTCGAGTTCCGCACCTCATCCGATAAAAAGGTCGCTCGATTCGTCATCGCTGACGAGGCCCCAGAATGGTACGAGGCTCGCATATGGCTCGACGAAGGCTATCAGCCCCGGCTGACCTTTCCCAATGGCCCTAATCGCGTAAAGCCAATCCGTAAGACCCTCGTCCGCAATTACCCAGAGCACTTTCAGGAGTTTATCCATAATTGGACCATACCCGGTGACGGAATCTACCCCTACCCAATCGAGGAAGCTGAACAGCGACGCATCGATGCTGTAGCTAAAAAGATCGCTACGGAAGTCGGCGATGTCCTGACCACTGAGGGAACTTCTAACAAGTTCAATCGCCGCGACGGCTGGGCGGCATTCTATCGTGGATACGAAGGGCCTCGAATCCGAGTTTTTGAAATCGATCTGCAAGGCCCTTTCTACGAAAGCTGGCCTTCACCAAGCTATCAAGCCTTGTTCGGCCAGTTCGAGCCAAGCATGGGCAATACTCGAGCGATTCTGCGTCGATTCGCCAGCGATGCCTTTCGCCGACCCGTTAGCGATGATAAACTGGATATCCTGCATGGACTCGTGAATAACGAACACGAGTCAGGAGCTGGCGCTTTCGAGGCTCTCAAGATCGGTTTTCGGGCCGTTCTCTGCTCCCCTGACTTTCTCTATTTGCAGGAGCCCGAAGGCACGCTCGATAGCTATGCCCTAGCCTCCCGTCTGAGTTATTTTCTCTGGTCCAATCGACCCGACAAGGAACTTTTGGATACAGCAGCTGATGGCAGTTTAACGGACCCGAAAGTCCTACAACGCCAAACGATGCGCCTGCTAGCCGATAAGCGCTCCAAAGCCTTCACCAATACCTTCACCTCACGTTGGCTGGAACTCTACAAATTGGGCACAATGCCGCCCAGCTATAAAGAATTCACCAACTATTACGTCGATGGACTGGAAGAAGCCATGAAGACAGAAACGCAAACTTTCTTCCGGCACGTGCTCCAAGAGAATCTTCCTCTAAGGACATTTCTCGATTCGGATTTCACCTTCGTGAATGGAGGCTTAGCCCGCCTTTACGGAATCGAGGGAATCAATGGAGCCGATTTTCGCAAAGTGTCGCTTAAATCGAATCCACGACGTGGGGGCTTAATGGGTCACGCCAGTATTCTTACCGCCAGCGCCAACGGGATCGATACCTCTCCGGTAATCCGAGGGATATGGGTCCTAGAGAACATCCTCGGCACACCACCCTCCCCGCCCCCGCCCGACGTCGAGCCTCTTGAACCGGATATCCGTGGAGC
>CAZFUD010000182.1:0-8489 GCA_964521705.1 uncultured Opitutaceae bacterium | reverse complement strand
GTGTAAAGCGAATGGATAACGATATCCAAGAGCTGCTTAATTTCCGCTTGGAACTCATGTTTTTCTACATTGGTTGCGCTCATGAGAGTAAATGCTTATTAGTTGTGAAGCGTCTATTCGGTTACGCGCGGAGAAGGGGGCTTCAAGTTCAATTTTCGGATGCCCCCCGGAAAAGAGATCTTGGCCGAACTTCGGCTGGCTGGTCTGACTATCCCTAGTCAGCCGAATTAGTAGAGCTCAACAGCTGCGGCTGACTACGGATAATCAGCCCTGGCAATTTCCCACGCTACTCGAAATTTGATTTTAAGGCGCTTGCTGAGAGTGTGACAACAAAGTTGCTTACTTATGCTCGGTATCTGGCGTCTCGATTTCGAAGCCGTGTATCTTCTCTTCCTCTTCTGGAGTCGACAGCACTTTGTAAATGCACCAGCAGAACAGAGAGGTGACCGAACCCACCGATATCAGCATTATGATCCATCCACCTAAGGTCATGACTTGTTCTCTCCTTCGTTCTGAAACTTGAACTTATTGGCGATTGTCGCCAAGAAGACGATGAAAGACGCGACGATGATTATTAGCAATACGCTGAATCGGGCCACGCCATTTGGCTCGATGAAGAGGTCTTTCCAATAAGAAGAGTACTCTTGTTGGCCCGTTATGATGTTGTATCCAAATACGTTTTGCGTCGTCCAAAGGGCGAAAATCGTGAGCAGGAATGCGGGCGTTATGAATTTCATGATAAACCCGTAGATTTTGGGTACCGGAAATGACGCGCCTTGGTTGGCCATTTTCAGACCGCGTTTGATTCCGATTACCCATCCGAAGATGATGATCTGCACGGTGGCTAGCACGAAGATCAAGAAGGTCCCCACCCAGAAGTCGATGGTGTCTAGAGCCTTTAAGTCCTTGCTAAAATAGACGACAAATCCGCTCCCGATTGCGGTAATGACTCCGAGCACGGCAACAGATCGATGGCGACCGATCTCCATGGATTCCTCGAGAAAAGCGATCCCGGGCTGGAGCATGGAGAGGGAACTAGTGACCGCGGCCAGGAAAAGCAGGAAGAAGAACAGGAACCCGAAAAGTTGCCCTGCCGGCATTGAACTGAATACCATGGGCAGGGCGTTGAAACCCAATCCGAGAGTGGACCCAGTAGCTCCGGCGACACCCAGGAAAGCGAAGGCGGCTGGAACGGTCATCAATCCTCCCAGGCCTACCTCGCAAAATTCGTTTGCCGATGTTGCGGCGAGCCCGCTAAGGACGACATCGTCCTTTCGTTTCAGGTAGCTCGCGTAATTGATAATGACGCCAAAGCCGATGCTGAGGGAGAAGAATATTTGTCCTGCGGCGTCCAGCCACAATTGGAAATTCGTTAGCTGCTCGGGCAGCGATATTTCTCGTACGCGCATGCTAGGGCTCGCTGACGCCTCTTCGACGGCGTTGCTTAACGAGCGTTCGCCGACGATCTCACTGACCTTCTGCCAACCGCCTCCGGCCGTCTGCTCTTCCAGGAACACTTTTGTCGGGTTCCACATATAGCCGAGGCCGTTCGAGACATTCAGATCGGGATTGCCAGGATCTGGAGTTCCCAGCGTCATCACCCTCACTAGAACGACGAGAGCTAGGATTATGAGGGCGGGCATCGCGTATTTGCAGAAGAGTTCGATTCCCCTGGAAAGGCCCCGATAGATCAGGAAGAAATTAAGTAGAAAGACCGCGACGAGAAAAAATCCCACCTGCTTGATGCCGAATCCGAAGGCGGCCCCGTTATCACTGATGCCCACGAAACTCCCGAAGAAGGCGCTGGCTTCGTCGCCGCTTTGAAAATCGAGATTACCAGCCATGAAATTGACAGCGTATCCCAGGCACCACGCCTCAATGTAGACGTAGTACATGTAGATCATCACTGGCACCAGCACCCCAAGAACGCCCAGGTACTTTAGATTCTTGCGGCCGGTTATGGCCCCGAGAATGCCTGGGCTGGAATTGTATCCCTTCTGACCGCCGGCCCGTCCCATGGCCCATTCCGCCCAGCATATCGAGAGGCCGATAATCAGGAAGGAAATGAAGTAGGCCAGCATGAAGGCGCCGCCGCCATGCTTGGAAGCGAGTCCTGGGAAGCGAAGGAAGTTTCCGAGACCTACGGCGCTGCCGGATACGGCTAGAATTATTCCAATTCGCGAATTCCAGGTCTCTTTGGGGAAAGAGGAAGTCATGGCTTGAGGGTTTTAGAGATGGTCAAGTTGAAGGCCAGTAAAAAGAATGGATGGGCTCGGAGGCGACGATCTTCGGCACATGACGCTGGACTTCGTTGTCCAGTATTCTCTTTATGGGCTTTGCGATTCCATGTTTCCAATTGTCGACAGATACATCCTATTCGAGTGGCTGAAGATCTTCGGGCTCGTTCTGGGGGCGATGTTCGGTTTGCAACTGATTGTGGAAGTGCAGGACAGCTTCTCGGATCTGCTCTTCTACGACGCGGATTTCGGCCAGATCATTTTTTACTATATGGTGTTGGCTCCAAGCTTTCTGACAATATCGCTGCCAGCCGCTATCTTGGTATCCATTTTATACGCGCTCGGGTTATTGCACCGGAATAACGAGTTTATCGCGTTTCGAACAGCTGGAATGAGCGTATCGCGAATAACCCGAACCTTGTGGTTCGCAGGATTGGGCCTTTCGGTGGGGTTGTGGTATCTAAACGCTAGCCTGATTCCCTGGTCGGTTGAAGCTTCGCGTAAACTAATGGATACGCTCGAGTGGGAACGGCAAGCGGAAGTAGAGGGCTCGGAAAAGGTGGGTCTTGTCTACAATCTAGCCTTCGACAATCGGAAAGACAATCGAATGTGGTTCATCAATCGGTTTAGCGAATACAAGCAAATGGGCTTCGGGCTAACCGTTTCGCTTATGGACGATGAACGGCGCGAGGTAAGGCGTATCACGGCTGAAACCGGATATTACAGCGAGGACGACAAGTACTGGATTTTTCTGGAAGGGAGGGATAGCCAGTATGCAGCTGAGGACGGAGAATTGCTGCGCACCTTGCCTTTCGAGAAACTGGAGACAGAGGAGCTTGGTGACGATCCCAGCTTGATGCTGCTCTTTGGCGAACGACCCAAGGATCTTTCCTTCCTGGAGTTGAAAAAGATTACCGACAATTTTTCCATAACGGAAAATCCCAAGGTGCTGGACTACCAAGTTCGGATGCATGCTCTAATGGCGGGAGCTGCCAGTTGCTTGATCGTTACGGGGCTGGCTATTCCGTTCGCGGTATCTGGAGTGCGGGTCAATCCCGCGGTGGGCGTGTCCAAGTCCATAGCATTATTTTTTGGATACTATATTATGACGAGCGTACTTAACTCCTTGGGGAAGCAGCAAGTCCTCGCTCCGGAAGTTGCCGCTTGGGCTCCCAATATCTTTATGGTCTTGCTAACCTATGCTTTGGTTAGGCGAGTGCGTTAGGATCAAACTATGACAAAAAAACGCGATGAAATCGCTAGTCTGTTAGAAAGCGAATCAGAACGGAGCGATGTTTTTATCCAAGGGTGGGTTCGCACGCGAAGGGATTCCAAGAACTTCTTCTTCCTGGAGCTGAATGATGGATCCTGCTTAAAGAATATTCAAGTTGTCGTGACGGAGGATACGCCCGGGTACGAAGGGCTCAAGGTGGTTCGTACGGGAGCGTCAGTGTCCGTTCGGGGAAATCTCGTTCCCTCGCAGGGGAAAGGGCAAAAATGGGAAGCGGCGGCCAAGGAAGTTTCGCTCATAGGCGACTCTTGCGAGACCTACCCGCTTCAGAAAAAGCGACACTCCATGGAGTTTCTCCGGGAGATCTCCCACTTGAGACCTCGAGCCAATCTATTTGGAGCCGTATTCAGAGTTAGGAGCCGCTTGGCCTATGCCATTCATCGCTTTTTCCAGGAGCATGGTTTTTTCTACGTCAATACCCCGATCATAACAGCTAGCGATTGCGAAGGCGCGGGCGATTTGTTTAAGGTGACTACCCTGGACATGCACGAACCTCCAAGATCGGAGGATGGCCTGTTGGACTTTTCTCAGGACTTCTTTTCCCAGCCAACGTTCCTTACCGTTAGTGGCCAGCTGGAAGGCGAGGCGTTCGCTACCTCCCTTGGCAAGATCTATACATTCGGTCCCACGTTTCGCGCTGAAAATTCCAATACGTCCAGACATGCCAGCGAGTTTTGGATGGTGGAACCGGAAATCGCCTTTTGCGATCTGGAGCAAGATATGGGATGGGCGGAGGACTTCGTTAAGTGGGTCATCAAAGACACGCTCGATTCGTGTCAGGACGATTTGGCGCTGTTCTTCCAATTCGTTGACAAGACCTTGGAGGAACGGCTGAGGTTCGTTGTCGAACGGCCATTTCATCGAGTCTCTTACACGGAGGCGGTTCACATTCTCCATAATTCAGGGAGGGAATGGGAATTCCCCGTAGTTTGGGGTTCGAATTTGCAGTCCGAGCATGAGCGGTACCTGACCGAGGAGCACTTCAAGAGCCCGGTGACCGTTTACGATTACCCCAAAGACTTGAAACCGTTCTATATGAGGAGCAACGATGATGACAAAACCGTAGCTGCAATGGACGTGCTCGTGCCCGGAATCGGCGAGATAATCGGTGGCAGCCAACGGGAGGAGAGATTGGAACGGCTTCTCGAAAATATGAAGACGCACAGCATTAGCCAAGAGGAGTATAGCTGGTATGTGGATCTAAGGAGATACGGAAGTGTTCCCCATGCTGGTTTCGGCTTGGGATTCGAGCGTTTGCTAATGTTCGTGACGGGCGTGGCCAACATTCGCGATGTCATTCCCTTTGCTCGCACTCCCGGAACGGTTTAGTCCTAACGCTTAGATTTTGGCCAATCCTATCCAGTTCTTTAATCGATATACCGAAGCGATTGAGTCGGAGTCGATCTATGGCGAGTCGTATTTGCGATGGACCTACGAAAACCCTTTCGGCCGACTAGCCCTTTGGCTCCTTGTTAAGCGTTCTCTATTCAGCGCCTGGTATGGTTGGCGAATGGACCGCCCAACAAGTCGAAATAAGATCGAACCCTTTATTGAAGAGTATCGAATCTCGATGGTGGATTATGGCCAAGGCCCGGAAGGATATCGAACGTTCAACGAGTTTTTCTATCGGAAACTGGGACCGGGCGCTCGGCCTGTCGCGGAAGATGAGGAAGTGGTTGCCCTTCCTGCCGATGGAAGGCATCTAGCGATCCCTGATCTATCAAAAGTGGAACGGATTTACGCCAAAGGGCAGAGCTTTGATTTGCAGGGCTTTCTAGGAAGCGCGGAGCAGGCAGAGCGGTTTGCGGGCGGATCTATGGTGATTTCCAGACTGTGTCCTGTAGACTACCACCGCTTCCACTCACCAGTTGGAGGGAGATTGAATCGGATCGAGCAGATTCCGGGGCCTCTTTACAGCGTGAGCCCGATAGCCCTTAGAAACCGGATGTCTTATCTTTGGAGCAACAAGCGGGTTTTAGCCCTTATTGAAACCGAAAATTTAGGCATGGTTGCATTTGTCCCTATTGGAGCGACATGCGTTGGTCGTATCCACATGACTCTTCAAGAAGGAGGCAGATTGAGCAAGGGCAGTGAGCTTGGCTATTTTGCCTTCGGAGGTTCGTGCGTAGCGACCATTTTCGAGAAAGGTCGTGTGCAGTTGGCAGAAGACCTGATCGGCCATTCGGCGAATTCGACAGAGGTCTACGCTAAAATGGGGGACATATTGGGAACCAGGATTCCTTAGAAATTGCCGCGAGGAATTCATCCGCTAGCAGTCGACCTCTACAAGTATCGATGAACCCTACTGGGACACTTATTTCGGTAAGGTTACCGAAATGCGTGTCCGAGACAGATGGATGGATTGCGAGGATGCGATGCTTTGAGAAATGAGGGAATGGATTGGGGGAGACAGACCAACGTGTGTGGAAACCTTTATTTCAGCGACATGCGGCTCAGTCTGATTCGCGTTTGCGGGAAAACTGGTCGCTGCCAGTATACACATCTGCGACGGGTTGAAAATAGTCTGTTTCAAAAGCTACGCCTCGCCCTGAGCTTCGGTCTTTTCCTTTTCTAGGCAAACTTCGCAGATGCAGGCATCACCTCGATAGCGGAAGTCCCGGTCGGGGTGGGACTTATCGGTCGCCCCGCAGACGGAGCAGGTATGAAAGGCTTCGGCCTCGAATTTTTCTTTCTCGGCCTTCATGTGAGCAACCCGCTTTTTCGATTGGAATGTATGCAGGATATCTTTGGTGAAGAATAGGAAATAATTCGATACGCTCGCGATGATGAAGACTTTCGTTTGCCAGAAAGGATTCGAGAAAAACAGAAGAGCGAGGTATGCCCAGGCGATCCAGCCAAGCCACCGTACTTTGACCGGTAGAATGAAAAACAGTCGCAGTTCGAAATCCGGGAAGAGGTAGGCGAAAGCCAGGAAGATCGTTTGCCCCCAAATCGCGTTGGAGATGGGAACTCCCGGCAAGAGAAAACCGGCTGCCATGCCTAACATCGCCCCAATGATCATGTAGAGATTGAGTCGGAAAGCGCCCCATTGGCTCTCCAGGGCGCTGGATATCATATAGAATATGTACCAAGCGAAGATTAGGAATATGGGATGGGCGAAAGGAGGAATGAGCGGAAATGCGAAAATTCGCCAGATCTCGCCCTGCAGAACGAGTCTGGAATCGAACAGCATTCTTTCCAGCAGGGCGTTCGAGCCGTCCAAATTTACATAGCCAAAAGATAGAAGCCATATGCCTACCTGCCCGGCCACAATGTAGATAGCTATATTATGGATCGCCAGCGACCCGAATCTCTTCTCAAGTTTATCCAGAAAATTCATACAGTGGGCCCCTTTGAATCAGCCATTCGCTTACTCGGGGGTTGGGTACTCCGCTACGGTTTCGATGCTAATGCCGCCTCGCGGTTTCTGGATCGTGGTAACTCGACAGGTCATTGGAATGATATCGCGGACTACTCGATCCCTGATTTCGGCTGCTAATTTCTCCGCGAAAACGGGTGTCTTTGCGAAACGCCATAAATAGAGTTTCAAACTCTTGGATTCAATGCAGCGTTCATTTGGACGGTACTCGATTTTAACGGTGTAGAAATCGGGTTGTCCGGTAATGGGACAAGAACTGGCAACTTCATCCGAGGTCAGTGTGATGCTGCCGATCCCGTCAGGGGCAGGGAAGAAATCCAGCTCCTCAATTGGTTGGGCTACCTGTTTGCCGAGGTATTTAGAATCCATAATGGTGTCAACGCCCCAGAGGTAGGTATGGGCATTTGCTGTGGCAAGCCCGGTTTTCCGTAGGTACGCTATGAATCGCTTCAAAAATGGATTTCGCCATTGCAAAGCTTGGGGGGAAACGCAGACAAACTAGGCATGAAACCGACATTGCTGGTATTGGCAGCGGGAATGGGCAGCCGATTTGGAGGTCTGAAACAGATCGAACCTATAGGGCCAAGTGGCGAATGGATTCTCGACTTTTCCGTGCACGACGCCGTGCAGAACGGTTTTGGAAAGGCGGTCTTCGTGATTCGAGAAGAAATGTTGGAGGCTTTCGAGGCCGTAAAGCGGCGCTACGCGGAACACATTGATGTGGAGTTCGCATTTCAGAGGTTGCAGGATTTGCCCTCCAGATCGGAATTGGCGGAAGCGCGATCAAAGCCTTGGGGGACCGGCCATGCGGTCTATGCCGCTAGAAATTCGATAGTGGAGCCATTTGCTGTGATCAATGCCGACGATTTCTATGGTCGGAGCGCATTCGAGTCGCTGGGCCAGTTCCTTAGCGGGCCGCCTAATGATAATGAGTATGCTCTGGTTGGATACGAGCTAGAGAAAACCCTGTCGAGACACGGATCAGTTTCTCGAGGGATTTGCCACGCTAATGAGGCCGCGACCTTGAAATCGGTTGAAGAACACACGAATATTAGGCGATCATCGGACCTGGGTTCGATATTGGGAGTGAACGATGCTGGTGAGGAAGTGAAACTATCCGTTGACGCTAGAGTCTCGCTAAACTGCTGGGGATTTCCGTCAAAGTTTCTCTCGACTCTTGAGGGATTACTATCCGATTTTCTTTCCGCCTATGATCCCGAGCAGGGTGGTGAATTCTATCTCCCTTTCACGGTAGACGAGCTCATTCGAGCCGGCCAGGCCAAGGCGAAGATCCTTGACTGCTCAAGCTGTTGGCTAGGCGTGACCCATCGTGAAGATCTGCCTTTGGTGAAAGAGGAAATCCAGACATTATTCGAAAGCGGTGTCTACGATTCGCCTCTCTGGAAATAAGCCAATTTCTAGAATCCGGATGCGGCATCATCCCCTCGAGGGTCCGCGCCTCCTTCAAGACGGCCGTCGGTCAATATGAGGATCGCGTCTACTCGACCGATGGGAGGACGCTCGCGCATCTCATGACCCATTTCTTTAAGCTTTGCCCGTGTTCCCGCTGTAAAGGCATCTC
>CAZFUD010000181.1:8191-8549 GCA_964521705.1 uncultured Opitutaceae bacterium | reverse complement strand
CGATCCGAAACAGGATCGGAATTGGATCAAAGGCCTTTGCTTGGCCTTTCCGATTGTCAGCTTTCTCTTCTTCTGGCTCTACCCGAAACCTAAGGAACTGGTTCTCCTGGCGGGAACCATGCAGGCCTTCCTGCTTCCGATGCTAGGGTTCGCGGCAATCTACTTTCGCTATAAGCACGCGATTCCCGCTTTGCGACCCACTAAGCTGTGGGATTTCTTTCTCTGGCTGTCGGCCTTTGGCCTTTTGGTTGCAGGACTCTGGCTGGCTTGGTCCAAACTGGCTTCGGCTTTTATGTGAGGAGAGGAAAGGAAATGTTCTGTCTTACCAAATAATTAAGGTAGCGGGGGGGATACCAGC
>CAZFUD010000181.1:0-8181 GCA_964521705.1 uncultured Opitutaceae bacterium | reverse complement strand
ATTTTTGTCGGGGGCCTTGCCCGGCCCCCCAATTTCTAAATTTTTGGGGGGCGGGGGGTCCCCCCCCCGCTACCCATTTTAGCTGCGAAGTGAATAAACATATAATTATTATGAATACAAAAATACTATCTTTGAGTACCCTTGTTAGGACGTTTTTTCTAGTGGTCCTTATGGGCGTTGTGTCTCCGAGCGTCTTCTCCGATACGACGTACTCGGATTTCAAGGTGACTCATGGACCGATACTCGGGCGACCCGGTCCTACCACGATGAGCATTTGGGTCCGCACCAATCTTCCGGGAGAGGTCTCGGTACGTTACGGTACAGAGCGATTCAAGCAGCTGATGGTGTCCGATTATGTGGATACGGTTTTGGAGAACGACAATACCGCGATCATAACGCTTACGAACCTGTACCCGGACACGCTCTACTACTATACCGTGGATAAGGGCCTATCCGGAACCTTCCGCACCTTGCCCGATTCGGCGGAATACGTGGACGAAGAGAACAATCCGGAAGGCTTGTTCAATTTCCAGTTCGAGTTCGTGTCCTGCCAGAATCAGAATCCGATTCATGGGGTTGGGCCCAGCATGCCGATTTACGATACTCTGAATGATCAGGTGGAGGACAAGGTGCATTTCGCCATCATGAATGGCGACTGGCTATACGAGGAGGATAGGGATTTCCCGGTGGACGCGTGGATGAGCCAGCAGCGCTTAGGACCAAGCGAAAAGCCGGATATCGTCGATATTGCTCCCGCAGTCGTAGGCGTGTGGGAAAACTATAAAACCTATATGGCGCGCGGTCGCAATATGATGGAGTGGCACAGTCGGGTGCCGAGCTTCTACACCTTCGACGATCACGAGTTGATCAACGATACCTACGCCACAGGCGAAACAGGGTACGTGGATCGGAGAGCGGTCTTTCGCGATACGGCGGTAAAGGCGTGGTTCGACTACCTTGGCTGGGCGAATCCGGTCGCCCATGATCAGGCATCACGATTCGGAAAGGCGCGCTTCAAAAAGGGGAGCGATGTGCTGCACGATCCGAATGCCTCGTTTAAGAGTATTGAAATGGAGGATTACTCCAACCTGATGGTTCACTGGGGCAAGCCGACCGATGGCGTTCAGTCGAGCGTTTTGGATGCCGAGCCTGGAGACCCGAACGCGGGCGTCTACGAAATCGTCGAAGTGATCGACGACCATCGCTTGCGCATCGAGCCCGCGGCGCGTGCCAACGGCGATGCGTCCTATTCCGTCGGCCGCCGGTCTTACGGTTCCTTTCGCGTAGCGAACTGCGAGTTCTTCCTGCTCGATACGCGTTCGCATCGATCGCTACACGACGTTAGCAATCCCGCTCAGCCAGGAGCGACCATTCTGGGGAAGCAGCAACTGAAGTGGCTCAAGGAATCGATCGATCGTTCGGATGCCGATTTCTATTTTATGGCGTCGTCGGTCGATTTCATGATTCCCCACGTGGGCAGCGGCGGGGCTTCGGACAAGAACGTCGCGGTCGCCAAGGACGATGCTTGGACGGTGTTTATCGAGGAACGCGAAGATTTGATTCGGTTCTTCGAGGGGCGCCAGGAGAAGCAGTTTTTCATGCTGACGGGCGATCTGCACAATAGCTTCGCCATAAACATCACACCCAACGTTTGGGAGTTCGCATCCGGACCGGCGAATTCGATTAATCACGTGCCTGAAAAGGACGAGGCGAATCGACCGGCCAACGGTAAATTCAAGTACGGCCCGCGCGAATGCGACATTCGCTGGTCGACCTATACGCATGCGGACATCCCACGCTTAGAGCGGCAGCATCCTACTTATTGCGTCGTGCAAGTGAATAACGTATTTAACAGTCCCTTGCAACGAGGCGACGAGCGCTGGTTTGCCTATCCGCATCCTCAAGTGATTTTCAAATACTACGATGCATTCACCGGCGAACTCCGGTACAGCGAATCGATCGTCTCGGGCATGAAAAATTGAAGGCCTCTTCAAACTAAAGAATGAAAAAGCGATTTCTCATAAGCTTATCAATTCTACTCGTCTACTGCTGTATGGCATTCGCCAACGAGAACGATGCAGAGGGCCCGAGTCATGGCCTCGTCGGCTTACGCCCTCTCCCTCGCGATGAAGCCGATTGGAAATCGAACCACGGCGGCAGTTGGAGAAACACGCCCACCTATGAAGCCCAGAAAGGGCACTACCCTTTCGTTGCCGAGCACATCGACACCGTAAAAGGTTGGCTCGATGGCGACTTCAAAACGAAGCGTATGTTCTTCGAGCATTATTGGGGATCCGCCGCCAAATACGATGACCTCGACCCCAAGAAGAACCAGCTCGTCCATAAGATAAAGGGCTGGGAAGATAAAGGTGGCATCGTCGAGCACATCCTGATCTGCCGCGAATACGATCTCGTCATACATCGGGGATTCAAGGATGCGAAGCCCGGGCCGTTCAAGGAGGACACGCGTATCCTTTTCGAGAAAGACATCGACGACATCCGCGCCCTCTTCAAAAACGCTTACCGGCAGGGAATCCTGAAGAAAGACAACTACAAGCTGATCCAGATGGTGCAGCACCCCGATTTCTTCGCGACCGACAAACGCTTTCAGCCTATCATGGACAAGGTCGAAGGCATCGCTTACGAATCTCACCAATTCAATCGCCACTGGCCGCGTGAAACCGGCTGGGGAAAGCCGGAGAAGATTATCCAAGGAGCGAAATGGACCCTCGACCAAGGAAAAGAATATATCTTCTACTACGGCCCCGTCATCTGGAAAGCCGATAAAGTGAAGTACTATGAGTTCGTAGAGCGCGACTGGCTGATCAAGTTCTGGGAAGAAGGCCTGCCGAAGCATCACCCAAAGATGCACTACTACCTGAACATTTTCCCTCACGGCTCAGGCCGCATGCGCCCCTGCGGTCCCGAAACGGATCCTCACTCCAAGCTCGGCTTCACCAAATGGCTGATCGAGGAAATCAAGATGAAGCCATAAAAGAAGACCGCCCTCAGGTCATCTATGCCATGTGCTGAATGTTGGAGTGCGGGCACATTCTGACTTATTAGACGCTCTCTTAGTTAAAAACGAACCGTCGAGTGTCAAAAACCGGCGGCGAAAAGCGCCCGAAGCTAATTCCACCCGCCAAAAAGAATGTGTTTCTTTAATCTATTCGATATATGGGAAAAGAACGAACAGCCGTAGACTTCCCCAATAACTCAAGCGTGTATCAAGAATTTCTGGCGGAAAGGGAAGAGATTCTGAGGCACAAATGGCTCGAGTCTGAGAAGGCAGGGAAGGATATCGGTTTCGATCGGGCGTTGATCGATTGGGTTCGAAACCATCGATCCGAATGGAGGGCGAGTCGCCAGGTCCAGGCCGGGTGAAGGTATATCGTATTTGGGGAGTCACAGCCCGTGCCGAGAGAGTTTTCAGTCAACGCCTTCAGTCTGATTGCTCCTGTTGCCTCGGCCGGACTTTCTTTGAACTCGATATTTTCTACTGTAACCGAAAAAGAATAGGAAATAACGTTTTCCTTCCGGGGGGTATAGATAGGGAAGGCTAGTTATAAGATTCTAGGAGATATAGGACCATGAAGAAACCAAGAAAACTATTTTGTATACATTTTTCCATTGTGGCGCTGTTCGCGCTTTCGATCCTAAATCAGGGTGAAGCCCGGGCGGATTCAAAGACGGATAAACCGAACGTCATTGTTATCCTGACCGACGATCAGGGGTGGGGCGATCTGAGCGTTCACGGCAATACGAATTTAAGCACCCCGAATATCGACCGACTCGCAGCGGAAGGCATGGCATTCGACCGCTTTTATGTCAGTCCCATTTGCTCGCCGACTCGCGCTGAGTTTATGACGGGTCGCTACAATCCCCGCACCGGCGTCAAGTCAGCGAGTCGCGGTGAAGAGCGTTTGGATTTAGACGAGACCACCGTTTTCGAGGATTTCAAAGCCGCGGGCTACCACACTGCAACATTCGGCAAATGGCACAACGGCATGCAGCCACCGTATCATCCGAATGCCCGGGGTATCGATGAATACTACGGTTTCTGTTCCGGTCACTGGGGGCACTACTACTCCCCGATGCTGGAGCATAACGGACAGATCGTTACCGGAGAAGGGTTCTTGATCGACGACTTCACGAACCGCGCGATGAATTATATCGAAGAGCGCAAAGAGGAACCTTTCTTTGTCTATCTCCCTTACTGCACGCCTCACTCGCCGATGCAGGTGCCGGATCGCTGGTGGGATAAGTTCGAGAACCACGACCTGCCGCTTCGCGCCCGCGAAGATCAGCCAGAGAATATGTCCCATGCGAGGGCGGCGCTGGCGATGTGTGAAAATATCGACTGGAACGTGGGACGCCTGATGAAGAAACTCGATGATCTGGATATTGCCGATAATACTATCGTTATCTATTTCTCGGACAACGGGCCTAACGGCTATCGCTGGAATGATGATATGAAAGGCCGTAAAGGTACGGTCGATGAAGGCGGCGTGCGGTCTCCCTTCTTCATTCGTTGGCCCGAAAAAATCAAAGCGGGCTCTAAAACCGATATTATTTCTGGAGGCATCGATTTGAAGCCAACTCTCCTCGATCTCGCCGGTATCAAGGATACGGGTACGTTGCCCATGGATGGGGTCAGTCTGAAGCCATTGCTTTTCGAGGACGCTGAAAACTGGCCTGACCGGCTTTACATCAATCACTTCGTTGGGAAGACCAGTGTGCGCAGCCAGCGTTTCAGGCTCGGATACCAGGGTGATTTGTACGACATGCAAAACGATCCCGGTCAGCGCGTCGATGTGAGGGACCAGTTCCACAAGGTATACGAGGAACTGGTTGCGGCCGGAAAGAAATTCGATCGCGATGTTGTTGGCGAACTGCCCGAGGGCGACGACGAGCGTCCGTTTACGATCGGACATCCGGATCTCGCGTTCACGCAACTGCCGGCTCGCGATGCCATTGCCTCAGGAGATATCCAGCGCTCTAACCGAGCTCCCAATTGCTCGTATTACACGAACTGGGTGAATACGGAGGACACCATTACCTGGAGTGCCGAGGTACTGATTGAAGGCGATTATCAGGTGCAGGTTTACTATACCTGCACCGAAGGCGACCTGGGAACCGTGCTCGAACTACGGAGCGGTGAAAGTGCCCTCACCAAGGAAGTGACCGTGGCGAATGACCCGCCCCTCGTCGGTGAGGAGTCGGATCGCTCGCCCCGTAGGAGCGAGTCCTTTATGAAAGATTTCATCCCCTTAGATCTCGGCGTAATGCGCCTGAAAAAGGGAAAGACGCCGCTGGTCCTTTCAGCCCTTGAAATCCCTGGCCGACAATCGATCGAGATGCGGCTGATTATGCTCAATCGCATTTCGGGTGTAAAAGACTGACGCTGGGAGGGATCTGCCCAGGAAAAGACGGATCAATCAGAGCATTGCGTCGCTATGTTCGCGGCGAAGGGTCGGCGGTTGACTTGTAAATGTATCAAAAGAGGGAGAACGCGTGAAAATAATCTCAAAGATCAACAATCACTAATAGAAGACGAATAATGAAACCTAATATAAGTCTTTTTATAAGACGCTATATTGTCGCCATAGCGTTTGGTTTGCTCGCTTGCGAGCAAGGGGTTTCTGCCGACTCGGAAAGTCGGTTGGCCAGCAGCAGAGCAAGTGCCTATCCCATGATCCATGAAGGTTTGCTGACGAGCCCGCGCGAAGGTTTAGTCATCGGCAATGGCGACCTTGCAGCTAGCGCGCAGATTTTTTCCCATGAACTGAAGTTGAATCTCGGCAAGAATGATGTCTGGGACACACGGTATAGCACTCCGAGTAAAACGGTCGATGTGGCGCTTACCCAGGATGAGCTGATCCAATATGTCAAAGAGCATGGTGTCGTGACAAAGGAGCTTTTGTATAAGCCAACTGAAAAGGGGGAAACGCCTATCTATTTTGCTCCACTTCGCGTGGGCAGTATTCGCATCGCGCATCCTGGATGGTCGGAGACAAAAGTGCGCTCGAAAGTAGAGATCGAGAATGGCATGCTTGAGGTCGACTATCAGTTCCCGAATGGAATATTGCACATCACCGCATTTATCCATCGGGACAAGAACGTTCTCGTGCTGCGTTGCTCGGCTGAAGGTCAAGTACCCTGGTTCTCCATCATCGCCGAACGCGAAGTAGGTATTCTGCATGGGGATAAGCCACCGCTTGTGGTGAATCACGATCCTGCAACCTATTGCGGGAGCCTATCACAGACAGTCCCCGGTCTCTACGAAACCGCTCCCTTTAGCTGGCACATCGCGGCATCGTTTCCCAATAAGGCCCAGCTCGCAACCGCTTCTGGGGTTGACGACATAGTTGGCGAGACAAAATTCTCGCCCAACCTTACAAAAAGAGGAACGTCACTTAGACAAGATCTGGCATTGAAGGACGGAACCTCCGTCACCTTTATGGCAGCCGTTGCTACTGACACCGATGGAAAAAAGCCAGCTCTTGCCCGTGCTCGCGAGTTGGCCGGTATCGCGAGCGCGGATCGCTTTGACAAAGAGCTTCGTTCTCATACGGCAGCGTGGCAATCGTTCTGGGACGCATCTTCAATTGATATCGAGGACCGGCAGCTTGAAGCGCTTTGGTACCGTGGACTCTATTCATTCGCCTGTCATCTCCGACCCGGCGCGCAAGCTCCAGGGTTGAACGCAAATATTGCCTTAACGGACTACTCCAATGCAAAAGGCAAATACACTTGGAATCACAACGTCCAAAAATGGTACTTCCCGGGGTTGCCCGCCAATCATCCGGAATGGCACGACGTACTTGCCGAACTGATACAAGAGCAAACCCCAACCTTTCAGCACTTGTCCAAAACGATTTTCGGTCTGGAGGGCGTCTATGTCGATCTGTCAGGGCGGCCCCGTCCCATTCCGGAACGTGCCACGTCTCATCCGGTCGTGGGGCGCGCGCTCAGTCACACCGGCTGGCTGGCGGCGTTGCTCTTCGATCACTATGAGTTCACCGGCGACGTCGAATGGCTGCGATCGAAGGCCTATCCCTATATTCGCGAGGCCGCCAATTTCTATGCCGGGTACCTCGAAAAATATCAGGGCGAGGACCTGGTAATCTATCCGTCGCTGCGCCTCGAGGACCTGTGGAGCGTGAAGCGTGATGGCAGTTGGGGTAAGAACTTTTTGGGTAACGAAAACGTATCGGTAGATCTGATGATGTTCCGCAAGACCTTCAGGGCCGCGATTGCATCAACAGAGCTCCTCGGGACTGATGCCGATGAGCGTGAACGATGGTCGAAATACCTCAAGCGGGTGCCAGATATTGATTACGGCTGGCGAGACGGCAAAGGCTGGTATGCCATCTGCAAAGATTGGGACAAGGCCTGGCCCGACTTCGACGAGTATCTAGATCATGTGCGGCATTCGCGTTGGGGGTGTCAGGCGTGGCCGGTCTTTCCCGGAGATTACATCGATGGGGATGAAGAGGACGGGCTGGCTGCAGTTATCCGAGATATCGTCTCAGACGTCGACCTTCTCAACCTTCGGCCGAGAACTACAGTGCTCGGAGCATTTCACGGGGAAGCCACCGTTCTGCCATTCATCAGGCTTGGGATGATGGAGAAGTTTGCAGATATTCGCACCCTTCTATTGGCGCATCAATTCCCCTCGGGACAGTTCAGTCCATGGGCCGCGGGCTCAGGTAGTTATGAGAGACTGCCAAGATTAGAAACGTGGCGTATCGTTGAAAATCAATACATGCAGATTCTCGGCGTCACCGAGATGCTGCTGCAGAGTCAGAGCGGAATTCTGCGTCTCTTCCCTTATTGGCCCGAAGATAAAACGGCAGCGTTTCGCGACCTCAGAGCTCGCGGGGCATTTCTCGTATCAGCCGAGCGAATACCGGGACAGCGCCTTCATGCCAAGATCCATAGTCTTCGGGGAAACCCATGTCGCCTACGGTGGAATGGGGAAGATTTGCCCAAAATTTCTCGAAATGGCGAGCCTGTGAAATTTACCACCAAAGGACGTGATCTGCATTTCGACACTGAAGTGGGCGCGGTATATGAAATCGAAGGCGGGGATCAGAAACAGTAGTACACGAGCCTGAATCAGTATGTCCTAATTGAGAGATAGAGCACCGAAACATGAAACAGATTCTTATACTTGCC
>CAZFUD010000180.1:0-8608 GCA_964521705.1 uncultured Opitutaceae bacterium | reverse complement strand
GATTAAAGAGCCCGTTCGGCGTGTAGCTCATCGATCGAATGGTCGTGAACTTGTCGTTGATCTTCGCCAAGCGGGGGATGATATCTGTGAAATTAACGCCGGGGATTTTAGTGGGGATGTTCTTGAATTCCGACCGAACGTTGTCAGGCACTGTATCAGGTTCTTTGGGATCCCATAAGTCGAGGTGACTCGGGCCTCCTTGCAAATATACCATGATAACAGACTTCGCTTGGCCCCAGCCCGTCCGGTGAGCGAACTGGCTGCTTGTTGAAGCCGACTGGGCGCGTAGAATGTTGTTAAGCGACATTCCCAGCATTCCCGCTCCACCTACGCGGAGAAAATCGCGTCGGCTATAGGGCAAATGGGAATCGCAAAGATCTTTTCCTTTAGGTCCGGGTATTCTAAACATGGCTACAAAGGGTCGGGGTGCTAATGATTGAAAATAAAGGCGGCGTTGTTAATAAGCGCCCAGGTCAAATCCTGGGCAGCCGTTAACCGGCGATTGGCGGCTTGCTCGACGGAAAATTGAGCGTCGTTACGGAGTTGGATCAACGTTGAATCAATAGGCACTTGCTGCTCAGCTTTGACTAATGAGGCTTTCAATGCGTCCATCGTTGAATCCGTCGGCACAGGGCGTTTAGCAGTAATCCAGGCGTATCGCTTTTGGAGATATTCTGGCTGCTGCAATTTCACCCAGTCCATCACACTCGACATGTCTGTTGGATTCCACTCAATCTCCGGCTTCGACAAGATCGACGCGATGGATTCGGGCAAACCTCGCTCTAACGGGTCATCTGAATCTGTTGTGTAGATACGAAACTTTCCTAACGGGAATTCGTTATCCGAATAGCGACAGGTTATGGTAACCACGAGCGTTCCCTTTTCGCTATCGACGCTCAGGGGCTTATCCAATGCGAACCTCGCCCAATGCGTCTCTCGACCTCGATCGCCTATGGACCAGCCTTTGTCATCGCGATCCTTATCTTTATTGATGGCCTTCAGCACATCATAACCCGTTTCAGTGAAGTCCGCAACGGCGTCCACGAGCTTGAGATCCTTCGCTTTTTCAGGAGACTCTCTCGATCGGAAACCTACTTCGAATTCGGTGATCACAAATTTGCCGCTTTCGTGTAGCCCCGGCCCGAATCCAGGCAGGGATTCGTCGGTTAACGCTTCCAGCATCACGCCGGTAACGCCTCCCGACTCGAAAGGAATCTCTATGGTGTAAACCGCATTCACTTGTCCATCACCTGAAGCTATCACGGAACCATCTTGCTGAATCGCCAACGACAATCGATCCCGCTCAGCCGCCGCCTTTTCTGGGCTGCGAGGGGTCCACAGGGTTTTGAAACGCTTAGGTTCCAAAAACTCGATAGTCTTATCCCTTATTGCCGGAAGCGCAACATCCTCGAACGCGCACAATTCCGATTCTGCAAGAGCGATACGATCCGCTCTCTCTTCCTGGGCAGCCTTTCGCTTTCTTAAATACTCTGGCTCGTAGCCTTCAATAGCCGTCTGGGCTTGAGCTATGGCCGCCAATCTATCCCCTTCTAATTCCGCCTTGCGATAAACCCAGTCGCTTTCCGCTTGGGCTAGCCGATCCAGTAGGACCTGGTGGTCGCTTTCGATCTGGCTCCAATTATCCAATACAAGCGCAATTTCTCGATCTGAAGGTAACCGGTTCAAGACGCGAAGGTAGAGCTTTTCGATTAGGGCCCGATCATCACCAACTGACTGGGCTAGTTCAGCAATCCGATTCTTGGGATCGCCAATAGCTTCCCCTACCGAAGGGCCGCTAAGCAGAGACATCACCGCTCCCAGTTGAACATCATTTTGGCGGTCACACTCGCAAGCGGACTCGCGCGCGGGCCGGCCAAGATTGGCAAGAAAACCGCTTTCCGTATCCAGAGCGGCATCCGCGAGTTCTGCCGCTCGCATCCCAGGCCTCGCTCCAGGGATATTTGGAGTCGAGCCAGTGACGGCGTAAACGGCATCATAAAGTGCTTCCGCTGGCAATCGACGGGCCTTGGCATGAGAATAATTGATGGCATCATCCTCATTAAAGGAATTGGTTTCGATGGAGAGTTGATAGGTCCTCGAATTGCAGATTTCCCGCATCAAGGCCTGCACATCGAAACCGGAATTGATAAAGGAATCCGTCAGGTAATCCATCAGTTCGGGATTCGTCGGGGGATTCCCCGCTCGTATATCATCGATAGGCTCTATCAACCCCGTTCCCGTAAGGTATCCCCAAATACGATTTGCGTAGCTTTTGGCGAAAAACTGATTATCCTCCGCCGTCAACCAAGCGGCTAATTCTTCGCGGCGAGAAGGGGTCTCGTCGCCACCAATGGGGGCGTTCGCTGTTACTGGATAAGGGAATTCCGGTTCGGCGACTTTTCCCGTCACTATATTCACGATATCCCCTTCGAGCTTGTCTTCGATTACCTCGAACAGCGGCTTAGCGTTCTCCACCGCGCTTCCGCCAATGTTCTCCTTGGGAGCGTTTGTCTTATCCCGACTGAGATCGATCTGCGAAAAATAGGCGGCAGTCTGATAATAATTGTCCACATTCCAACGCTCGAATGGATGGTCGTGGCATTTGTTGCAATTGAACCGAGTTCCCAAGAACAAGTGAGTCGTATTTTCGACCAATTCTTCGGGCGTACGCAGGATCTTGTAATAGGATGCGGCTGGGTTCTCTTTGTTCGATCCTTTGGCCGTCAGGACGTCGTATACAAATTCATCATACGGCTTGTTAATCGCCACTTGTGCCCGAATCCAATCTCGAAACAAGGAGGCTCCCTCTTTTCCGAGGAACTTCGAGTTCACTTGCAACAAATCCGCCCACTTGTTGCTCGAGTTTTCGATGAACTCTTTCGATCCGATCAAAGCATCTATCGTAGCGGACCGCTTCTCCTGCGAAGGTCGAGGATCCTGGACGAAATCGGTAACTTGCTCCGGCGTTGGCGGGAGTCCCGTCAAATCGAGGTGGATACGGCGAATGAACTCGGTATCAGTCGTCAAGCGTGACGGGCGTATCTCCATCCGCTCCCACTTAGCGGCCACCAACGCATCAATTTCATTCCACTTTTCCGGTTCCTCCCATTCGAAACCGGTTCGATCGCCCATCACCGTTAACGTCGTGGCTGCATAAGCCCCTTCGTAGCGAACCAGTATCGGAGCCTCGCCCCGGCGGATCGTGTTAAGCAGACCGAAATCATCAGTCAATGCCACTTCCGTATTCCCACTCTCCACAATCGCCTCCCCAGTTACATCCCGCTTGGATCCATCCAGGTAGTGAGCGATCACCCGAATCTGCTGGTTGCCACCGATTTCCTGGATCACCGGGTTCTGAGGCTCGATTTCGATCCGACTCGCTTTCTGGGATTCCGTATCGAATGTCGCTCCGTCCGAGATCCATTGACGGATGACTTCATAGAAGTCGGACCCGACATCAGTGACGGCGCTGCCCTCGTGGGGCACAGCTCCAGTGGCCTTCAACAGCATGAGAGAGTCATCCGGCGAAGTGAAGTTCACTCGCCGAGCAGCATGGTCGTCGCTAAACGCTCGAACGTCATGAATCATGTCATAGCCTCGCAGGCTCAACTTGAAACCCGCCTTGCCATCCTGGGCGCCATGGCAGGCTCCCGCGTTGCAGCCAAGACGGGTCAATATCGGATTCACATCCTTGATGAAGTCGGGATTGTAAGCCAACCCTAACTCACCGACCCTGACGCTCGCAGTCGCTTTCTTTCGCCCTATAGCAGCGGTCAAAGTTGCTCGACCTTCCGAAGCCGGACGGATCATCCCCCGCTCGTCTACCTCCGCAACCGGCTGGCTAAGCCTCCAGTCTACCAAGCGAGTAAGGTCTATTGTTTCGCCCGTATCCAATTTTCCCGTCACAAGTAGCTGATTGTAGGCCTGCGGGGAATCTAATTGGATCGACTTAGGAGCAATCTCTAGCGAGGCTACTCGAGCACCTTCGGGAAGCTGCTCCTCAAACGAAAAAGATACGCCCTTTTTGTGGCTAACGGGATCCTTGGGTTTCAAGGGCTCCGATAAGGCCAGCGATTCCGAATCGGAAACTTCAAGGGGGACGATCTCTCGAATTCGCTCGCCACTAATTACATCCACAAATTGCATACGCCCGTCTGATGTACCGGCAACGATTGTCTTGCCATCCGGGGAATAGGCTACCGAGAAGACCGGAGAATCCAAGTCCAGCGAGTGCAACAGCTTTGCCCCTTCAGTTTGGAATTTTTCAATTACTGGATCGATATTCTTGCTCCCATCTGGATTTCGCCGAGCGGTTTCAAACCGTTTCTTCAGATCCTCTGTAATCGTGGCATCGTACTCGGATCGGTATAGATTGATTTGCCCCAGTCCGTTGAAACTGGACACTGCCGCAAAAGTCTTCCCGTCAGGAGCAAAGGCCGAGCTCCAAATACGGCCCTTCATCGATGGATACTTTCGAATAAGATTGGCATTGTCCCCGATCTTGCGATCCGTTTCCCGATACATGCGATAAATCTGAGGTACGCCGTCAGCGCCCCCTACAAGAATGTGATCTTGGAGCGGATGTCTATCGATCGCGTTAAGCCCCCCTTTCAAAGCGCCTGGCGTAATGGAAGTAATGTTGTCGATGAAACGCTCAGTCTTCACTTCAGTCAGCTTGGCGCTCATATCCCTGCCCACTGAAACCAGGTAGTCTCCTTGAATCGACCAAGTCGTATCTAATACCCAGTCATTGTGACCTCCCATGAAGAGGGCTTGCTCACCGGTCTCCGCATCGATGGCCCGTGCCGTATTGTCAGGAAGACCATAGGAAACGAATTTTCCATCGGGCGACCAACTGGCTCCGTAAGCGGTGTCATAGCCCACCGGTTTGGAAAGAATGAGTTTTCGTTCCTCGACATCCCAAATCTGAATCTCGCCCATGCGACCTGGCAGACCGCCCGCCACGACGAGTCTCTTGCCATCGGGTGAGAATCTAGCGCTTTCGATCCGTTCTGAAAGGCCAATCAATCGAGCTTCCAAACCCGATCCATCTGCCCGGTGTAGCAGAACTTCGTGAAAGCCCGCTACCGCTAACAGCTTACCATCAGGAGAAAAATCGAGTGAAGTCAGCACTGGAGGAACGGCATATTGAGGGGGGTTGTCTTGGTCATAGCGCTGACGAGCATTATTAGGTGTATCGTCTAGAGCGCCTTGGTCGATCCAGGCCGTCACTAGAGAAATCTCATATGGCGTCAGTGGCTCATCATCCTCCGGCATTTCGGGCCGGTCGTCTCCTGGCTGCACCGTAACCATGTCGAGTAAATAGCTTTCGGTAGGCTCATGAGCTACCACCACGGCCTCTCCGCCTTCACCGCCCTTGATAAGCTGGGCTACATCCGTCATGATATACTCGCCCTTGGACCGAGCCGGCTGATGGCAACCATGGCACTTGGCCTGAAATATAGGCCTCACGTGCTCATAGTAGCTGATCGTCTCGGGCAAGCCATCCTCTGCCCTAGCAACGCTCACTAAGAAGAGAATGCCGAGCGCGTTGAGACACAGTGGATGAAAACGGAGATAGGGACGACGCCTCATAACAAATCAGACGGTTTCACAAGGAAGAAGAGCGATGTACTATAATCTACCCGCATCGCTGAGCAAAACAAGCACATATCCCATTCCGGGCCCGCCATCCAAAAAACCTCTCGCCACAATAGGTTCACAATCAAAAGATTCTACCCCTATGGAACTGAGATCATTACGAGGAACCGGAGCGAAAGTATCGCCGATCTGCCTGGGGACGATGACCTTTGGCCAACAGGTCGATGAAGCGGAAGCGGATCGCATACTGGGTGTCTCAATGGACGCTGGTGTCAATTTCATCGATACTGCAGATGTCTACGTCAACGGAGTTTCGGAGACGATAACAGGCAAAATTCTCAAAGGGAAACGCGAGCAGATCGTCCTGGCCAGCAAAGTCGGAAGTCCCAGTGAAGACGAAAACCCGCGAACAAGCGGCCTTCACAAGTGGCATGTCATCAAAGGCGTTGAAGAAAGCCTCCAGCGGCTACAGACCGATTGCCTAGATATCCTCTACCTTCATAGGCCGGACCGGAACACGCCCATCGACGAGACGCTAGACGCCTGTGATCAACTCGTTCGTCAGGGCAAGGTCCATTATCTAGCCAGCTCCAATCACTCTTCTTGGAAAATGATGGAACTGTCGCTGAAGAGCGAATACAAGGGATACTCCGCCCCCTGCGTGGCCCAACTTCCTTACAATCTCATCACACGTGGCATAGAGGATGAGTGTCTAGAGTATTGCCAAGTTCACGATGTAGGCCTGGTCGTCTACAACGCCTTGGCTGGCGGATTACTCACTGGAAAGCACCAAATCAACAAGCCCGTTGAAGGCTCCCGCTTCGATTACTCCAAAATGTATTTCGACCGCTACTTTAGCCAATCGAACTTCGAAACGGTCGACGCTCTCCAATCGATAGCCAAAGAGGCAGGCTTGAGCCTGATTGAGCTTTCTTTGCAGTGGTTGATGTCCCGGCCCCTCGTAGACTCGATTCTCTTAGGAGCTAGCAAGGCCACCCAGATGGAGCAAAGCTTAGCTGCTTTGAACGGCACTCTTAGCCCCGACACAATCGATGCTTGCGACCAAGTCTGGCAGCGGATCCGAGGGGATTTTTTCCGATACTACCGGTGAGGCGGATGTTGCGCTTCAGGTAGGGCTGCTTGAGGACAAGCAGCCCTCCCGTCAACCTAAACAATCAACCTCTTCTTACCCTTCCTGGATCTTCCAGAGGTGGTGGCGAGTGCGTAGATAGATCGTATTATCGACGATTGCCGGCGTGGCCAGTGTCTCCTCTTCCATTGGGATTTCAGAAATGATTTCGCAACCGTCATCCCGAACGCGAATCACGTAGCACAAACCCTCCTCGCTGACGATGTAGAGCAGGTTACCCACTTGCACCGGCGATGCGGAGAACTTGCCTTTTAAGGGCTCCATCCACTGTCGCTCCCCCGTTTCCGAACTCAGGCTCTGCAAGCGCCCGTCGTCTTCCAAGGTGATGATGTTACCATCCATATAATTCGGCGACGGCGTTTTAGGCATGCTTTTGTGGTTGGCCCAAAGAACATGGGTGTCCGTTAGATCGCCAGTAGCTCCATCCACTTTGATGGCGAGAAAGCTGGCCCGAGAGAAACTCGTGCTCATGTAAATGACATCGTCCACGAATATGGGCCGGGGTGACATGGAAAATCCCATACGGTAACGAACCTTCCATATCTCCTTGCCGTCTTCCGGACGATAGGCGCCTACCATCCCGCTGCCCGGGCTAATGACCTCCTTACGCCCGTGATTATCGATCAACAGTGGAGTTCCATGGGAGAAATTGTTTTGCACCTGATGACTGCGAGTCGTACGCCAGGCAATCTCGCCTGTTTTTTTGTACAAGGCGGTCACGACCGGTTCCTCTACGCTATCCGTGGTAAACACCAATTTGTCATCCACGATAATTGGCGTACCGCCCGCTCCATTTTTAGCGGTATAAGAGATCTTTTGCTTCCAGAGTGTTTCACCTGTGTCGAAATCGAGGGCCACCGTTCCCATGTGCCCAAAGTGAGCGTAGATCACGCCGTCCTCGATCGCGGGAGTCGGACTTGCTAAGCTATTCTTGGGATGGCGATCCTCGCCTTCTTCCTTAGTCGCTTTCAAAACCGTCTTGATCCAGAGGATTTCACCTGTCTCCGCATCTACTTGAAGGACTTTCAAATCATGCATCCCATCCACCAGTTCCTCCTTCGCCGTGGTCAAGATGATCTTACCATCTATCAAAAGGGGAGATGACCAGCCCCGATGAGGTATCTCGGATTTCCATACGATGTTCTTCTCCGTAGACCAAAATGTTGGGACGTTCTTGGCTGTAGAGATCCCCTGCTCAGTATGGCCCCGGAATTTCGGCCAATCGTCCACCGACCCTGTGACAAAAGCGTTTAGACCGACCAGGGCTACACTCCATGCAAGACAAATTCTAAATGACTGTTTCATATGAAATTCCTCGTTCCACTCTTAGTCGTTTGCGTTAACCACTGATGAACGCTGATATACACTGGCACGTCGAGAACTCTGTATTGAATTATCGGTGTTCATCTGTGTGCATCAGTGGTTCAAAAATAGATTATCCTTTGTTAACTTCACCGTAAACAGGAGCCTTCCAGTCCGGATGCAATCGCCCTTGCGGACGCACTCCGTAAGCCGTATCCGGAATCGGATGATCTTCGGGTTTCAACAGCGGCAGATCGTCCGGCAGATGCTTGATTTTGAAATCCTTGTACTCGATAGTCATGGCAGGTCCGGTATGTACTTGAACAGCCAATACGCCTTCCAAAGCTCTTCCTTTGGCATCGAAATCGATCAGATCAGCGGTTTTATGCCCATCGATCCAGTGCTGGTGGTGATTCCCTCGTACTAGCACAAGATAGTCATGCCATTCTTCCGGAGCGAACTCCTTAACCGGCATCATCTCCACCACCCATGGTTGACCATCGCCATCGATAATGACCTTTTCCCCTGTATGGGAGAGAATGCGACGCCCCTTCG
>CAZFUD010000179.1:0-8610 GCA_964521705.1 uncultured Opitutaceae bacterium | reverse complement strand
ATCCATCTTGATTGACGGTAACTAGCAGTGTGACATGGCCGGTTCGTAATCCTGCTTCCAGAGGGAGTAAGGAAATTGGGGCCTCGGTTCCAAGGTCGGTACAATAGGCGAGTCAAATTCGGGGTTCTCCGCCGGTTCGGCCAACATCATAGGGCGAGCGAAGAACGCTATTACCAGCGAAAGAGTGATTATGACCGTAGTTCGAGGTATCGTTAAATGGGCCATGGGTCCCGTTGTCTCTTTTCTTTCGTCGGGGAACAGAATGGCGGCTTCTCAGAGCCGCATCGGCACCCGATCGAGTGGGTTCGGGAAGGGCGAAGCTATGTAGCTATATATATCGGTAAAATTCGGTGTTTCCTGACCAATTAATAGTAAAATTTGTACAATGATATAAGACTGATCGTTGAATCATATAGCATGACCATGAAATTTGTATCCTAATAAAAAATACATAACCGAAGACCACAGTGTGTATCCCTCTTTCAGAGAAAGGGATCTGCGAAATAGCCATTCGAGAATTCGGATTTTAGGCATCTGGCGATTCTTTGATTTTCGGCTTAGAATCGGACGGATAGGTGGCAATGGCGATGCCAAGCCCTACCAGTAGAACACCAAAAATGAGAGCGCCGGTAATGGGCTCACTGAGAATCCAATAGCTGATGGCGACGCCTGATATAGGTGAAACAAAGGCGTATACTCCTAGTTTGCTGGCGTTGTAGCGACGCAAGAGGATGGTCCAGAAGATGAAACAAAACCCAGCGATGACGATGCCTTGGTAGGCGATGGCGAGCGCTACGTCACTGTCGACGTAGAAGGTTTGGTCGCGCTCGAATAGGGCGCTGAGGGCAAAGAAGATGGGAATGCTGAAGGTAGCTTGCCAAAATAGCAGCCTGGCTGGGTGCATCGATTGGGTCAGCCGCTTAGTATATATTTGCCGAGCTCCCAGCAGAAAGCCACTTACGAGAACAATAGCGTCGCCGAGCAGGTAATCGGTTGCAGAGGTCAAAAAGCCCTCCGCGAAGATCATAACGATTCCGGCAAATGAGCAAAGCATGCCGGCGATTTTCGGAACGCTCAGCCGATCATCGGGCAAAAAGTAGTGGGCGAGTAGGGCTATGAAGAACGGGGCGGTGCAAACGAATACACCTGAGTGGGCCGCTAGCGTGAACTGCGTTCCCAAGTGAAGGAAATAGATTTGCAGAACAAACAGGATAGTCAGGAAAAAGAGTAGGCGGTACTCGCCAGGTTTGGGCTTTAGGGGAATCCTTTCGTACAGCACCCAAGCTAGCACCGTTAGGGCTCCGAGGATAAAACGCACTCCAGCTAGAGCCAGTGGCGGTAGGCCTTCCAAGGCGACTTTTATCGAAGGCGTATTCCCACCCCAAAGGGCCGCGAGAATAAATGCGGCCAACGTGGCTTTAAAGGTCAATGGATGATTGAGCATGGAGTAAGGCGATATCATCATCTTGCTGAAGCGAATTGCGAGCCTCGTATAGTCGAGTTGCATAATTTGGGATTTAGAAAGTAGCTCGATGCTTCAGCTCGAAATAAGGAAGTTCGCACTGTTTCTTAGTAGCCTGAAGGACCGCGCTACGGGCTTGCTGGTGAGTGCGTTCGACATAATCTGTTGTAGAAAATGACATCCACTCCAATCGATCTTCGCAGCGATACTGTCACTAAGCCAACGCCCGGTATGCGTCGATCGATTGCCGACGCGAAAGTAGGCGATGACGTTATCGAAACCGATCCCTCCGTTGAGCGACTTCAAGACTTGTGCTCGGAGATGCTGGGGATGGAGTCGGCCATTTTCATGCCCTCCGGTACGATGACGAATCAGATAGCCATTCGCATCCATTGCCAGCCGGGGGACGAATTCATCTGCGAGTCGGGTTGCCACATCTACAATTATGAGCAAGCTGCCTACGCTCAGCTGAGCGGCGTTAGCGCGAGAACGGTGGATGGGGAATTTGGGGTTTTGCATGTCGATCAATTGGACGGCCTGATTCGCCCGGACAACGAGCACCTCGTTCGTACACGTTTGGTGTGCTTAGAGAACACCCACAACCGGGGGGCAGGTCGCGTCCAACCCTATGAGAACGTCGTAGAAATCTGCCAGTGGGCGAAAGCAAACGGGTTGCGTCGGCATTTGGATGGCGCTCGGCTTTTCAATGCCGCGGTTGCCACGGGGATCGACTTAGCCGATTGGGCCCAGCATTTCGATACGGTCAGCGTATGCTTTAGTAAAGGGCTGGGAGCACCGGTGGGTTCGGCTCTGGCCGGACCACGCGAATTGATCAAGGGCGCTCGCCGGGCTCGTAAGTTGTTTGGCGGGGGAATGCGGCAAGCGGGTATCATTGCGGCTGGAGCGCTGTACGCCTTGGAGAATAACGTCGAACGACTAGTTGAAGATCATACCAATGCCCAAGTCCTGGCCGATGCCATTCGTCAAAGCGATGGGCTATCGTTACGTCCGGACACAGTGGATACGAATATCGTAATTTTTCACGTTGATCCGAGTTTGGGTTCCGCATCCGAATTCGTAGACGCGATGCACGCGGAAGGGGTATTGGCCATGGCGACTGCTCCCCAGCTGATTCGATTGGTGACCCACTTGGATTTGAGTGCTGAACAGGTGACCAGAGCTAGAGAAGTGATCAAGCAAGTGGCGGATTCGCTGGCGAAGTGAGGATGCTACGCTATCAGCGATCGCGCCTACAGGGACTGATCCCATTATGCTCGCCCGAAGGGCGATCTTGTAGCGAAGCGTATCCTGTCAGAAATACATTGCGGTTCTGGTAGCTGATACAGGATGGTCGCTCAACAAGTAGCTCGATGCTTTAGCTTGAGCCGATGGTTTTTACGGGAACTAAAGCGGGCTAAAGCTCAGCGCTACGGATCATTTCTAGCTTTTGGGATCTCGTTATGTCGGATCTAGCCGTTAAAGGGGCCTGATTTTCGGATTCATTCTCTTTCCGTTGAGTTTTCCTCAGATTCCATAAGCCTTTGCCTAATGAAAAAGCGAATACCCCTGGGTCTCATGCTAATTTCGGCCGCTTTCTACGCGCTCATCACGTTGCCATTGGTCGCTGCCGATAAGCCGAATGTCATATACATCATGGCTGATGATTTGGGCTATGGAGATTTGGGTTCCTATGGGCAGTCGGTGATCCAGACTCCGTACTTGGACCGAATGGCCAAGGAAGGAAAGCGGTTTACGCATGCCTACGCGGGGTCGCCGGTGTGCGCCCCATCGCGATCGGTGCTGATGACTGGCTTGCACACGGGTCACACCACCGTGCGAGGCAACTTTGGCAAATACGGCGTCAAGGGCCTGGGGGGTGGCAATGGGCGGGTACCATTGAATGCGGAAGACGTCACGGTGGCCGAAGTATTGAAGGAAGCTGGCTACGTAACGGGAATGACTGGAAAATGGGGCTTGGGGGAGCCTAGCACAACAGGGCATCCGAATGATCAGGGATTCGATGAGTGGTTTGGCTACTTGAATCAGCGTAGAGCGCATTCCTACTACCCCGACTTCATTTGGAGGAACAAAGAGCGGGTGGATCTTCCGGAAAATACGGACGGGAAAAAGGAAACATACACCCACGACCTTTTTGCGGACTTCGCTCTAGAGTTTGTACGGGAAAATAAGGGCAATCGTTTCTTTCTCTATATTCCATATCTGATTCCGCATAGTCGGTATGAAATTCCGGATACAGCTCCGTATACGAATCAGCCTTGGAAGGAAGATGAAATAATTCATGCCGCCATGGTCACGCGAATGGATCGGGATATCGGGCGCTTGTTCGCTCTATTGAAGGAACTGGAAATCGACGAGCAAACGATCGTTTTCTTTTGTTCTGACAATGGAGCCGCTCAACGCTGGGAAGGGCGATTCGATAGCTCGGGGAGTTTGCGTGGCCGAAAGCGGGATATGTATGAAGGCGGCATCCGTACGCCTATGATTGTTCGTTGGCCTGGAAACGTCGCGGCAGGGACAACAAACGACTTCCCGTGGTATTTCGCTGACGTGTTGCCGACACTGGCGGAATTGGCAGGAGTGGAGGCACCAGATGGTCTCGACGGAATCAGCGTGCTTCCGTCGATCTTAGGGAAACCCCAATCTAAAGACCGATTTCTCTATTGGGAGTTCTTCGAAAACGGGTTTCAGCAAGCGGTCAGATGGAAAGACTGGAAGGCGGTTCGATTGGCTCCGGGCGAACCCTTGGAATTGTACGATTTGGTAGCGGATGAGTCGGAGACCAACAATATTGCCTCTGAAAATCCCGACATCGTTGCCAAGTTTAAAGCCTACCTTGAAGGCGCCCGAGCCGAATCGATCAATTGGCCGGTGGAAATCGAGGTACACTGATTTGGCCGCCCTTGAATCTGGAAAAACGAAATCTAATCTCGTTTTATACAGGACGCTCTGGCCATAGCCGGAGCCACTTGATCTCATCATGCTCACGCGAAGCGGGATCCAGTAGGGCAACGTATCCTATTAGATAGATCTACCTTTAAGAGCGATTTACGGAAAACTGTATGATTGCGGAGTGGTGGAAAATCGAATTTCTTTCGGATTAATAGCAACCCCATGATTCGAACTACCAACTTTCCGCTTATTGTGTCTAGCGCGGCATTTGCTGTTTGCGCTTGCCTGGCTCCCTTCGTAGCTACAGCTGAAGAGCGTGTTCCTTGGACGAGCTCCAACGTTCGAGGTACGTCGGAGCCACCGATGCCATATGTTGCTGAAGCCGTTTGGCCGCAAATCACATTCAATCAGGGGCTGGACATTACTTTGCTGGAACCAGAGGGGCTTTTGTTCGTTTCGGAACGTTTTGGCAAGATTTGGCGAGTGCCTGCAGACACTAGTGGAGAGGTTGAAGCAAAGACTCTGGTCGCGGACATGAACGACTTGTTCCCCAATCTGGATCGATTGCTGGGATTGGAGTTTCACCCCGACTTCTCGGCCAATCGAAGAGTGTTTGTCTACTATGTAACGAAGAAGCTGGGGCCTGGCTTTGATTGCGTCCTGGGAGAATTTAGAATGGACGAGGACTGGCAACTGGTCCCGGTCGAAAACGGTACCTTACTCCATTTCCATGGCGAGGGTCATACAGGTGGGGATATTCAATTTGGGCCGGATGGACTGCTCTACGTGCCAATCGGCGATCTGACGCCCCCGTCCCCGCCGGATGCAAATCTTGCTGGCCAGGATCTCGGGAAATGGGGGGGCAAAATTCTCCGAATCAATGTGGATGGCAAGGATCCGGGGCTTCCGTATCGAATTCCCAAGGACAACCCTTTTGTCGATCTGGAAGGTGCTCGACCCGAGGTGTGGGCCTACGGATTCCGCAATCCGTGGAAGCTTTGCTTTCATCCGGATGCCGACGAAGTATGGCTCGGCGATGTGGGCTGGGAAATGTGGGAAATGGTCCATCGAGTCGTTGAAGGAGGAAACTATGGCTGGTCGATAATGGAGGGTCCCATGCCCACGAACACCGATCAGGATCCGGGCCCTTCTGCCATCACTCCTCCGGTAGTGGCCTACGATCATTATCAAGGGGCTTCAGTTACCGGCGGATATTTTGTGACCGGCGATCGCTTGCCTAATTTGAAGGGCTCGTACGTATACGCGGACTACGTTACCGGCAAGGTTTGGGCTTTAGATTGGGATGGTTCGACTGCCAAGAATAGGGAGATTGCGGATACGCAGCAGCCGATTGTCACGTTTGGTTTAGATAGCTCCGGAGAATTGCTGTTTTTACCGCTGACTCGGGATGCCCCATTGCAGAGATTGGTTGACAATCCGAAGTCTAGTGAACCCACTCAGTTTCCCAAGCGGCTTAGTGAAACGGGATTGTTTACTGATACGTCCGGACAAACGCCGTCTCCGGGCGTATACGAATTTAAGATCAAGGCGCCTATGTGGGAGGACGGGGCGGAGTCCCGCTATTGGGTTGGCCTGCCTGATAAGACGATGTTGACCGCTTCTCTAGAAGATAGACGGGGATCCCCCCATGTCCGCTACTACGAGCCCAAGGACATGGCCCTAGCTAAGTCCATCCGCAAGAACGGTCGAATTGTAGAGACTCAGATCCTCCACTACGATGGTTATTGGCGAGGCTACAGTTATCGTTGGAACGAAGATCAAAGCGATGCCACGCTCGTGGACAAAGATGGCTTGTCGACGATTATCGACGGCGAGCCCTACCGCTTTGCCAGTCGAGCTGAGTGTTTTCGGTGTCATGGGAGTAATTTCAATCGGCCTTTGGCATTCCTACCGGGCCAGGTGGACTTCGATGGGCAAATCGATCGGTTTCGGAAACTGGAATTGGTCGGCGACGTATTTGTTCAAGGAGCCGATTCTCAGCATTTGACAAATCCGTATGATGACGATGAACCGCTTGAATTGAGGGCCCGCTCTTGGCTTCATAGCAATTGCTCTCATTGCCACAAGGTTTCCGGGGGTTCTGGACTGACAGCTCAAATGAATGCGGCGGTCTCGACTGAAGATCTCGAGTTGGTCGGGCATGATCCCAAACGCGGGTATTTCGGAATAGGCGACGCGCCGCAAATTGAGCCGGGTAATCCCTATAGATCGATTCTATACTATCGAATTGCTACTAAAGGGGCGGGGCACATGCCGATGATCGGAATACCGACTGTGGACCATGAAGGTGTTCGTGTGGTGCACGACTGGATACGATCGATGATGCCTGAAGCGACCGTACCAGAAACGACGCTCAATCCGAAGAACGTCGAAGAAGCTTTAGTCTTGTATCACAAGATACAGGCAGGAGAGCTGTCAGCTGCTGACGAGAAACTCGCCATCGAAACCTGCCTTAAACATGAAGATCCCTTTGTGGTTAATCTGTTTGCGGGGATGGGGGAGGAGTAGATTCCATCAGGACACGCTCTGCTATTTGATGCCTCTTTCATTGGCAGCATGCTATAAGAAAGAAGTTGGTTCATCCCAAAGAGGCCTAGGGATAAGGTTGGTTCAATGTAGGGGCGGGTTTATCCCGCGAGAATGTGGGCGCTCGGAGAACGCCCGCTACCTTTTATAGGACTCGTATTGCGGCCAAATCAAAGCCTGTCCGGCCCTCCGACGAGCTCAGGATGGTGAGCCAGGTCGAGCCAAGGTCGGGCTCCACCTTTTCAAATGGCGATGGGATAAACTCGCTCTTGCACTCAAGTCCTTGGTAAGTTGACGCCCGAGTGGGATCGCGTTTTGGTTTTCTACATTGTATCCAGATCTACCAGGATCTCGCGTGGGCTTGAACCATTTTCTGGACCGACGACGCCGCGGTCTTCAAGCTCTTCCATCAGTCGGGCAGCCCGATTGTAGCCGATGCGCAGTCTCCTCTGAAGCATGGAGGTGGATGCTCGCTTGGTGGAGCGAAGCACATCGATCGCTTGAGGAAGAAGGTCGTCGCCATCTTCTTCGCCGCCGCCAAAGCTGACTTCTTCGGGTGACTCGATCTGCTTTTGCACTTCTTCCGCGAATTTTGGCGGGCCGTTCGACTTGAGATTGTCGACAATGAAAGCGATCTCCTCGTCGGAAACGAAGGCGCCTTGCGAGCGGATCAATTTAGAGCTGCCTGGTGGCGAAAAGAGCATGTCCCCTCGGCCGATGAGTTGCTCTGCTCCAGGCCCGTCGAGAATCGTGCGGCTATCGATCTTAGAGGATACTTGAAAGGAGATACGGCAGGGGAGATTGGCTTTGATGACACCCGTAATTACATTCACGGACGGGCGTTGTGTAGCGATGACCAAATGTATGCCAGCAGCCCTGGCCAGTTGGGCGAGTCTAGCGATACCGGTTTCCACATCCGCGGGAGCCACCATCATGAGGTCCGCTAGCTCATCGATGATACAGACGATGTATGGGAATTTCTCTGGGATCTCATCGAGCACGCCTTCGTCTCGAGGAACACTGATCTCCATTTGCTCTTCTTCTTGCTTTTCAGCCTCGCTTTTTTCCTTTTCCGGTTTCGAGCGTCCATTGAATCCAGCGATATTGCGCACCCCGACCTTCGCGAAGGTCTCGTAGCGATGCTCCATCTCGTTGATGAGCCACTTGAGGGCGCCCGGCACTTTCTTGGGATCCGTCACCACTGGAATGAGCATGTGTGGCAGCGAATTGAATACCTTCATCTCGACGATCTTCGGATCGATCATGATGAATCGCAGAGTATCTGGACTGGAGTGAAAGAGTAGCGATGTGATTATAGCATTGATACAAACTGTCTTGCCAGCTCCGGTAGCGCCCGCGATGAGCAAGTGAGGCATCTTAGTCAGATCGGAGATGATCGGTTTTCCGCTAACGTCCTTGCCGAGCGCGATGGGGATTTCCGACTTGGATTTGGCCCAGTCTTCGGATTCTAGAATCTCCCGAATGCCTACCGGCGTCGGATTCTGGTTGGGCACCTCGATGCCGACGCAACCCTTGCCGGGAACCGGAGCGAGAATCCGCACCGATTGGGCCCGCATGCCCAGGGCGATATTCTTATCCAGGTTGGATATTTTCTCTACCCGCACTCCGGGGGCGGGGTAGACTTCATATCGGGTTATTACCGGCCCGATATGTATTTCTCCCATGGTGAC
>CAZFUD010000178.1:0-8624 GCA_964521705.1 uncultured Opitutaceae bacterium | reverse complement strand
GGGCGGCCATTGCTAAAAGCACCCAAACGTGGTGTTGCTCCACCGCAGGGAGGGATGTCATTTGGGCGGCCAATTCCGTATTTGCCTCTTTCGCGAAGGCGATCCGTCCAACCGCTGCTTCCCGGGCGACTGCGAACCCACCACCAAAGGCGCTATCCCAGCCAAGCGATGACAACGAAGAGAAAGCTTTGAATCCAATTGCCACGGCCCCTATTCCAATCAAACCGATCCCCACCGTGCCCATGCCGATCACGCCAACACCTACGACGCTGCAGGTAATCAGCCCGCATGATACGAGTCCGACACTTATGGTTCCCATCGCTTGCCCTCCAAGGGCGAACAAAACGCCATAGGCTCTGTTGCCGAAAGCTATCCAGCCGAAAGCAGGCTTTTCGCTTTCATCAATCATGGAAAACTGAATATGGACCAACGGAATCCCGAGGAACGAAGCTCCGCTTTTGTACTCTCGCGATTTTGAGCCAATTTGATCAACAGGCTCACTGAATGCATCCGGCTTTCGAAGGCGCTCTTGTGCCCTAAGTTGCCGGTCCTTGCGAAGCCTGTCCGAAAAGACAAATGGGTACCTGAGTACGAAAACGGCCACCAAGAGCTGGCTGGCTACCGTCAAGTAGACGGCCGAATCCGCCCAATTCAGGGCAGCGAACATTAGTAACGCAACAGCGGCCACCAACCCAATCGGTATCCCCATTAATACTGCCGTCGATTTGACTACATTCCGCCGCTCCTTCTTCGTTCGCGCTTGGTCAAGATTAGCGCGAATCATAAAGAAGCTGCTGACGAGGCCCGAAACCGACGCCAGTATCGCGGCCAATCCCGCCGTTTTTGTCGCAGAACCGACCTTGGTCACCGCGGTGCCCAAGGCGATTGCTTTAGCCGGCGGGGCCACAAGCGGTAAAGCCGCCATAACACCCATGGTGAAAACCTTGCCTGGGGCGCTGCGAGAGAGAGCGTCTTCGACGAAGGACATCATCCGCTCCTGCAGCATTTTTCTGCCCCGGGAAAGGCGCTGTTTAACGGCGTCCTCGGAAAGGTCCAATTCACTAGCCACATGCTCAATGGATTTATGCTCCCGGTAAAAGAGCACCAATGGCTCCCGATAATTTTGCGGCACTTGCTTTAGGGCATCCCATAAAAGGGCTTTCTCTTCATCTCGCATCGTCTGTTCCTCCGTAGGTTCATCGTTGGACACCATTTCTTCGGCCTCATCCAAGCTGCCCGCCCTCTGCGACGGGTCCCTGGAATACTTGCGAACGCGGCGACTGATCTTGAATCGGAGAATACCGCATAGCCAGGAACGCAGCTTCTCGGGCGACTTTAGGGTCGATAGTTTGCGCCAACCCTCAATGAACGCCTCTTGAGCAAGGTCCTCGCTTTCGCTAAGTGAACCCACCGAAGAGTAGGCCAGAGAACAGAGCAAACGCTGATAGCGCTCGACGATCTGGGCATAGGCGTCTCGCTTTCCATCCAAACACGCCACCACTAATGCGGCATCGCTCGTCTGTTCTAATTGGTATATTTGGTCTTCTGACATGGGCTCTTTTTAACTAAGTGCCCAATACCCGCCGGGAGGTGACAGGAATTTTCTGAAAAAACGCATTTGGTCCATGGCCCTATGCTGGAATTGAATGTTTCTCCCTATTCTGGAGCAAGATTGAAACAACCAGAGCTCTCTCCGCTTAACAGGACCTGAGGCAACCTAGGCCTAGATTCGAGCAGCAGCGATTGCCGAAACAAGCGGCAAATTTCGGCAAGAAAAAATTCTTTGTCACCTCAACTGGTCAAGTGGGCACTTATGGATGTACGCCGGCACCAGAGATTCGCCGGAACAAACAAAACCTTTACAAAATTATACCATGAAAACGAATACAAATACGTTACATCAATCCATCAACGCTATAGCCAAAGGCCTGGCAGTCGCCAGCTTAGTCCTATGGCCTGTGGCGACAAACGGAGATCCTTTCCCTAACACCATAGACGATTTTTCCGATTCCGGGAACACGAGCCTGGGACTCCCTCGCATGGTCATCGACGACACCACCGCTGGTGGCCAATCGTCATCCAAGCAAATGGTAAATGATGGCGTCATGACTTCCGAAGGGGTGATCGCTCCACCACGTGGGCAACCTGGCTGGGTAAGCATGATTTTCCCGCTCAGAGCCGATGGCAGCCCTGCCGACATAAGCGCATACGAAGGCATTCGCATTCGCATGCGTATAAAAGAGGGCATGGTTTCGGTCTCCGCTAACAGCTCCGAAATCGATAACTTCGACTATCATGCAGCCTTGGTCGATGCTGCCGGCGGAAAGGAGATCCAGGAAGTTCGGATACCCTTTTCCTCGATGCGCCGAGCCTGGTCTCCGCAGACGAAACTGAATACAGCAACTATAGCCAGCGTCAGCCTAGTGGCCGTCGGAATCCAGAAAAGCGCCTTCGGCTTCGAAATCGATGAGATCGGCTTCTATTAAGAAGCCGGTCCGCCCATCAAATTCACAATTAAAATTCTCCAACAATCAAGATACATGACAAACCGCTCTAGTAGCCGAATAGAATACTTGGATGCCGTACGAGCATTCGCTCTTTTGCTAGGCATCGTATTTCACGCAAGCCTATCCTTCGTGCCCATCTTTATCGGCTGGGCGGTCATGGATGTATCCACGAGCTCCAACGTACAGCGTTTCATGCTCGTGAGTCATTCCTTTCGCATGGAGTTGTTTTTTCTTATCGCCGGGTTTTTTAGCCACCTGACCTTTCACCGAAAAGGAGCGACGACGTTTCTGATCTCGCGCATCACTCGCATCGCAATTCCCTTTTTAGCGGGTTGGTTTATACTGCGTCCTTTGATGGTTTCCGGCTGGATCATGGGCTCCGCCAGCCTAAGGGGATCGGTCAATGTCGTCGAAGGTCTTCGAGTGGGCTTTCAATCGCTAGAATCTCTTCCGGCGGGAATTTTCACAGGGAGCCACCTATGGTTTCTCTACTATCTTATTCTCATTACCTTCGTAGTTCTAGCAGTTCGAAGCATCCTATCGATAAGTCAGGGCGCCCACGCTTGGCTATCGGCTACGGGAGACCGACTCGCCACCCGGCTTTCCGAATCCCGATGGGGCATATTCGCCTTATCCGTTCCAACAGCAGCCTGCCTCTGGTTTATGAGTGCCTGGGGAATGGATACGCCAGACAAAAGCCTTGTACCGCATTGGCCAACGTTTCTCATCTACGGCAGTTTTTTCTCGCTGGGCTGGTTGCTGCACCGGAATGGAAATCTGATCACCCGATTCGGCAGCTTGTCTAAATTCAAATTCGCTATCGCTATCGTAAGTATCGCTCTAACGATTTACCTGGAACGATACCAGTTTCAACCAAGTCATTCCCAATACGATCTCATTCAATCCGCTTTCGTGTTGTCTTACGCCCTCATGATGTGGTCGCTGGTCGGGATCACTTTGGGCGTTTTTAAATGGCTACTCGACCGGCCGAATCGGTGGGTGCGCTACATTGCTGACGCTTCGTACTGGCTTTATCTAATCCACCTCCCTATCGTCGTGTGGCTGCAGGTCGCTTTCGCCGAACTTCCTTTCCACTGGACCTTCAAGCTAACAGCCATATCGGTCCTCACCGTAGGTATCTCTCTCTTACTCTACGATCTCTTTGTCCGGTCGACAGTAATCGGGCAGATTCTCAATGGCCGGAAACGGGAACGCGTTATATTCAAACTTCCTAACTCTGTCGGAGAAGGTAGCCACGCTAACCAAACTGTGTGACTGGCCTTTCAAGCGGTCAGCATAGCGATGCTTAAGTTCGCAGCCAATCAACCGGAAAGGAAACGACTCGCTATCAGGCTCCCGGCCTGTTGGCATAAAAAAGATCTACGACAGATCACGCTAAGATCCAGGCAACTTCTAATCGACCATGAACTCGAATGATCCCGGCTTTAACTCGTTAACGCCAGTCCTCTGCGTCAACAACCTTGTTTATTGCCTCGCTTACTATGAATCTACTCTCGGATTTGGGATAGCAAATGGACTACATCGAACTTAACAAAAAAGCGTGGGACGAACGAACGAGCGTTCATTTCGAATCGAAGATGTATGATGTCGACGGTTTTCTAAAGGGTGGCAGTAGCTTAAAGGAAATCGAGCTATCAGAAGTAGGAGACGTAAGCGGTAAGTCACTACTCCATTTGCAATGCCACTTTGGTCTCGACACCCTTTCTTGGGCCAGAAAAGGCGCCAAGGTTACCGGTGTCGATTTCTCGCCGAGAGCGATCAAGAAAGCCGAGGAGCTAAAAGCGAAAGCTGGCATTGAAGGCGATTTTATTTGCTCTGACATTTATCAATACGAGCATACTGCTTCGCCAAGATATGATATCGTATTTGCTTCCTACGGAGCCCTGAATTGGCTGCCTGACCTTGATGCTTGGGGTAGAATCGTGTCAAAAAGCCTTATGAACGGAGGCCACTTACACTTGATTGAGTTCCATCCCGCCTACGATCTTCACGAGGGCTACTCCTACTTCAGCCAAACTAAACCAGATTTGGAAGAAGAGGGAACCTATACTGAGAACTGCAGTGGTGAAACGGCTCTAATGGCGACCTGGCCACATCCAATAAGTGAAGTCGTAAACGCACTGACAACAAATGGAATCGCGATCGATCACTTGAACGAATTCCCCTTCAGCCCCTACGACTGTTTTGATGATGTCGAAGAAAGAGAAGCGGGACGCTACTATGTCAAAGAAAGCAGGCATCCAATACCACTATTGTATTCAATAAAAGGAACCAAGAAGGCGCAATCGCAGTAAAAGGTCTAAAGCGATGCCTTTCCACATCTCTTCATGTCTTCCCAATCACCTCTGCGCACCGTTTTCCACCTGGAAATGCGCGAACGTACTGCACTTCGACCCAGCCGGCTGATTTCCGGATTATTGGTGGAAGAAGTTGATCCTCCCGACCCCGAAATCAATCGACAGTACTATCGTTTGGTAGGTTCGGCTTGGTGTTGGACGGACCGACTAAGCTGGTCGCAAAACGATTGGCAGGAATACGCAAATCGGGCCGCCCTGAAAACTTTCGTCGGCAAATTAGATGGCGTCGAAGTGGGCTATTTCGAGTTGGAAGGGCAAGATGCAGGCAATGTGGAGATCGTGTACTTCGGGTTGCTTCCCGAATACATCGGCAAAGGCTTAGGCGGGCCCTTTCTGTCTGCCGCGGTTGAACACGCGTGGAGTTTTACAAACACTACCCGCGTATGGGTGCATACTTGCACGCAAGATCACGTTTATGCATTGGGCAACTACAAAGCCAGAGGATTCAAGATCTTTAAGACGGAACTGGAACCAATGAAGTCATAGCCAGGCAGGAAACAGCGCGAATTGAGATCGCTGCCACTATAATTCCCAGAGATCTACGATAAGGCTTCGCCCTTTTCGTTGTTCCGAATCAAATCTCCACCTCGATTCCCCAACCTGGGAGGTCCGAAAGATAGAGGAAACCGTCTTCGACATGCTCTCCATATTTTCGTCGGGATAGCCCCTTGTCGAAAGCGTATTCAAGACTTCTGACATGGTTAGGTCGAGCGGTTGCAGCGTGAAGACTGGCCGCAGTGGATACGGGCCCGGAGGGATTGTGCGGTGAAACTTCGATTCGCTCAGCGGTCGCATCGATCACATTGAGTAACGACCCAAACCCTCCCACGTGCTTTACATCTGGCATGATGACATCGACCCAATGATTGTCCGCGAACTCCTCAAATCTTTCACTTCCCCAAAACAGCTCCCCTGCAGCTAGTCGAATAGGCGTTCGCTCCTTGAGCAAATGATAGGTATCGCCCATCTCGAAGGGTTCTTCTATCCAATCCAACCCCAGCTCGTTTAGTTCCGGAACGATCTCTAAAAAACTTTCCGGTGAAAACCGCTCATGAAAATCTACGCGGATCTTCAGGTCGGGAAACCATTCTCTCAGCATGGCCAAGGTCGCCAGACCCTCGTCACTGTCCGCCACCGCCGTCTCTTTGTCAGCCACTTTCTCGAAGGGGGCACACTTTATGGCCCGGAATCCCTGGTCCTGCGTAGAGCCAACGATATCAACGTAGTCGGCATGATCGCGGGCCCGCAAGGAACGGTTGATCGTCGTATACAGTTCCAATCGCTCCAAACTCGTCCGGTCTCTAAACAATTTCCAAACCGGCACTTGCTCCCGCTTGGCCAGCAAATCGTAAAGAGCCTGATTGATACCCGACCACGCCGTGGCCGTGACAAAGTCTGGTTCGGTAGCTGCTAATTCTTTCTCAAGCGTTCCCAATCGGTCGAGAGAGAGATCGAAATTTCGGATACGCTTCTCGAAAAGCCCTCCAGCTATTTCCCGACAAGCCTCGTCTTGCTTGCTGTGGGACGCTTCGCCATAGCCGGATAGAACCCCGTCGCTTATTTTGAAAATCAGCCAGTCCCCTTTGAGACGCAAACTGGGATGCCACCCATCCGGATCGGGGATGGTGAGAAACTCTAATGTTAATGACGAGCGTCCGCGACAACCAAGCATGGGGAACGCACTCATAAACCCGAGACCCAAAGCAGAAGGCAACGTTTTCTTCAGGAATTTTCTCCTGTTCGCCAAAATATGCTTCACTTAACTATTAACTAAGCGCGTTGATGGCAGCGGCCGATTTTCTCGCGAATGCAGGACCACCCTAAAATTCTTGAACGTCCCCCCTCCAGATTGGAAACTACCGATAACACCTTCTTAACGCGACTCCATGGCTGTTTGGCCTTCCGGCAATGGCTGGGCTCCGCTCCCTACCTTGAGCATACGCACTGTCTTGAGACATAGCATGAGGAAGGAGGGAAGGAACACCAAGGTCACAAACGTTGAGAACAACAATCCAAAAAGGACAATAGCTCCCACTCCGCGATAGAGTTCCGTTCCCGCTCCCGGGAAAAGCACAAGCGGGGCGATGCCGAACACAGTTGTTGTCGTCGACATTAGGATAGGACGAATACGGGCCAAGGTAGCTTCACGTACTGAATCAGTTATCTCCATATTGGACCGCAGGCGATCTATCGTGCCGCTCACGATCAGGATGGGGTTATTAACCACCGTTCCTAGCAGGATTAGAAACCCAAGCATCGTGATCATGTCGAAGGGCTGCTGTATCGGGGCCAAGCCAATCAGACCAAGAAGCGCTCCACCTGTATTCAACAACCAGAGACCGCCAATTCCACCAGCGATACCGATCGGCACAGTGGCCAGGATCACCCAAGAAAATCCCCAATGGGAAAAGACCGCGCTCAAAAGCAGGTAGGAAAGGATCAAGGCAATCAGGAAATTGCCAAACAAGGCTTCTCGCGTTTTCTGCAATTGGTCCCCCGCTCCAGTGACACTAACGTCAACACCTCCCCCAATAACTCCCTGAGTACGCAAGTAACGAACGATGTCGTTCCGTACAATTTCAACCGCATCCTCCAGAGCCATCGATCGCGGCGGAATGATATTCAAGGTCACCGTTCGCTCCCCATTGAGACGGCGAATGGCATCGGTGTCCACTTTTTCGACGAGATCCGCCACCGAGCTTACTGAAACCACCCCTCCAATCGGCGCGAATAGCGGTAAATTGGACAAGGAATCGAGGCTATCCACCTCTCCTTGCGTGCTGTAGAGAAACACATCGATACGCCGCCCATCTAAAATGAACTCGTCCACGTAAGCCCCATCGGTCAGGGCCCGAACAGTAAAGCCAAATGAACTGTTTGAATAACCCAACTCAGCCACTCGATCCCAATTGGGCCGAATCTCCACCATAGGCTGCTGTAAACTCAACGCCGATGGTGTGGAATTAACTGAGGGGTTGTCGATAACCTCAAAAGCTCGTCGATAGCAAGCTTCCGCGACTCGATAGATTTCCGAAAGGTCCGCTCCACTTATATCCAAATTAACACTACGAGAACCTCCATCGTTACTTGAGATAATGGATCCGCGGCTGATGAAATTTCGGATGCCCGGAAATTTGGTGAAGTAATCTTCGAATACCAACCTCAATTCATTGATTCGGGAGGGATCATGCGTCTCAGCCACGATCATCGTTCGCTGATTGCCCACCATAAAAAGAATCTGCCTAATCGGAGGGATGCTAGGATCCAAGTTTTCGTCTTCCAAGGCCCCGTTTGTTGTGTAGTAAGGACTGAAATGGTCGCTGGTTTCCTTGGCAATGGACTGCATCATTTCTAGGTTATAGCCTGGCGGAGCTAGCAAACGGGTGAAAATCTTAGCCTCCTCGCCTTCGGGCAAGTATTCAGCCGATGGAGTCAGAAAATAGATGATAGCCACGCTGGCCCCCAACGTCACCAGAACACCCGCCCAAGCGCCCTTGGTAGACATGACCAGCTTGTCGACCAGAGTTTCGAAAAGAACGTTGATTCTAGCCTTGCGGGCTCCTTCCCTGGCCGCTTTCCCCAAATTGGCAAACTTGATGCTAGCCGTTGGTATTATGGCTATGGATACCGCCATTGAGGCTAGAATCGCTCCAGAAATGGCAATCGAGATATCTGAGAATAATTGCCCAGCCTCTTCCTTAATCAGCCAAACCGGGGCGAAAACAATCACGGTGGTCAT
>CAZFUD010000177.1:0-8768 GCA_964521705.1 uncultured Opitutaceae bacterium | reverse complement strand
AGGGGATTTACTCGCGATGACAAAATTCTTATTGGCGATACGCCGGCGGCCACCCGATTCGATAGTTCCACTTCGCTCTCCTTCTACGTTCCATCCCTACCAGAAGGGCGAGGATACGAGGTGAAGGTCATAGGCATCAGCGGCGAAATGTATGCAGGTTCATTCAGAATTGACTCGTCTCGTGTGAGCGTGCGTCTCCAACCATCTACGCTGTCTCAAGGACAAACAAGCACCCTCGTCTTCACCATACCAGAAGAAGCGCCGCCAGGCGGTTTGGAAATCGATGTCACCACTGACGTTCCGGACAGCGTTATTATGGATATCGTGCGCATTGAATCCGGACAACGCTCAACAAGCGTTGTCGTACAAGGCGGTTCGCCAGGCAGTGGAAGTTTGTTCATCAATATTCCGGGCTATTCAGAGGTTGTCGTTCCTATAACTGTCAACTGACGTTGTTTAAACAAGAACCGGGCGGCCAGTTTTGGTCCGTCCTTTGGAGTTTTAAAACCGGGCCAATTCGCAAGTTGTCGCCCTTTCCGTTTGTAATGTGGCTCGCGACCGCTTTTGCTTAATTAAAACGTAACGGGGCGCCTAGCGCGATAGGCTGAGATCAAGATGCGCTCGATCTTGAGACCCTTTGAACCTGAAACGGGTAACGCCGGCGAAGGGAACTGCGACCAAACACCGTGAGTCCCCGGCAGGCCCAAAAATGAGACATCACGCAATGCCAGACTCAACAAGCCATACAGAAACCGAATTTCAGCCGCTTCCGGCATCCCGTCGCATCTACGTTCAGGGGTCTCGAGACGATATTCGAGTACCTATGCGCGAAATCTCTCTGTCCGAGACGCGCAGTCCCGATGGATCTCGAACCTCGAACGATCCTGTGCGGGTTTACGATACCTCCGGCCCGTGGGGTGATCCCGATCACCACCGCCAGGTAAAGCAAGGTCTCCCTCTTCTACGCAAGCCTTGGATTCTGGAGCGTGGCGATGTCGAATCCTACCAAGGACGGGATACTACGCCTATAGATGATGGCTATCTTTCCGATGCCCACGCCCGCAAGGCAGAGGAAAACGGGCGCATGATCCGATTCGATCGGGCCGACCGTTTACCGCTAAGAGCCTTTAAAGGCAATCCAGTCACGCAACTCCACTACGCTCGCGAAGGCATGATTACCCCCGAAATGGAGTTCATCGCTATTCGCGAAAATACCAAACTGCAGGCAGCCAAAGAAGCGGTGCGCATGAATGCCAACGCTCCCCGTAACAGCTTGCTAAAACAGCATCCCGGCCAAGCTTGGGGAGCGAAAATCCCCGACGAGATCACTCCCGAATTCGTGCGGAATGAAGTTGCGCTAGGACGGGCCATCATCCCTGCCAACGTCAATCATCCAGAGTTGGAACCGATGATCATCGGGCGAAACTTCCTAGTTAAGATCAACGCCAATATCGGAAACTCGGCGATCACCTCTTCCATCGAGGAAGAGGTGGAGAAGATGCGCTGGGCCACGCGTTGGGGAGCAGACACGGTGATGGATCTATCCACCGGAAAGAATATCCATCAAACGCGAGAATGGATAATTCGTAACAGTCCCGTTCGTATCGGCACTGTACCCATCTACCAAGCCCTAGAGAAAGTGGGAGGGCGTCCTGAGGAACTAACTTGGGACATCTACCGCGACACGCTCATCGAACAATGCGAGCAAGGCGTTGACTATTTCACTATCCACGCGGGTGTATTGCTGCGATTCATACCACAGACCGCTCAACGCATGACCGGCATCGTTTCCCGAGGCGGTTCTATTATGGCCAAATGGTGTCTGTCCCATCATAAAGAGAATTTCCTCTACACCAATTGGGACGAGATCTGCGAGATCATGGCGGCCTACGATGTATCCTTCTCCATAGGCGACGGATTGCGTCCCGGCTCCGTAGCTGATGCCAATGACGTTCCCCAATTCGCCGAACTTGAAGTTCAAGGAGACCTCACCAAGCGGGCTTGGGAAAGAGGCTGCCAAGTCATGAATGAAGGGCCCGGACACGTACCCATGCATATGATACACGAGAACATGGAGAAGCAGCTCGAATGGTGCGACGAAGCGCCTTTCTACACGCTCGGCCCGCTGACCACCGACATCGCTCCAGGATACGATCACTTCACCTCTGGCATCGGAGCCGCCATGATCGGATGGTACGGCTGCGCTATGCTCTGCTATGTAACCCCCAAGGAACATTTAGGCCTGCCCAATAAGGATGATGTCAAAGAGGGCGTCATCACCTACAAGATCGCAGCGCATGCCGCTGATCTCGCCAAAGGCCATCCCGCTGCTCAGTATCGCGACAATGCCCTGAGCAAGGCTCGTTTCGAATTCCGTTGGGAAGATCAGTTCAATCTCTCGCTAGATCCAGAAACCGCCCGGGAGTACCACGATGAAACGCTTCCTCAAGACGGTGCCAAAACAGCACACTTCTGCTCGATGTGCGGCCCGAACTTTTGCTCGATGAAGATCACCGACGACGTTCGCAAGTACGCGGAAGAAAACGGCCTAACCGACGAAGAGGCCCTGGCCAAGGGAATGGACGAAAAATCCGAGGAATTCCGAGAAAAAGGCGGCGACGTTTACGTAGGCTAAACTGACAAAGCCAGAAACGCTTTCCGTTAAGGACCCGAGCATTCCATAGGACCTACTATCCATATAGGTCCTATCAAATCTCCAACACGAGATTATCGTAGGCAAATCGCACCCCATCAGGTAAAACCTTCTCAGCTGAGGCATGATCGATATCATGGGTCATATGCACCAAATACGTTTGCTTCGCTCCAATCCGACCCGCTGCTTCTACCGCTTCATCTATTGTCATGTGCGACGGGTGAGAATCATATCTCAGGCCATCTAGAATAGCTATATCAACCCCGTTCGCTAGCACTTCGGCCTCCTCGCTCACAGATGCGCAATCTGTATAGTAAGCGATCTGGGCACCTGACCGCTTTTCCTCGAGCACCAAGCCAAGGGTTTCGAAATTCCCGTGTTCTTGTATTGTAGAACAAACATAGACTTCGCCCAAATCTAACTCCTCAGGCATCCGCTCTAAGGAAAACGCAGGGTAACCCCTAACAACTGACTTATCGCGAATCGCGTATCCAAATATTCCCCTCATTCGCTCCTCACCCTCCTCTGTCGTATAAATCGGTATAGCGGTCCCGTTCCGCATATCGCAATAGCGGCGCATATCGTCCATGCCCAGTATGTGGTCCGCATGCCCATGGGTCAGGAAAATGCAATCCACTTTTGGAATCGAGTGCCTCAACGCCTGTATCCGAAATTCAGGGGCAGCGTCGACCTGAATATTCAGATCGCCCACCTCGACATGAATGTGAGTTCGAAACCGCGTATTGCGCGGATCCCGCGAAAGGCAAACCTGGCAAGAGCAATCAATCATCGGAACACCCTGAGATGTCCCCGTACCTAGAAAATAGATCTTCACTTCCACGAAAGCTAAAGACCAAATTCGACATTGCGAATCCGAAAAGCTCTAATGTTATAAAAGTGAAAGCAGGAATGGTTGAGCGTAACTACCAAAGTCTTTTGCTCGTGAATGCCATGCATGAGTGCGATTTCAAGTAACGCTCAAATGCCCCAGCGCTTGTTTCCGATTCAAACGCTAGGCTGGTGATCAACTTCCAAGATCTATATTTTGAAGCGTGAACAGACAGGCCAGAGTTGTGGGCTTTGAGTCTTCTTTTAAGATCCGTAGCGAATCCAATGTAATTTTGTTCAGGATGATCAGCCGAGCGAAGCCCCGCAATCGCTGGATCGAAGCGATGCGGAGAGAGCGGGAATCGAAATCGGTTACTGCCTAGGGAACAACACCTTACCTAAGTAAATAGGCGCATTAATTACCTTTTGGCTGCATTAGCCTGCACTGATTATGACAGGAAATTAGATGGGTGGGAGGGGGTAATTCGAGAGGCAGCTCTCTCATTAGTATTCATCAACTGCCCCCATAAAAAAATGTCGTCCCATGGGACAATCTCTGTCTCAGTTTTGCTGTGAAATCACTCCCCACGCTACTCTAGGACCAGTAAAATAAACAAATCATGAACCTTCAAGAGCTCAAAGATTCTCTGCAACAACGCGACGAAATCGCCTTCGTCTTACCCAGTGGTGAATACGTCCCTCCGCATTTCCATGTAACTGAAGTCGGCAAATCGAGTAAGCTTTACGTCGACTGCGGGGGCACTGTCCGCGAAGAAGAAGTCATCACCTTTCAGCTTTGGAGTGCAAATGACTACGAACACAGAATTCAGCCTCAAAAGATTCTTCAAATAATCGAAATTGCAGAAGATACCCTTGGTTTGGAAAATCTCGAAGTAGAGATTGAATACCAGCGCGACACGATAGGACGCTATGGTCTCTCGATTGACAAAGATAGGTTTCTTTTGACCCCGACTCAAACCGACTGTCTCGCGAAAGATAAATGTGGCATCCCTGAACAAATGGAGGGCCTTGATTCCGAATCTTCATCCGACTGCTGCCCAGATTCTGGTTGCTGCTGACGACTCAATTAAAGACGATCTGGACGGGCCTAACGATCTACTCGCCCAACACCTTGGGGCTACCTTCCCAGCATCCCTATGGGCCATTTTCATTTTTGACCAAAAACAGGCCATTTTAGCCTAAAAACAGCCAAAAAACGTCAATTTTGGCTCATTTTATGCCATTTTTGTTTATTTTCGGCATTTTTCTATCTTAGGTTATAACCCAAAAAAGTGTTGTTTTTCCCATCACAAGATGGGTTGAGACCATTTACTGCCCCCAGAAAAATTGTCCGCTGTCCGAGAAAAATCTAGAATAAGTGAAAATTTTTGGCATCTCCCAAAATGCCTGCTCTGCTCCGTGGTTTTCGCGTTTACGACCTTTGGAGAGATCGAACTAAAAAAAGTTTCATTTTACACGGATACCGTTGCTGAAGTTGAAGACGGCATCATAAAACTTCTGATGGGATCCATCTGGGTAATGGACTCACCTGTCCTTGCACTTCAATCGCAAGAAATTGCAATTACTTTTAATCAGCCAGCTCCTATTCTAGATTCTGAAAACGTAAGCAAATGGGATGAAATCCTCCCTAGAAATGGAGTTCTCTATCAAGGTGAACTTAAAGTAAACGTTCAGAGGGTGAGTGGCATCTTTTTACCATTGGATGGATTCTATGGTTACGTTGTTAAAAAGTCTGCGGATGGAAAAATTCTTAAAACAGACGATGGCAGTATCTGGCACGTCGATAGCCTTGATATGTATGATTCTCAGTACTGGTCCACACCATATCCCGTCGTCATTGACTCCTATAAAAGCTATATAATAAATCTAAAGGAGAGTAAGAGGGTAAAAATGGCCAAAAAGAAAGTACCGCTTCATTAAATTTGCTTTTCAGCTGAGTGGTCTTCATGAGCTAAGGCTGTAACAACTATTCGACTACAAAAAGGAGGGGTATGAGGAGATTGGACATCATCCTCTAAACACAGATGGTAGCGATGAACCGAACAATATCTTTACTCAACAAAGTGGAAAATCAACTTTTCCTTGTAGCATGGGCTCTTCTCGTCCTTGGCGAATTATCCTACGCGAATCCCACAACCGAAAAGACATCGGACATTATTTATTCAAAACCTGTGGTCTTTAAGAAATTTCACGATCCGGGTCGTCTGATTTCAGCCAATGGAAAGGAATACTGGTTTCATTATCAGGGTTTCACTTACGAAAACGTCAAGACTTGGGAAGAAGGAAGAAAGCTCAATCTCACCTACAGCAACAAGAAGGGCTCGCAACTGCACGACCCTATATCGGGCGCATCGGCCAGAGTCGAAATCTCTGGATCACATCTTATTGAAGAGATCACGCGGAAACGCGTGTTGGAGGATGGGTCAACAATGGGCATCGCTGCCGCTTATCGGGAAGAATACTACTTATGGGATGCGATGATCACTCGACTCCTCAAAGAATTGAAAGCATCCCGCTCACCAAATGCCTACAAGGACATTGAGGCCATGCACAACTTGTGGCTAAAATACAAGGAGATGCGGTTTAAAGTTGGACGGTCTGAATTCGGCCAAAGAAAAGGTACGGAGACCATCATTAAAAGCTCCGTTCGTGCTGTGGCCGCCATAAAACATCAAGCATTATTCTTGAGGTCATTGGTCGGAAATGACGACTATCTCCCTTAAAGATTCAAACGATACGGAAAAATGGCGGAGAGAGCGGGATTCGAAATCGGTTACTGACTAGGCAACAACACTTTACCTAGGTAGATAAATGCATTAATTACCTTTTGACTGCATTAGCCTGCACTGGTTATGACAGGAAAATGACAGGAAATTAGATGGAGGGGCGGGGGTTGCTCGAGGGGTAATGCCTTGCATGGGTATTCATCAACTGCCCCCAGAAAAAACTGTCGTCCAAAAGGGGAATACCCGCCGTAACTTGAATAGCGATATTAAGATTAGTGATGGAGATAAGAGCAATTTGGTGTATCCGGCTGGCCGAGATGCCGCAGCTTTGTATGAGCCGCTCGCTAATCCTCGGCATGCTGTCGATTATCGCATGCCTTGCTAGTTCCGGCTCCGCCCAGCTTAGCGAAACCCGCCCAAACGTTGTCACCCTGCTCGTCGACGACCTAGGCTACCGCGACATCGGCTGCTACGGCGGTCCCGTCAAGACTCCCGTTCTCGACAAATTGGCTGCCGATGGCGTGCGCTTCACCGACTTCCACTCCGGTGCCCCAGTCTGCTCTCCCTCGCGCGCCACCTTCCTCACCGGCCGCCACCACATCCGCGCGGGAGTCTATTCCGTCATAAACGAAACGGTTCACCAAATGCACCTTCTGGAGGGCGAGACCACCCTTCCCGAGGTCCTCCGGAACGCAGGCTACGCCACCGCTCATTTCGGCAAATGGCACCTGGGCATGCCCAACAACCTTCGAGACCCCCCCACTCCCACCGAGCACGGCTTCGACTACTGGTTCGGCCTCGTCAACGGCGCCCAGCCCAACCACAAAGACCCCGTCAACTTTCTGCGCAACGGTGAACCCGTCGGGAAAATGAAGGGCTACTCCTGCCAAATCGTCGTCGACGAGGCCATCGCTTGGCTCGAGAAGAAACGAGACGCCGACGCCCCTTTCTACCTCAATCTTTGGTTTAACGAACCCCACGCCGTCATTGCCGCACCCGACGAAATCGTCTCCCAGTACGGCGCCCTCAACGATCCTGCCGCCATATACAACGGCACCATCGACAACACGGACCGCGCCATTGGGCGGCTCGTCGCTCATCTCGAAAAACGCGGCGAGCTCGACAACACCATCTTTCACTACTCCTCCGACAACGGCAGCTACCGCCGAGACCGGGTTGGCAACTTGCGCGGGAAAAAGGGCTCCCATTTCGAAGGCGGCCACCGCGTCCCGGGAATTTTCTACTGGAAAGAAAAAATCCCCGGCGGCCGCGTCGAAGATACGATTGCGGGAGCCATCGATCTCCTTCCCACGATCTGCGGACTCCTCGGCATCGCCCCTCCCCAAGACGTCACCCTCGACGGCTCCGATCTCGCGCCTATGCTCACTCGGAGCGGCCCCTTCGAACGCCACCAGCCCCTCTTCTGGATGAACGGCTCCACCCTGATGCTCCGAATGGGCAACTACACTCTCTCGGCCCCGCGTACATCCCAAGTCCCCTTTGACCAGGCGAAGGCGAACCGTTTGCTGGAGCAGACGAAAACGGCCCTCGGAGACGACCTCGAAAAAGAACTGGGAGGACTGGACCTTCGCTCCCGCATGTTCAACGGCAGATTTGCCAATCGCGAAGCCGATCGACTCCGAAATGAATTCCGGGCCATGTTCTTTTTCAATGAAGCCGCGATTCCTCTGATGAAGAAGGGAGGCGTCGATCGAGTTCAACTGTACGATCTCGCAAACGATCTGAGCCAGGAGCATGACATCGCGGCCCAAATGCCCGAGCTCGTTTCCCGGATGAAAAAGCAGGCCAATGCGATCTATCAAAGCGTTATGGCTGACGGTCCGGAATGGATCGCCCCGCAGGAAATACCCCAGTCGGCTCCTCCTAAATCTCCCTCAAAGGGCAACGACCTGCTCACCCGCGTCGACCAGAATCCTCTTCCGAAAGGTTACCAAGGAAACCGTCATCAACAGTACGTCAACCGAGTGAGGAACGGACTCAACCCCACTCAACGCGCCCGCCTTAACCAACTCTGGAGCGAGAAGCGCCGCCTCGATCCAGAGATGGCCAACCCCGGAGCCTCCTATGTCAAAATCCTCGCCTACGTCGCTGGCGACGGATAAGGCCCCGCCCGTTCTACTAGGCAATGAACGAGGAGCCGGATTCCACTTCCAATAAGCAAGAGCTACACAACACTCAAGAGGATGTATGCCATTAATAGGAAAACTAAGAGAGTGCAAAAAAAGTCCCAAAATATATTTAGTACCCCGTAGAAGCGGGTTTATCCCGCGATTAAGTCATCATTTCATCGCGGGCAAAGATTAATCGCGGCGTAAAGCCGCTCCTACGTCGAATTATTAGACGCTCTCTGACTGAAAATATGAATACAGCATTAAACAGGCGCGCCTTCCTAAAAAAGGCAGCCGCCATAAGCGCAGTGCCCACTCTATTTGATATTGTACCCCGCCATGTTCTCGGTGGTCCCAACCATACCAGTCCGAGCGAAATATTGCGTATTGCGGGAATCGGTTGCGGCAGCC
>CAZFUD010000176.1:3981-8802 GCA_964521705.1 uncultured Opitutaceae bacterium | reverse complement strand
GTCAATTACCGGAAGTTTCGAAATAAGACCAGTCGGTTACATCCGGTGGGTGACAGCATAATGCTCCTCGAAGATACGGATGGCGATGGCCAGGCGGACAGTTCAAAGGTATTCTGGCAGGATTCCAGTCTGGTGGCTCCCTTGGGAATGGCAGTCATCGACAATATAATACTTATTTCCCAGCCGCCTAGTCTAATCGCTATTACTGATGTCAATCGGAACGACAAATTCGACGACGAAGATACGAAAGAAATTCTGTTAACCGGATTCGAAGGATTGGATCACGACCATAGCCTTCACTCAGTGACGGTCGGTCCAAATGGTCAGTATTATTTCAATACGGGCAACGCGGGGAATGCCGATGTGGAAAGCCCCGATTTGCATCTCTACACGGGAACTTGGTATCTCGATCGGACGGATCGGGCAAAAGTGAGTAGCGATGGGCATCAGTACGTCGGTGGTGTTGCTATGCGCATGAATCCTGACGGGACGGGCCTAGCTGTGATCGGACACAATTTTCGCAATTCTTATGAGCAGACGATCACTTCTTTCGGAGATGTCTTCCAAAACGATAATGACGATCCGCCTGCGGCCCGCACGACTTGGCTTATGGAGTACGGCAATCTTGGATTCACCTCGGAAGATGGATTGCGTTCATGGAGAACGGAACGAAGGCCGGATCAAAGTACGGCGGAAGCCGAGTGGCGTCAGGACGATCCCGGGACGATTCCTGCCGGCGATGTTTACGGCGGAGGAGCTCCGACAGGGATTACTTATTACGAAGGAACTGCTCTCGGGGAGGAATACAATGGAATGCTGCTTTCCTGCGAGCCTACACGGAATTTAGTTTTTGGATACAAACCACGGCCTCAGAGCGCAGGTTTCGCACTAGAGCGATTCGATTTTTTTGGATCGAATCCGACTGGCAAGTTCTATGGGGCTGATTTCGCTCAGACGAATGCCCGCAATAGTGAAGCTCGTTTTCAGTTCCGCCCCTCTGATATCGCCATAGGTACGGATGGAGCCATTTACGTAGCCGATTGGTTCGATACCCGCGTTGGCGGTCACGGAGCCTACGATGAAAAGGGTGTCGGCTCAATCTATCGCATCTCCCGTAAAGGTGAGGAGATGAAGGCGCCGAAGATCGATTATTCGACGACCAAGGGCCTGATCGACGCGTTCAAGAACCCATCCCACAATGTACGAGGGGCGGCCTTTTACGGGCTCAGAGATAAGGGAGCCTCTGCTGTAAGCGCGGTTGCGAAGCTAATGGACGATGACAATCCATATGTGCAAGCGCGGGCGGTATTCTTGCTCCCCCATCTCGGACAAAGGGGAGTGAAACTGGCGGAGGAACGCTTGAAGCATGCCGATCCTCAAATGCGTATCGCTGCGTTTCGAGCCCTTCGATCGACGGGAAGCAACTACATGTCGCATGCTACGAGTCTGGCCCGCGATTCCTCGCCTGCCGTTCGTAGAGAAGTAGCCCTGGCCCGTCGGGATGTGCCGTTTGGAGAAATGCGGGAAACTTTATTGGACATCGTTGATGGATATGACGGCAAGGACCGTTGGTATCTCGAAGCCATTGGGACGTCGGTTGCTCTAGAAAAGGCGCAAGCCTATGCGTATTTGAAAAGCAAGCGCGCGGGTGATCCCTCTGATTGGGATGCTAAATTCGCGAATATCGCCTGGCGCCTGCATCCAGAGTCCGCTGTGAACGACATGAAAGCCTACGCCATGGATACGTCAAAGCCTGTAAACTCTCGAGTTGAAATGCTGACGGCAATCGCCTATGTGCAATCTGAGAAAGGCGCGCGAGCCATGGTCGATATTGCCAAAAATGCGGAGGGCGCGGAAGTAACGACGAGAGCTCGCTGGTTTATCGAGAATCGGGATAAGTCCTACTGGAGACAATTCAATCTGATGGAAGAATTCGGGGGTCGAAGCGTGGGGCTCGTCGACGCCATCGTGCCCTCTTTCCCCGAAGCTAAGCAGGAGCACACGCTCGAAGAAGTGCTCTCCTACGAGCCGGACGTGGGCAGAGGAAAGCGGGTCCTCTCACAATGCTATATGTGCCACAAGCTAGACAATCAGGGCATTGAGTTTGGTCCGGATTTGACTGCATATGCTAAAGGAAACCCCACCGAAATTCTCATTAAGGCAATCATCGATCCTTCGGCGGATATCTCTCACGGATTTGAAAGCGTCCGAGTTACCACCAAAGACAACAAGACGATCGAAGGCTTCGTCATTTCTGAAGGCAATCCGCTCGTTTTGCGAGTGTTTGGTGGAGCCGACATGGCAATCGACCAAGACCAGATAGCTAAACGAGAAGATCTGCACCAATCTTTCATGCCTTCGGCCGCAAGCCTGGATATCAGCGCCGAACACGTAATGAATCTCGTGGCGTATTTGAAGAGCTTGTAGTTCAAAGAGTAGCGCAGGCTTCCAGCCTTTGGCCTGAAGATCCAATTGAAGAGGGCAGGGAGGACCGGCCTGTTCTGAGCTTAGTCGAAGAGCTCGGTCCTCCAGTCACGGGCATGCTGGGCCCGAAGCGTATCACTTAAGGCTTGAACGCGCTCATCTTACCAGATATGGTCCGTCCAAGTTCTAAACTTGAATCGAAGGGCGACACTATGGATGCTTCAGAATTTAAAACAAGCGCGGCATTGAAGGCGACCGGTGATTCGCCGGACTTGAGTGACCGAGAAAAACATCTGATTGGGTTGGCGGTAACCCTAACCCGTGGCTGCCAGCAATGCTCCAGTCGCAGGATGGACGAAGCGATCAAATCGGGGATTTCTTACGATACCTTGAAAGCGACTGCCGATTTATCGGCAGCGGTCAATGCGGGCGTCGTTTTGCGTACCGCGATTTCCAGTGCTGATTCGGCGGATATCGATAAAGGCTGCCAAGGTGACGAGTGCGCGGTGGGAACGTAGGTCAACCGGATTAGCAGCTACGAGCTGGCGCGTATCACGGCCACTGATTGACCGAATTCCGCTTTTCCTGTCGTATTAGATTCGTCGTCGAATCCAATATCCTTTTCGATTGGAATCCAGGCTTTTGAGCCGGCGTATATCGATTCGATTTCTAGATGCAGTACCTCGCACCATTTTCGGAGAGCGGATTTACTGAGAAAAGCGCTTGGCACCTTGTTCGGGTCTGGGTTCTTGAGAGCTTGATCGAATACCCACCAGTGGTTCGGCTCTTCAAAATCGAAAAAAGAAAGAACGATCAAACCATTGTTTTTGCTGACTCGTTTCGATTCCTTTAGATAGCGGAAACAATCTTCGTCATACAAATGAGTAAAAACGGAAAAGAACACAATGGCATCCGCGAAATTCTCTGTCGAAGGTATGGTGCAATCCTCGACTCTATGGAACGAAAAATTAGGCCGGTTAACGATTGAGTTCGCATAGTCAAGAACGTCATCCACTAGATCCGTCCCCAAGTACTGGCCTTCAAGAAACCCTTTTAGGCGCAATGCTAGTCTTCCGCTGCCACAGCCAACGTCTACGATATTCCAATTAGACTCTAATCCGATTGATCTTAGAATACGTTCCTCCAAGTATCCAAATTTTTGAAACTCGCCCCCTACAAAGAGATTCATCGCGTCCTCCTTGGAATGCGATAGAGAGAGGGATTCGAACAATTTGGAGTAGGATTTCGTGTAATAGTTCACCAAGGGGGACTTGATCATCCAAAAACTATTTCAGCAAGGCGTAACGCCTTTTTTTAGAATGATATTTCCGTATTTAGCGGTTTCTCCCGTCATGACGATGGCGTAGGCCTGCTTAGCCCGTTCGTAAAAGGCGAATCGTCCCATGCGTTCTGGCTTTTGCGTATCGGGCCAAGTGAGACGTAGAGCGTCCAAGTAGCGAGCTTCGACCCCAGAATCTAGCGTATCGCCTTCAACCGGAGCCATCATTGCTGCTGGATTGTCGACGTATTGATCTAGGATAAAAAGGGGAGCAATTCCCTTGAGGAGCGGAGCAATCTCCAAACCGTCGGCCCGAACGACCCGTCTGCCGAGGCTTTCGCCAGGAAAGTGGGCATCAGCTAAGACGATCTCATCGCCGTGGCCCATACGATAAAGAGTATCGAGAAGTTCAGGACCGATTATTGGAGAGATACCTATGAGCATGAGGATTCTGAAAAATAAGGTTTAAGGCTTAATGCAAAGAGGGGTGGGATATTTTAGAAGTCGGGAACATCTGTAAACGCGAATTTGCTATTTGCCATTCTCGGCCTCGGGATCAGCATAGCGAGTATGCGTCTCTGCCGGACTCAATTATTCGGAAGCCTGGCTTTCTTGGCATCCATTTGGCAAACCACTGTTTTGGCGGATCATGAGGTTTTCAGGGACGATTTTGAACGCGATAGCATTGGCGATATCTGGTCGTGCCACGCGAACTCCTTTTCTATTCGAGATGGGGTCTTGGTAGCCTCTCAGTTGCCAGATGCGGGTCATGGAGCGGTGTCACGTGCGCAACTCGATTTTCGTGATGCCGCAATCGATTTCAGTTTCAAGTACGATGGCGGGGAGCGATTCAATTTTGTTATCGATGACAAGAACTGCGAGGAAGTTCACGCCGGGCATATTTGTCGTGTATCTTTTCGCAAGAGCGGCTTCACCATTCAGGACGACCGAACGGGCGTTATGAATCTGGAAGTTCGGGGAATGCGAGATCATCCGGATCACAAAGACAGAATCGAAAAGCTATTGGAAACCAAGAAGCATACTGTCGAAACGGAATTCGCAGATGGAATTTGGTATCACGCGCGCATAATTATCGAAGGGGAGGCTATGAGAGTGTT
>CAZFUD010000176.1:0-3971 GCA_964521705.1 uncultured Opitutaceae bacterium | reverse complement strand
AAATGGTACCCTTGCTGGAGAGCTGATCTCGGAAGGAATAGCCCATCCTACAAAAACCCAATTCGGTTTCACGACCACGGGTCGCGATATTCTTTTCGACAACGTAAAGGCGGTCGGGAGCGAGTAGGGAATGGCTAACGTCGGAGCGGGTTTAAGGCGTGATAACGCTATCTTCATCGTGGGTTAAACCCGCTCCTACATTTGATGTTCCGATTCGGATTCTCTATATAAGCTGACGGTTCGGTTTATAGCCTGGCTATTAGCCTACGTGGATCACGGCCTTGATTAAGCCTGGTTGTTTGATGGTCTCCTCGAATTTTTCGGGAACTTCGAGCAGTTCCATATGGTGAGTAACCCAGGGCTTCGTATCGATGGATCCACTGGATACCGCATTGATCACTGATTTGAATGTATCCGGCGTAGCGTTACGGCTTGCGAGAATAGATAATTCGCGACGGTGGAAGTTTGGGTCGTCGAAAGCGATCTCTCCCATTAAAAGGCCGAGGAAAACGATCCTCCCTCCATGAGCGGTCAGAGAGAACGTCCTTTGCATGGATTGACGATTTCCGGTAGCGTCGAGAACGACTTGAGGAAGGTCCCCGTTGCAAAGGGACTGCAATTGGTCCTCGAAGTCGGCTTCATCGGCTTTCAGGGTATGGGCCACCTTTATGGTATCCCGGCAAAAATCCAGTCGATCTTGATTGATGTCCGCTACGATAACTCGAGCCCTGACGGATTGGGCAGACTGAATCGCCCCGAGCCCGATGGGGCCGCTTCCAAAGATAAGTATCGTTTCGTCTGGAGTCAGCTGGGATCTTTCGATGCCATGAGCTCCGATACAAATGGTCTCGATCAACGCGAGCTGATCAAAGCTAAGATCGTTGGCCTTATGGAGTTTATGGATTGGCAAGGAAAGCAGAGGTCGCATGCCTCCATCGATATGAACGCCGAGAACTTCAAGTTCTTCGCAGCAATTGCTCTTTCCTAAACGAGATGCGGGTGTAGCGGAATTGTTCAAATACGGCTCGACAGAGCATTTATCGCCGATTTTTAGTCCGCGATCATTTTCATCGATCTCGAGGATCTCGATGCCGAGTTCATGCCCGAGAATACGAGGATATTCAAAAAACGGTTGGCGACCATGAAAGGCGTGAATATCGGTACCGCAGACGCCGATGCTTCGGATGCCTACGAGAGCTTCCCCGTGACCTTTCTGGGGTTCGCTTTCTTCAATGACACGGAATTTGCCGGGCGTTTCTAGCTGAATGGTTTGCATACGGCTTATCCTAAAACGGTGATAGGTTGGCTTGCGAGAGAAAAGGGAGAGAGTCGAAGCGCGAACGATTGATTCGCGAATCGTTACGGACTTGATCGAGTTGGTAATCAATGAGTCTTCATTACGCTACGAGCCAGCCAATAACGGTTGAGGATTTCCGCGATTTGCTGATACGTTCGACCGTAGCGGAGCGACGGCCGATCGAAGATGAAGAAACGCTGGTTGCCATGCTGGAGCATGCTGATATCTTCTGTACCGCCTAGGGTGATACGAAATTGAATTGAGTAGCCCGCTTCGTTTCCGATTTCTAGTATTGCTGTTGTCTGTCGGATTTGGCCCCTCTTTTTGTTAAGGGTAGGGGAGGTTTTGACTCAGTCCACGAGTGTTAACAGCAGCGAGGCGTTTCCGTCTACCTAAATAATCCCGGCATTAGAAAGAGAGCTCTTTTATCGATTTGCATCCGAATATGACCCAACCAATTTGGGGATCGTTTCCAGTAGGCTCCAATCGAAGCTCCCAAACGATTTCCGCGGGATTTGTCTTCGTGTATTCGATACAGCGCGTAAGTTGTCCAATGCGAGCTCGAGTTTCCCAGTCCACTTCGTCGACATGTTCGGGGTCCAGGATGGCTCCATAACCAGCCAGCACGTTTCCTCTTTCGGGAGTAACCGAGGCATTGCCCATGGCGATGGTCACGTATTTTTCGTGGCCGGGGTACTCTGAAGTCCAGATCTGCCGAGCAACGAGGTTTTCCTCGTCTAGTTCGTATTCGATAGCCCGACTCCAGGTGTCCTTGACGGGGGTGGGGGCGTTGAACGGGTGAGCTCGGTAGTTGCCATTGTCGAACATGACGAAGGTGGCTTGTTCCGTGAACTGAGGAGCGTGCTGGTGCCATGGCCAACGAGCATCGCCCTCAAGGCGGAACAGTTTCGACTGCAGAGACTCAGGCCATCCACTAGGCTCTCCGAATATCCAGATGATTTCGCCTGTCTTCACATCGATCTTCAAGACCGCGCTTTGATAGCGGAAATTGACCAGGATGTTGCCGTCGTCCAGCTTAGTGATTTCGTTGGCGTGAGACCAGTCGATCACTCCCGGAAATCCGCGTCGTTCCCAGTAAGTCGAAAAAGTTTCGTATCCGATTCTTCGGGATGGCATGTAGTCGAAAGCATTCCATTCCCAGATGATTTCTCCGCTTGGTGTGAATTCCACAAGTCGGTCTCCCATGACCCATTGGTCTTTCCGCGGGGCGCTGGCATCATACTCGCTAGTGTAGTAATTTGGGATGAGCCTTTTCTCTGTGGATAGAGCGAGGATGTTCCCATCGTGCAACAAATTGGCGTCGTGATGGAAGGTCAATGCGTCAACTGGCGTGGCGTCGCTAGGCCCTTGGGGCCTATCGGCAGCATACCAGGATCTTGTTATGTTCCCAAGAAGATCGATTTCTACGAGGTGATAGTCCGCGGTGACATAGAAAATATGGCCGTCTTCCCGGTAGTTGAACCCCGCTATCCGTGATCCCGTTTGATAATACCAAATTGGATTTCCTTCCAGATCGACCATGGTCAACATCCCAAAGCTTTCCCCGAAGCGCATCTCCTCCTCGTTCCCTAGTTGGGTTTCCCTTGGGATGCGTCTGCGAGGATTGAAAAGACGATAGCCCGACTCGGCACGTGAATGATCAACCTTAGCTACCTGAATGGCGGGGAACTCGGCTGGGTGAGCGGGAAGCCCAGGAGCAGTGAAGTCGATTGGTTGGGAATTCGCGACATTTCCGTTTGCGTCTTCGATGCGTATGCTAACTTGGTGGGGCTTGTTGGGGCTGAAACCTATTACCGGAAGACCTTCAGTTGGGTCTTGCGTAATTCCATGCCTCACGACCCGCTCGCGTTCTCCATCGGAAATCGTGATGGTTGTTGTCACGGATCGGTCCGCTTCGAAGCTAAGGATAGCTGCCAAGGGAGCCGCTTCATTCGGATTTGGTTTCAGCGTCGGGGCGACTGTGAACTGAAGCCCGTCCCTTGTCCCGCATGCGGAGAGTAGGAGAGCGAGAAGCGGGAGTGAGATTGGTTTTAGGAAATGTGCCATCTTGAGTTCCTTATTCGCGTTCCCATTTGATTGCCCAAGGATCCCCTGTCTCCAATTGGAACTCTCTCAATTGCTGCTCGAGACGTTCCCGAGTGGAGCGTTTCTTGGGGTCGTCAGCTAGATTGTTGGTCTCATGTGGATCCGCCTTTAGGTCGTACATTTCGATTCGCGCTCGATGTAGCAAGCTGTCTGGCGTCCGCTTGCCGTAAAGCTCGAGCTCTTGTTCTTGCATGGACACCCAGGTTGGCGATTGAAGGAGGTCTTTCGCCAGAGGAAACTCGAGTCCGTGAGCAATGTTGAAAATCAGCTTATAGCGTTGCGTCTTAATCACTCGCATAGGGTAATACATGGTCACTTCGTGGGATGTGTGGGATGCGTAGACGCGATCCCATCGGCTCAGGCTGCCGCTGACGCCTTTGCGAAAAGATCTACCGTGTAACTCCATATCGGATACATCGATACCTGCAAAATCGTAAATGGTTGGAGCGATATCGACCCAGGAAATCATTGCGTTCTGCACGCGGCCACCTCGTTTTTGGCCGGGTTCGCGAACGATGAGAGGAAGCCGCATCCCGGGCTCGTAAAGCGTGGTTTTCGCGCCTGCGAA
>CAZFUD010000175.1:0-8812 GCA_964521705.1 uncultured Opitutaceae bacterium | reverse complement strand
TCTTTTCGATTTCGTTTATGCCGTAAACGGTCTTGGTCAGCTCTGAGTATGCAGTTTGCTCATACGTTTTCATGTTATTCCTTTGTTGCATCATTTATTCGAGCGTCTTTGCTCGGTTTCGTGATGCAGAATAACAGGTCTTCTGACCAAAGTCTGGTAATCTAATAAAATTATTAAATTACCATTGGTATTCTTTAGATTCGCAGAGCTCTATAATCCGATCCAACGAGTTGTTGTATGTACGTTCTGATGCCAGAATCTTTTTGGCATATTCTGACGTGCTTTCCCCTACGGCTAGATGGCATTTGTCAATGTTACCCGCGTGGAATTTCCAAAGACGCGCCCTCGCCAGATGGACCAAATCCGCTCTCATCTTCCTGTAAGGATCGCCGCCTCCTGGCAATGACGGCGGGGCCTGGCCATGGATTTCGTAGGCCTCGTCAATAAAGTCTGTAAACTCCTTAATCAAATTCTCCTTCGACATACCCCAATCAATGTGAAAGGCCCGGTACTCTTTATCAAACCCCTCCCATCTTAGTGTGCCAAATCGCTGATTCATCATGTCCTCCCATTTTCTCACCCTTTTTTCGCGTTCCTTTTTGGACACCTTCATCGACTTAAACTCTTTTTCTGCGGAATCTATGGCCTCACCCATTTCTTTAAATTCGGTACGAAACCGAGAGACGAGAACCCACATAGGCCAAAGCATTCCTTTCAAGACTGCCCACTTATCAATGAACATTCCATTGAACCAACGTGAATATCTCTCGTCTGCATAAATTTTACCCACCTGTCGCTGGAGTTGCCATGGAACATCAACATGATTTTCATCAGGAAAATCGTCCCTATACCTATCCCCCCCGTTAACACAGTCATAATAATACTCTACGTTTTTGAGCCTATTGGCCAAGTAAGGTGTCATAATTAATTCGTATTCGTACGAATGCTCTACATACGACTTACCCCTTTTTATCCTCTCCCTTGTAAGCTCATGATCCAAACATAAGTGCGTCGCGGCATGGGATTTTAAAATGTCCTCGAACCAAAATTCCGAGGGATCTAATTTTTTCATATGGGGTCGGGGCTTGGAGTTTAAAAAGTAACAGCCGCCGCCATCTCAGCAGCGTGCTGATCTCTTAGGTGGGCGTAGCGCCGGAGAAGCAGAGCTCCTCCATCTATGTGACCAAGCCAAGCGGCTACGGTATGTACCGGCACCTTGTTTTCTAAGCACGTAGTGGCAAAGTAATCCCGCAAGTCGTGGTTTGTGATGCGGTTGATCTCTAGACTGCCGCAGGCCTCAGCCAATCTTTTGTTGAGGCAATTGATGGGCATGACTTTCTCACTGCCCAGTTCATCACCCGCGAGAGCCGTTATTTCCGAGCTCTTGGATTTCAGAAGATCGTAAAGAGGCCCATTCATCGGTACAACTCTATCAGCCGAGGCCGTTTTCTCTCCCGGTACCCTTAACCTCTTGTTTTCCAAATCAACATGCTGCCATTTGAGGCTCCTCGCTTCGCCTATTCTACAACCCGAATAGGCTATTAGACGCATCGAGAACGAGAAGTCCTTGCCCCCTATTGCTTCTAGCTTCTGAAGAATTGCTTCAAACTCCTTCTTTTTGACAATGTAGCCCTTACTGGGGTCATCTTTAACAGTCAGGCGTTCGAGCTTCATGTTCTTCCTAACAACATTGTCAGCCGCCAACCCCTTCGCCACCGCCATATCACAAATAGTGGAAAGCAGCCTTACCGTTCTGTTGATAAGCCTAGGGCTGTTGCCTTTTCGGGCTTTCTTGGCACCTGGAGGAGTAAAGTTCGTTCCTTTATTTTTAAGAGTATCTGCCCATTTTGTTACATCTAGCAGACTCAACCGAGCTGGCTTCATTCCGGCCAAAGATGGAAAGGTCCGCTTTAACCGTTTAAGGGTATAGATTCGATCAACCTTCGTTGCGGGTTTCAAAGACGCGTCTTCGTTCGTCCGCTTCTCGTACTCGTTCAAGAGGTGATCGAAGGTCACTACGCTTTTATCGAATCCCCTGCCGCTTCTTAAGCGCTCAACCGTTTCCATGTGCTTGTTCTTGAGACGAACAGCAGTTTTATAGTCGTTCGTGTCCAATGCATCGCGGTGGACCTTACCGTCGATTTTATAGACGGCATAGTAGTCACCGTTTTTGGGACCATTACTAATGTATTTTTGCAAGTTACTCGTCTTGGTCCTCTTCCACATATCTATAAGCTAATTATAGCTTAGGGATACATTGGGGGATATTTTCTCGCAAGGGCTATTTTCCCACAGATACATAAGTATCTATTCATAAGCTACTTATGTGGTGGGTCGACTGGGACTCGAACCCAGAACCAATTGCTTAAAAGGCAACTGCTCTACCAATTGAGCTATCGACCCGTCCTCAAAAAAGAGAAGCTGGCTATACAGTCTCGATCAAATCCAAAGGCAAGCAGTTTTTTACGTTCATTCCCGCGAACCGGCTAACGAGGAAAACTGCAGTCAATTCATCGCTTCCAATCGAATTTGCAAGAGCTCGGGAAGCCTTGGACTTTCCCCAATTAGCGACGTTCTTAATAGACCGCTGCTCGGACCCCAACCTTGGGTCTGGCATATCTGGTCGATGTCGCCCCCGGGGCCCGCGTGGCGTCCCGGAAACAAAAAGAGGTAGCTCAAAATCAGACTCTCAACACCTTCCCTTTTGGCATTTTCAATCGCCGATCCCAAGGTTGGCTCATTAAAATCATAGGCTTCGCCTTCTCGACGTTCCATGGAGCAGGCCAGTACCTTTTCTACTCTCTGCCCCAAAGCTTCAGCTAGGCGGGTCCCCGACAGGTCCCGCATCTCAGTAACTTCCGGGAACAGGCTGCCATGATCAACCATGAGAATCCGCGGGAGCGGTTCGCCAGAATCCATCTTATTCACTACTTGGAGGACATTGTCTGCTAGGATTTCGGTCAGGAGGTCGTCTCTGCTGTCCTCCGATATCAGACAATCGGACCAACGAACTCGCAGGCCCTGTCCATGCCCTTCTTGGGCAGCTGCTGTTCTCTTGGCTTTCCGCAAAGCGAAGCTAGGCCCGAAGAAAAGGGGCACGATCTGCAACTCCCGAATTCCTGTTTCCAACGCGCCACCTAGATAGCTTTCCCAGGTCTGGGCAGGAATGCCATCTAGATCCTCCGCTGGGATGCGATCGCTGTGGGCAACGGAGACGAGATCCACCTGCTGCCCAATTCCCTCCCCGAAATCGGCCGCTAATTTTCGCCCTGCCAGCACAGAATCCGGGTTGACCGAGCCATTATCTAGCAAAACCACTCTGGAATCCGCTCTTGCATCTCCTTCAACCATAAGAATTATCCTTCATCCACTTATATTTCTTGCCGATCACGGACATAACCCGATAGTCAGTTAACTTTGAAGCGTTCAGATCTATGATTTCCAAAAAGTCCATTCTTTACTTCCTCATTTTCTCAGTGGCCTTCGCCTTCGTTGGCTGTAAGAAAAAGCCCCGTCGGCCCAACCCGCTCGACACCGTTATCGGCGATACCAGCGGCGCATCTGGACGGAGCGAAAATATCGAGGATCTCACTGGTCCTGGCACCTTAGCCGCCGGGGAAACGCCACTATTCGATCGCGGATTGATGGATGGCGAACGCGGCGAGCGCGGAATCATCGCCGTAATGGTCTATTTCGACTTCGATTCATCCAGCATTAAGGCAAGCGAGCGAGCTAAGCTCACCCAGGTGGCCGACTACCTTAGGACCAACCCAAGCCATTCTCTTATATTAGAAGGGCACTGCGACTGGAGAGGCACACCGGAATACAATTTGGCTCTGGGCGAGCGCCGATCTGGTAGCGTAAGCCAGTACCTAGCCACGCTTGGCGTGACTGCCGAACGATTCGAAACGCTATCCAAGGGTGACCTAAACGCCATCGAAGGCGCCTCGGAAGCACAGATGGCCGAAGACCGTCGCGTCGAGTTCCTAGTAGTTCGCTAGCAAACCTGAAACGCATAAAACTATTTTTCAAAAGCCCGAGCTCAAACAGCTCGGGTTTTTTTATTCCGCTTTAGGTCTAGTACCCCGAAGCTCTTGAGCGGCGTCGCCCGGCAATTGCCGGGGCGACGGCTGTTGCTTCGGCTTTTTCTGTAGATGCGGTCGTTTACCGCGTAACGCGATCAGCGATCGCGTCTACAATTCGGGAATCCTCCTACAGCCTGCACAGGCAGGATGCCTGTTCTACTCCATTTAAAATGGGCGCTCTGAGATCGCCCGCTACCAAAAAGAAGCGTGTTCGCTCTGCGAATTCCTCACCAAACCTTAACATAAAAAAGGGGAACCCATTGTTGTCATTACTGGAATGATTGGTATAAAAATCGCTTTAAGGAAGCGCGGATCGGCCTAATTCGCCGTTTCCGCGACCTAACTGACATAAATACGAAAACAACACATGAAAAAAGCGACTAAGAAAACGGCTAAGAAGGCCGCGAAAAAAGTGGCTAAAAAAGCCCCCAAGAAAACGGTGGGCAAGAAAGCAGTTGCGAGCAAACGCTCAAAAACTGTCGTCGAAGCCATTATCGATGTCGGATTCGGCAATCTGCTATACATTCGCGGCGACGCTCCCGGACTTTCCTGGAAGACCGGCGTGCCAATGGACTGTGCAGGCGCCGAGTCTTGGTCGATATCCATGTCTGACGTCAATAGCTCGTTCGAGTACAAGGTATTGATAAACGACATACATTGGGAAAGCGGCAGCAACAACATCGCGAAGCCAGGCTCGACATCTTCGACGAGCCCGTCATTCGAGTAGCCGCAACGCAACGATTAATACTGGAAATGCCCGTGGACTTCGGTCGCGGGCATTTCTTGTATCCGGAAATTGCGAGAACATCACAGTGGATACGTCACACAAACCACGTAGGAGCAGCTTTATGCCGCGATGATAAAGTCGCTTAAAAATCGCGGCATAAAGCCGCTCCTACATTTGAGCTACCTTATAGATCATAGATCCGTTGCTCCTTTGCTTCTCGGATGGAATTCCTCATGGGCGGTTCTCACCCGCTCCGTTTCCACGGTAGTGTATATCTGAGTGGTCGAGATATCAGCATGGCCCAGCAATTCTTGAATGACGCGAAGATCCGCTCCGCCTGAGAGCAGATGGGTAGCGAACGAGTGCCGGAGCCCATGGGGCTTAACCGGTTTGGCGATACCCGCTTTGGCAGCGTATTTTTTGAGCAGGGCCCAAACGGTTTTTCGCGATATAGGGCTTCCTCTGTTACTGAGGAAGCAAACACTTCCCGTTTTCGATTTCACGAGATGGGGCCTTCCCTGCTCGAGATATCCCGACAAGGCGATTACTGCCTGAAATCCCATGGGAACAACTCTCTCCTTTGATCCCTTGCCATATACCTTGACCGCCCCATTGGCAATGTCGAACTGCTGCAGCTTGGCTTCGCAAAGCTCGCTAACCCGAAGTCCCGACGAGTAGAGCATTTCCAGGATAGCTCGATCTCGCAGGCCCTTGGGTGTCGATAAGTCGGGGGCGTCAAGCAAGGCCTCCATTTCCTTGACCGAGAGCGCATCGGGCGCCTTCCGCTTCAGTTTTGGGCCCGCTACGAGCTGAACGAAGGAACGCGAAATCCACTCCTCGCGAAGGAGATAGGCATTGAACATACGCAGAGAGCTTAGCTTACGGCAAAGGCTGGCATTGGAAATGCCTTGATCGCTCAAAGCGTATATCCAGTCGGAAACTGCCCTCTCATCGATGCCATCCAAGCTCTGGACACCTACATCTTTCGCAGCAAAGGAAGCGAATTGCTTCAAGTCCCGCTCGTATCCGCCAAGCGTATTCTCCGCGAGGCCTTTCTCAAGAGCGGCGAAAGCTAAATAGCTATCAATTGCTTCGTCTAAGCGACGCTTCACGGACCGCTATGCTGCATCGACTCAACAAGTCGACAAGCCTGTATTCTATCGGCGACGGGGTCCGTATGAACGAATCGGGGCGTTCCTACGCTGGGCATTGTTCTTCAAGCGGTAGATGATTCGGCCCTTGTCCAGGTCGTAGGGGCTCATCTCCATCTTCACCAAGTCGCCAGTTGTAATCTTGATGAAATGCTTGCGTAGCTTACCAGAAATGTGAGCGAGAACGGTGTGGCCATTTTCGAGTTCTACCCGAAACATTGTTCCCGGCAGTACTGCGACTATTTTGCCTTCTACTTGGATGCCATCGTCGGCCATAATTCCCGTCTAAATCAACCGGTAGCGACCGGCTCTTGCAATAAGGAGCCTCGTGTTTTTCATATCCCCCCTAATAGTCAAGTGTTTTCCCTGTAGTGTTCCCCTTATAAAATCGATGGATCAACCTAGCAAAATAGCTCCCGAATGCCCGTTTCAAAAGCGGTATCCATCGCAGCTAGTTAGAGATGACGAGTTCTATATGACGCTCGCCTACAACGAAGCCATCGACGCCTGGAAGGCCAATGAAGTTCCTATCGGGGCGATCGTTGAATGCGGCGGCGAAATCGTCGGGAAAGGACACAATCAAGTTGAATTTTCGAAAGACCCCACGGCCCATGCGGAAATGATCGCCATCACTCAAGCCTCTCGGTCGATCGGCGACTGGCGACTGAACGAGGCCACCCTCTACGTAACCAAGGAACCGTGCCCCATGTGTTCAGGAGCGGCAATCATGTCGCGATTGAAGCGTGTCCTATATGCTGTTCCCGATCCCAAAATGGGGGGACTTGGCGGGGCGTTTAACCTCAATGAGTATCCAGGAATGAACCACACCTGCATTATCGAGTCAGGCGTATTCCAGGACGAATGCATGGAGATCTTGCAGAGCTTTTTCCGCCTGAAACGAGAACGTAATAACGGATCTATTTGACAAAGTATATTCTTTTTTAAATAAACCCCCCATCTATTCGTTTTAACCTAATCACCGAAAACTAACTATGGCATACGAACTCCCAAGCTTGGACTACTCATACGATGCGCTCGAACCGCATATCGATGCTCGGACGATGGAAATCCATCATACGAAGCACCATCAGACTTACATTAACAACGTGAACGGGGCTCTCGAAGGGCACGACGATTTGGCCGCCAAATCAGTTGAGGCATTGATCTCCGACTTGGACGCAGTTCCCGAAGGCATCCGAGGAGCCGTACGCAACAACGGTGGCGGCCATGCTAATCACAGTCTATTTTGGAAAATCATGGGCCCTAATGGCGGCGGCGATCCGGTCGGCGCTCTGGGCGAAGCGATCAATTCCGAGCTAGGTGGCTTAGATGCCTTAAAAGTCGATTTCGCCAAAGCAGGAGCCACTCGTTTTGGTAGCGGCTGGGCCTGGGTTTGTGTCCGCGACGGAAAACTCTGCGTCTGCTCGACTCCCAACCAAGACTCGCCTTTGATGGATGGCGGCGTGCCAGTACTCGGTCTCGATGTATGGGAACACGCCTACTACCTGAATTATCAGAATCGCCGACCCGACTACATTGCCGCTTTCTGGAATGTGGTTAATTGGGAAGCAGCCAACGCGAACTACGAAGCAGCGATCGGGTAACTGGAAATCCTTTATAAACTCCAAGCGTCGTCACTTTCGGGTGGCGGCGTTTTTATATGCCGATTTCGCGGCAAGGGGTCTACATTTTGAACAACGCGGCCAAAATAGTGACGAAAAATCGCTCCGCCTAGCACTCGATCTCCTGCTCGTGGCAGCGACACTCGTCATCGATCGTAAAGCTCTTGAGGGGATAGCGGAATAATTTTCCTTCGAAGTTGCGGAAGTGGATAGCTTCGTCGTCGATCTTAGTTATATACTGGGGATTAATCGGTACCTTGCCGCCTCCGCCCGGGGCGTCGATGACATACTGGGGCACGGCATAACCCGTGGTGTGCCCGCGCAGCTTCTTCATAATCTCGAGTCCTTTGCATACGCTGGCTCGAAGATGGGCGCTGCCGGTAATCAAATCGCACTGATAGATATAGTACGGTCGCACCCGCATCCTTAGTAAACGGTGTATCAATGCCTTCATGACATCTACGTCGTCATTGATACTGTTCAGCAGTACCGACTGGTTGCCGAGCGGAACGCCGGCAAAAGCCAGCCGTTCACAAGCAGCTTTGAGCTCCGCTGTGCATTCCTTTGGATGATTGGCGTGGATGCTCATCCAAACCGGGCCATGTTTCCTAAAGATATCGCAAAGATCATCCGTAATCCGCTGCGGCATGAAGACCGGTATGCGCGACCCAATACGAATGAATTCTACATGCGGGATCTGCCTCAATCGCCCCAAAAGGTAGTCGAGCTTGTTGTCCGAAAGGAGAAGTGGATCCCCTCCACTTAAAAGGACGTCACGAACTTCTGGATGCGTTTCGATATACTTTAGTCCCTGTTCGAACTCGGGATGAAAATTATAGTCCTGGGCATTGCTGACCAACCGGCTTCGCGTGCAATACCGGCAATAGGCCGCGCAACGATCGGTGACAAGGAACAGCACTCTATCTGGATAGCGGTGCACCAAGCCCGGCACAGGCGAATGGGCATCCTCGCCCACGGGATCCAGCATCTCCTCGCCAGAAACGACCATCTCGCCAGACCTAGGAATCACCTGCTTGCGAATCGGGCATTCCGGATTGTCGCGATCGATCAGATTAAAGAAGTATGGCGTGATCGCCATCGCCAACTTCTGGTTAGCATGTTGGCAGCCCTTCATTTCGTCCTCAGTCAGATCGATCAGCGGTTCGAGTTGCTCAAGGGAGGTAATGCGGTTCCTCAGTTGCCAAGTCCAATCCTCCCAATCGGACT
>CAZFUD010000174.1:6355-8929 GCA_964521705.1 uncultured Opitutaceae bacterium | reverse complement strand
CTTCAAGGCTAAGGGCAAGCAAAAGGATATGAAGATCACCTGGTACGCGGGATCCGGGCGCCCCGCCCACCACGAAACTTTCCCCGAAAATTTCCAGCTCTCTAAGCGAGGATTGCTATTCGAAGGGACCAAAGGAACCATTCAATGCGATGGAGCCGGGGGCGGACCTCGCATATTTCCTCAGGAATTGAGAGCCTCTATCAAGCGTCCCGCAAAAACGATACGCCGCACGGGCGGACATCACCGCGACTGGATCGACGCCATCAAGGGTGGTCCTGCAGCGAGTTCAAATTTTGAATACGCATCGAGACTGACGGAAATCGCTCTGCTAGGGGTACTGTCTGTCCGCATGGGCGGAGCCATGATTCGCTGGGATGCCGAAAACATGAAAGCCATCGGTCTTCCCAAGGCAGATCAATACATCAACGAACCCGTCCGCCCAGGATGGGAGATATAGGTCGAGACAAATAGACGGGGATCGCATGTGCTGATTTTTCGTAGGAGCGGCTTAAAGCCGCTCCTACAATTCTAGTAGGTTCGAAACCTCAATTAAAGAATCTGGGTCCTATGGTAAATCCGTAGTTCAAATCGAAAACAAGAGTTCTAACAACCTACACCTACCGGTCTCCGTCTAGCAAAGGGCCGATGCTACCCATGACCGACCCTTCGCCCTTTGATTCTCCGCCTCGGGATGGGGCATGCCGAATCACCCTATCAGCTCAACGCGAGAACGGCAGGCTCTGTAAATAGACAACCCCCGTTCCTCTAAGTGTGACCAAAAACATCTCCTCGCCGCCGAAGAACATCGACTTCAAATTGCCTGCTCGCTCGATATCGTAATCGATTCCTCGGGAAAACCCGACAATACAACCTGCCTCTATACGCAAGGTATCGCTTTGTAGTTCCTTTCTAACGACGGTTCCACCCGTATAATGAAAAGCCAGGCCATCCCCTAGCAATCTCTCCAGAATGAACCCATAATCACCAATTGGTTACAATTGGCTCCCAAAAATAGACGTAGCTACCTGTTTCTAACTTATGCTTTCTGTCGCAGCGACGCAGCCACTGCCTCCAACTCCGGCTCCTCCTCTGGAACAGCCTCTTCCTTGTCGCCAGAGGTCATCCCTTTCAGCTCTTCGCTAACGATAAAGGCCACGGGGACCAATACAAGCACTACAACTGAAGATGCCAGCGTACCCAGCCCTAGCGAGATCGCCATGGGAACGAGGAACAAAGCTTGCTCATTGGTCTCGAAGATCATGGGGCCAAGCCCAAGAAAGGTGGTAACAGCGGTCAGGAAAATTGGACGGAATCGGCGCTGGGCCGCGTGCACGATCGCCACATTGGCCGGTTGTCCGCGAGCCATATAGCGATTGCGCGTCATAGCCATGACGAAACCCCCGTTGACCACCATACCGCACAAGGCGATCATCCCCAAGACACTGTAAATACTCAGATCGAAGCCCAACAGAATGTGGCCCAGCACGGCTCCCGCCAATCCCCACGGAATCGCCAGTAAAACAATAATGGACTGGGAATAGCTTCTTAGGAAAGAGGCCATGATCGCGAATATGGCGAACAAGGAGGCGATCAGACCCACGCTTAAGCTACCGGTTGCTTCCCGCTGATCTCGCTGCTCGCCCTCGAAAGTATAGCGCAATCCGGGGAACTGGCTGATCAAATCGGGTAGCTCCTTCTTTTCCATGGCCTTGAGCACCTTGTTTCCATTGGTGACCGATGAGATGACGTTGGCAGTAACATTGACGACTCTCCCGCCATCCACGCGGTCGATACGCACGGGCGCCGTTGTTTCAATAATGTCCGCCGCTTGACTAATGGGGATTTCGGCTCCGTCATTTCCCTTAATCAGCAATCCTTCCAAGCCACTCAAAGAGCGTCTATCCGATTCTGGCAAGCGCACCATGACACGAAGCTCGTCCCGATCGCGTGGCTGGCGAAGAGCCTCCGCTCCATAAAAGGAATTGCGAATCTGCTGCCCGAGATCTCGGGCGGTAATTCCCAAGGCCTGTCCTGCTGGTTTAATCTCGAAACTGATCTGCGGCATTTCCCTGCCGAATCCTTTTCGAATGTCGGTAACCCCTGGATACAATCCCAGCATGTTGCCCAATTCTTCCGCAGCGTGTCGTAGCGTGTCGACATCGGGATGAGCTAGTTGCACAAAAATCGCCGCTTCTCCTCCTGGACCGACTAGATAATCGTAGAAGAGGGCCTCGATATCCGGAATCTCCGGCACCTCTTGTCGCCACAAATTGACGAACTCCGAACCCGTAATCTCCCTCTGACTCTGGGGAACAAGCTTAATGGCAACACTAGCTTCATTGTTGTTTCTTCGTGCGACTGAGATGTTGTAATTACGCACAATGTCTTCCAAACCCGCTTTCGCTAGCGCGCGTTTGGCGGCAGCTTCCACGACAAAAGCGACCTCGCGGGTACGGCTGACGGGCGTGCCTGTCGGCATTTCGATCTCGCCCTGAATATAGTCGTTCTCGATGGTCGGATTGAAAGTGAAGTTGACGCGACCGCTCATCGTGTAGGCGAGCACCATGAGTAACG
>CAZFUD010000174.1:0-6345 GCA_964521705.1 uncultured Opitutaceae bacterium | reverse complement strand
CTATCGTTAGATACCTAAAGCGAATAGCATTCGTCAATATGGGCTTGTAGAAACGCTCCATGAGATCGTCCAGCTTGAGCCGCAATCGCGTTTGAGCCTGATCAAAACGACCGATAATCGATTCCTTGAGACCACTCTTTTTTTCCCAGGACAAGTGAGATGGCAAAATAAGCAGCACCTCGATTAAGGAAACTGTGAATACAGCGATTATTACCGCGGGAAGCACTTTCAGAAAACGACCGCTTTCTCCTGGCACGAAAAAGAGCGGCAAGAACGCTATGATATTGGTGCTGACAGCGAAGATTACAGGTACCGTCATTTCCTTAACGCCCGCAACCGCCGCCTCCAGGCGAGACATGCCTTGAGTAATCTTGTGGAAAATATCCTCCCCTACCACCACGGCGTCATCGACCACAATCCCTAGAGTCACGATGAAGCCGAAGACGGAAATCATGTTTACGCTGGCATTCATCAGCGGCAGCAGGATGAGCGACCCAAGAATGGAAACGGGAATTCCCACCGCAGTCCAAAAGGCCACTCGAAGTTCCAGCAGGAAACCAAGCGCGATAAGAACCAAAATCAGACCTAGTGTACCATTGTATTTGAGCAAATTGATACGCTCCAAATAGTCTTCCGTACGATCATAGCGCACTTCCACATTGACGGAAGGTGGCAGCGTTGGTCCAACTTGAGCAATGTAGCGCTTAACCGCCGCCGCGACATCAATCGGGGTCTGGTTCTCGGAGGCGGAAACCGATAGCGTAACCGAAGGCCTTCCATTGAAATAAGACTCTTGATTACTGTCCTCAAAGCCATCCACAATCGTGGCGATATCCCCTAGCTTCACCTCGGTACCCGTATTTGTGCTCTTGATAGGGATCTCCTCGAACTCGCTACCGAAAAAACGGCGCTCGGTGGTTTTCAGCAGGATATCTCCACCCGATGTTTTCATAGTACCGGCGGGAACGTCTTGAGCTGATTGATCGATGGATCGAGCAATTTCTCCCAGCGTCAAGTCTAGCGAACGCAGCTGGGCTTGCGGTACTTCGACGAGAATTTCCGGACGGCGGGCGCCGAGTAATTCGACTAACGAAATTTCTGGCTGGGCTAGCAGCCCATCCTCCACGGTCCGAGCGAACTGAACCAAGGTGCGCTCATCAACGTCACCATATACAGCCACATAATTTACCCCTCGACGTCGGCTCGTACCCAACGAAATCCGTGGCGGTTCAATCTCGTCGGGAAATAGACTGATTCGAGACACCGCAGCCGTCACTTCTTGCAAAGCTCGATTGCGATCAAAACTGGGCATGATTTCCACAGTAACGGATGCACGTCCTTCTGACGCAGTCGCTTCGATACGTCGCGTGAGTTCCATTCCTCGCAGCTCCGATTCAATCGGCAAGATAATCGATTGCTCCACCTCTTCCGGACTGGCCCCACGGTACTGCATACTGATGTCAACCGTGTCGATCTGATACAAAGGATAGATCTCCTGGCGTATGTTCCGGGCCACGACTACACCGACCACGACAACCGCCAGCATGAGCAAGTTAGCGGCCACATGGTTGCGGGCAAACCAGGCAATTAGACCTGTAGCCGAGCCGGCGTTCTTGTTATAAGGATTCTCTTCCATGGGGTACTTTCCTTCCTAGTTGCCAACCGCGTTCTCGTAGGCCTCTACGAGTTCCGGAAACGCGGATGAACGTTGTGGCGCCACCAGCATTTGCGGAAGACCGACTCGCAGATCACTTACTATCAATTCATCGCCTTTTTCAAGGCTATTCGAAATAATGACTGTATCCTTTTCCGACCAAAGAACCTCGGTCTGTAAGATCCTCAGGAGATTGTCTGGACCCACCACCCAAACCTGATCCCCTTCGCGTAGGGCGTCTCGAGGCACGGTTATAACATCTCCCAAGTCGCCAGCGTCGACCCTCACTTCGACATAGCTGCCTAACAACAAAGGAAGCTCATCGCTTTTCTCCCTTTCCAATCCCAATGGGTCCTGGACCGCAACGACAACTCGAGCCATCCTTCCAACGTCATCCAAGTCGCTCAACAAACGCACCACTCGACCCTCCCAAGTGGCAATCTCGCCCTCGCCCGCATCAAGTACAACCTCCACTTCAGCGCCGGGCAGGTTTCCTTGCGGAAATTGTATCCACTTTAGTTCGGAAAAGGGAACGGATACTTGTATCCAATATTCATCGGTTCCTACGAGTTCGCATATCGTCGAATTGGGGCCGACCAATTGGCCGACTTCCACGGATTCCTCTACCACTCGCGCGTTGAAGGGAGCCCGGATAACTGTTCGCGACAATTGCAGCTCGGCCTCTTCAATATCATTGATGGCCTTTTCCATCATTGCTTCGGCCCGGCGCAGGTGGGGCTCCCTAAGAACAAGCGATCGATTGACTTCTTCAATATCCAATCCGGATTGTAATTCGTCCCACTCTCGTTGGGCGATCACTTGACGGCCACTTTCCACTTCTCTTTCAAACCGGGCTTGCTCCAGATCTGAGCGTACCGCAGCCAATGCCAACTCGTAGTCCTGAGGATCGATGCGTATCAGTTCATCGCCCTCGTAAAACTGGCCACCCACAACCATATTTTCATTCTGATGTTTGACTTGGCCGGATACTTGCGGCCTGATCACTACTTTACGCGACGGCACCACGCTACCGTAGGCGCTGACGGCTATATGCCGCGTCTGCCCAACCACCGGTATCGTCTGTACAATCCTCGCAGATTGAGACTTTTCCTCAGGAGCGGTCTCCGGACCGGTTGTTAAGAGAAACCAACTGACCCCCAATCCGACGACAAGGATGATCAGAATTAGGAATACAGTTCCAAAAAGCGAATTGCGATTCATTGGGAAGAAAGCGTAGCCACGGATTCAGGTGGAGCGATCGGACCTCCAAGGGCCCTGTGAAGGCTGATGCGGGCGCTAAGCACATCGCGTCGAGCGCTAACAATCTGTCTCTCCAAATTCTGGACGATGTTCAGAGAAGTGAATACAGGCAAATAGTCGGTCAACCCCTGGCTGAATCGGTTGCGAGCTTCCGTTAACAAGCGTTGGGCATTGTATAGCTGCTTCTCCTCAAGCTCCAGACGTTCGAGCAATTTTCGCTCCAGCACCAATATCGATTCCACCTCCAACACAGCATTGACAAATTGTTCCGTATAATGGGCCAAGCCTTCTTCGAACTCTGCCCGACGGAGTCTAACCTCCACCCGACGCTCGCCAGCAGCGAAAAGCGGTGCCGAGAGGCTAGCATACGCGGATCGAATAGCCTCACCCAACCTTGGATCCCCTCGCCAATCGACACCCCCTCCGATAACGATGGATGGCAGTTGGTCAACGACGGCCTCGCCAAGACGCTCATCCAAGGCCAGCAAGCGTTTTTCCGCTGCTCTTAAATCAGGTCTTCGCTGCAACAGGTCGGCTGGGATCCCAACTGCCGGCATTGGGGGAAGCTTGGCAAAGTTCGACGCTTTAACGCGATCCCCTTCCCCTGGAGCCTTTCCCAACAAGACATCCAGCGTGTATTCCAACTGGGCAATACGGGCTTCGGTCTGCGGCACGCGGGCCTTAGTCTCATCCAATTGCTCTTGCTGTTGCAAGACGTCTACGATCGAAGATTGCCCCTGGCCAAATCGCAAAGTCGTTAGTTTGAGCAGCGACTCGTTGATCTCAATCTGCTCCAAAATGACTTCCAACTGGCGCTTTTGCTCCTTGGTCTCGAAGTAGGTTTCGGCAATCGCGCCCGAAAGCAGTAGTCGAGCATCAAGCCAGTCCTGCACGGAAGCTTCTTGCTGCAAGACGCGAGCTCTACGAGCTGCTGACAAACGGCCAAATAAATCCAATTCCCATCGCAACGCTCCGCCAATCGCAGTTCTTTCCTCACGGTCCTTATTTTCTCCGATCGCTATTCGATCGCCCCATTCGTAGCGGTCGCTGGCGCTAAGATCAATGGCGGGAAAGAGGCGGGCGCCCGATTGGCGGGCCAAGGCCGTCGCCTGCTCGATCCTGTAGACGAATGACTGCAAGTCGAAGTTGCTCTCTAAACCGTCTTCGATCAAAGCATCCAAGACAGCGTCATTGAAACTCTTCCACCAGGATTCGTTCCAAAGCTCAATCGCCGCGATTTCGTCCTGGTGTTGATTGTACTCGGATCCCACTTGCGCAACCGGAGCTATGGAAGCCTCCTTCGACTGGCGCCCAACGCAACCGCCGCACAGAACGGCAACTGCAACAGCCATGGTTATCGGATAAAGATGGAGACGCATCGCGCTTAGGGAGAAAGAGTTACTGTATTCTATTACCTAGAAGCTAATAGCGATGGACAGACAAGGACCAATGTGAGCAAATTACGCGGTCCTGGCACTCCGAGCTAGCGGGCGACTAGGATTGAATACAGTCCATAACACGCTAGCATCTGACCCTAAATATCTATGATACGAAAACGCGCGATTGCCCTCGCCATCACCCTGACCACCACACTTTTGGTTTCGCCGGGGCTGTTTGCTCAGGGTCCCCAAAGTCCCAATGTTGTCATTCTATTGGCTGACGATCTCGGCTCCAGCGACATCGGCTCCTACGGCGGTCCTGTCCGAACGCCAGCCATCGATTCGCTAGCTACTGGCGGGGCCCTTTTCAAAACCTTTTATTCCGGCTGTGCCGTCTGCTCACCCTCCCGGGCAACGCTGCTGACCGGACGACAACACATCCGTACTGGCGTTTACAATTGGATCTATGACCAGACGCAAAAATCTCACTTGCGGGAGAGAGAGATCACCATAGCGGAGATTCTTAAGGGCTCCGGTTACGCCACCGCTCACGTGGGCAAATGGCATTTAGGACTGCCCTTCGAAGGGCATAGTAACTACAAGCCCACTCCGGCCGATCATGGATTCGACTACTGGTTTGCCACGCCCAACAATGCCGAGCCTAGTCACCACGATCCAGTAAATTTCATTCGCAATGGGAAGGCTCTCGGAGAGATGGAAGGCTATGCCTGCCAGCTCGTGGCCGATGAAGCCATCGATTGGCTGGAGAACCATCTAAATCCGGATACGCCATTCTTTCTGAATGTTTGGTTTCACGAGCCCCATCAGAAGATCGCCGCTCCAGAATCCATCGTCGCTAAATACCAAGGGTCCGAACAGTCGCTGGGCCTACCGGAAGCCCAAGCGAAAATTGCAGGGCTGTATTCAGCAACCATAGACAACATGGATCAGGCTATTTCCCGCTTGCTAGCCAAACTGGAATCCATCGCCCCGAAAGAAGATACGCTGATCATCTTCGCTTCAGATAATGGTTCCTACTTGCGAAATCGGAATAGCGGTCTCCGAGGACAAAAGGGAGTCAACTGGGAGGGCGGCATCCGGGTGCCCGGCATTTTTTATTGGCCGGGAACGATTCCTGCGGGAAAGGCCATCGAAACGCCGGGCGGCCTCGTAGACATCCTACCGACTCTGTGCGAACTGCTGTCCTTAGATCTGCCAAGAAATCGACCCCTCGACGGAACGAGTTTAGCTTCGCTTCTGCTCGGCAATCCCGATGGATTCAGTCGACCCCAGCCCTTTTATTGGCACGTGCACCGCTCCAAGCCTATAGTTGCCATTCGGGATGGCGATTACTCGCTTATCGCTCATAGGGACAATGACGAGCTTCCCCTGACCAATCGAACCGACGAAGCTTGGATTCCACTAATTAAAGAAGGCGGCTACCAAGGCTACGAGCTGTACGACTTAAAAAAGGATCCAAAGCAAACCACAGACCTCGCTTCCCGCTACCCTGAAAAGCTGCAGGAACTCAAACGTAAATTGCTAGATATTAACGCTAGCGTAATGACCGATGGATACGATTGGCATATGGAGGAGCGGCCATGATCCGCAAAGCGTTCGTCATGCAGCTCCATCCAGGTCAGGAATCGGATTACCAAAAACGCCATAACCCCATTTGGTCGGAATTAGAGGAAACGCTCAAATCGCAAGGCGTATCCAATTATTCCATCTTTCTTCACAAAGAAACACTGCAGCTATTCGCCTACGCGGAAATCGAAGACGAAGCAAAATGGCAAGCCATCGCTCAAACGGAAGTCTGCCAACGCTGGTGGGCTTACATGGTTGATATCATGGATAGCAACCCCGACAACAGCCCCGTATCGACGGAGCTAAATGAAGTCTTTCATTTGGATTAAGGGGAGGTAGGGAGGACTAGCTCAGTCCTCCGATTCGATGATCGACAAAAGGTTAAGAGGAACCGGGATACCCACCCGCACAACCAAATTTCCGTAGGAGCGGCTTTAAGCCCCGAAATACCCCAAGAAAAAAAAA
>CAZFUD010000173.1:0-8949 GCA_964521705.1 uncultured Opitutaceae bacterium | reverse complement strand
GTACCTGTTCTCTGGGTACGTCAATTCCAGCTCTCTTGAGCTGACAGACGATTCGAGCCGAGCGCCTTCCTCCAACCCAAGCGATCCTCTCAGCTCAGGGATCAGTCGCCAAAGCGACACCTCGCCGATATCGCTATCCTTGAGCCCGATCATCTGATGGCTGGCGATATTGGCATACTCGATCACTCCCAAATCGCTAATCACTAGGATTCCTTCACGAGCCGTATTGAAGATCGTCTCCAGAAAAGCCCGCTCACGAGCGAGCTTGTTGACCAGATTCGTCAAATTTGTCGTATCCAAAGAATCAACTTGGCCGAGAACGCGATCGAGCGAGGAGACCTTCTTTCCGGTAATCATTCCCGCTCCTTAGAACCACTGTAGCGAAATGGCAATATTTCCTCGCCTAGCGGGCCCCTGTTTGCTTTGCGCTTGCCATCGCAAAAGTTGGCCATTCGATCAGAATCGATTATGAGCGCTTTGCAAACTAGACCTACTGCAGACTGTAAATACGATTGCGTTTCCCTAGGCGAGATCATGCTTCGACTGGATCCTGGCGAAGGCCGGACACGGACGGCCCGATCCTTCACAGCCTGGGAGGGCGGCGGCGAATACAATGTAACCCGTGGCCTCCGACGCTGCTTCGATATGAAGACCGCAGTCGTCACCGCGTTTGCCGACAACGAGGTCGGGCGCTTGCTGGAAGATTTCATCCTTCAAGGAGGTGTCGACACGGACTACATTCAATGGAAAGCATACGACGGCATCGGAAGATCCACTCGCAATGGGCTTAACTTCACGGAACGAGGCTTCGGTATTCGCGGAGCCAAAGGCGTTCCCGATCGTGGCAATACTGCAGCAGCCCAAATGAAACCAGGCGACATTGACTGGAACAAGCTGTTCAAACAGGATGGCGCACGTTGGCTCCACACTGGGGGCATCTTCGCCGCTCTAAGTGAAACGACAGCAGACCTGGTTATCGAAGCGGCCAAAGCAGCAAAAGAGGCCGGAACTATCGTGTCTTACGATCTTAACTACCGTCCTTCTTTATGGAAAGGTATCGGCGGCATAGAAAAGGCCCAGGAAGTTAATCGAGAGATAGCCCGCTACGTGGACGTAATGATTGGCAACGAGGAAGATTTCACCGCCTGCCTCGGCTATGAAATCGAAGGAGTCGACGAAGGGCTCTCGAACTTGGAGACTGAAAGCTTCAAATCGATGATCAACCGAGCCGTTGCCGACTACCCGAACTTCAAGGTAGTAGCCACCACGCTTCGAGGCGTCAAAACAGCAACGGTGAATGATTGGGGAGCCATTTGCTGGGCAGACGGATCGTTCCACGAGGCCACTCACCGGCCGAATCTCGAAATTATGGACCGGGTAGGTGGGGGCGACTCCTTCGCTTCCGGACTGATCTACGGTTTAATGACCCATGGCGACGCTGCAAAAGCCGTCGAATACGGGGCTGCCCACGGTGCCCTGGCTATGACAACGCCTGGCGACACGACTATGGTCACTCTCGCCGAGGTGGAAAAGCAGATGTCCGGCGGCTCGGCCCGAGTGGATCGATAGACGGATCGTCATATAGAGTGGAGGCGATCGCGGCATCCTGGAGACAATACGCGATCCCCGATAGTGTCTACCGCCGGATGAACCTGGGCAACGACCGCGTTTGCGGATTTCCGTAGACAAGACTTGAACACCTTCATTTGAGCGGGCGATACAAATTAGACCGGTCCTGCTTGATTATTCCGAAAATTCGCCCTTTGCTCCCCGGTCGATGATGAGAACACTTGGATCTGGATCAACGGTAGCCGCGTTCATCGTCCTACTAGCCTCTGGCTGTAGCCAACCAACCGTGAAGGTATACGACGTCCCCAAAGCGGAAACGTCTGCCCCTTCCTTCGCTGAACAGTCACCCCAACCAAATGCGCCCGAGGATCGCGGCTGGATACGCTGGCCCAAGCCAGAGCAGTGGACGGAACTAGCTCCCACCGCTTTCAGAAAAGGCAACTACGTTTTCGAAGATGAATCTGGAGGAAAAGTTGAAATTACTGTTTCCTCATTCCCCGGAGATGTCGGCGGCACTTTGGCTAACGTCAACCGGTGGCGCGGCCAAGCCGGCCTAAGCGCAATAAGTCAGGATGAGCTCGCCGCTTCTCTGAGTGAGGTGGCAATTGATGGCCACCGTGGCCAGATCGTAGACATCCTACCCGAAGACGAAGACCCGCAGGCAGCTAGAATAGTAGCCGCCATTTTCATGTACAGGGGCGAGAGCTGGTTCTTCAAAATGTCCGGCCCCCAAACAATCGTGGAAGGCCAGAAACACATCTTCAACAGCTTCATCGAGTCATTAAAGTTTACTGACGCCAGCGCTGCCAGCTCTCAAGAAGCCGAATCATCTGAATCTCAATCCCTTGTCCTCGCTTTCGAAACACCAGAAGGATGGGCCGAATCCAGCGGATCCTCGTTTCGCATTGCCAGCTTTCAGATCGAACTTGAAGGCTTCGATCCCGGAGATTTTTCCATCACCCGTTTTCCCGGCGATGCCGGTGGGGTCTTCGCCAACGTGAACCGATGGCGGCAGCAAATTGGACTCCCTAGCTGGTCCGAATCCCAAGTCGACGCCAGCGCAAAACCGGTCGCGGCGGGAGACTTGCAATTCAGATTCTTCGATTTGGCTCCTCGCACCGAAGAGGAAAAAAAGAAGGTCGAGGAACGAATTCTTGCTGCCGTGATGGAACACGACGGCCAAAGCTATTTCTTTAAACTTACAGGGGAAATATTCCTGGTAGAGACGCAGCTAAATAAGTTTCTGCAATTGCTTCGATCGACTCGATTCGAACCTGAATCCCCCTGATTTGCCACCGCGCATGAAACCTTTCATTAGATTCTTTTCATCGTTCGAGCTAGCCATCAGTTGCATGGCTCTGGGCATCGTCCTAGTATTCATTGGCACCATCGCCCAAGTACAATTGGGCATTCACGGAGCTACCGAACTCTATTTCTATAGCTTTTTCCTTTACTGGGAAATCCCCGGCATCGGAGTTTCTATCCCTTACTTTCCAGGTGGATACCCAATCGGCTTTCTACTATTAATTAACCTCGTCACCGCTCTCTTCGTCCGCTTTCGCTATTCCTGGAAAAAGACTGGAGTACTGCTTGTCCACTTCGGCGTCATTACCCTCCTCATCGGCGAACTCATCAGCAGCATGATGCAAGTCGACAGCGCCATGATCATCGACGAAGGCGGGAGCTCAAACTATTCTGAGGATCGGCAAATAGCGGAGTTGGCAATCATCGACCACAGCCAATCCCAAGAGACCGATCGCGTTTATGCCTTCCCTCACGCAATGCTGGAGAACAAGCGAGACGCCCGTCACGAAGAGCTTCCCTTCACCGTGAGCGTCAATCGCTACATGGCCAACGCCGAGATACACCGTCGGGATGACACTGCCCCGAGCGATGCCCTTATTGTCAATCAAGGGATCGGGCTCAACACCTATGCCATCCCCCTTCCCAAAACCGGCAAGATGGACGATGTCAATCGAACCACCGCAATCCTCACTGTATTCGACAACACCAACGGGGAGGTCGCAGGAACCTGGCTGGCAAGCCTCGGCTTCCCTCAACAGAAGTTCGAATTCCAGGGGAAAGAGTATTCGATGGAAATCAGACGCAAACGCTACTACTACCCCTTCGAAATCAAGCTGCTCGATTTCAGTCACGACCGCTACCTGGGAACCAACATCCCTATGAATTTCTCTAGCGATATTGAGCTCAACCATCCCGATAGAGGTGAGAAACGGGAATTCCTCATCTACATGAATCATCCATTACGATACGATGGGTTAACGTTTTTCCAAAGCGGTTTCGCCAACGAAGACACCACCACCATCCTTCAGGTCGTCAGCAATCCGGGAAGACACCTCCCATACATTAGCTGCATTCTCATTTTCCTTGGCCTATCTGTCCAATTCGGAATCGGCCTGTTCTCGTTTACCCAGAAGCGATTGAAGAAGTCATGAAACAACGTCTGCCCTGGATTATTTCTATTACTGTCCTTTTGTTGTACTTTGCTTCCAACTACAGGAAGCAATCGCCTAGCAGCGAGATCGACTACGATGCCTTTGGCAACACGCCCGTTCATTTGAATGGCCGTGTGCAACCTCTGGATTCTGTGGCCCGAAACGCGCTGCTGGGCATGCGCTACAAGCGCACGTTCAAGGACGAAAACGGCAAGAAGACGCCAGCTATCGTTTGGCTCACCGAATTGATGATGCGTCCCGACCTGGCTCATGAGAGACCGATTTTCCGTATTCAGGATGAAGACGTCCGAGCGTTGCTAAAGCTGCCCAATAAACCAAGTAATCGCAGTGAAGTCATGATAGCTTTGCTGGGGCCAGGGAGCGACAAATTCTACTATTCCTTCAATGAAATTGGCCCGTCATTAAAAACGATTAGCGAGCAAGCTCAACAAGCCAGCGAACTGGAAGACGCTCAACGGTCTAGGTTTCAAAGAGCCGTCATCACATTGGCGCGAGCCTTGTCTAACTACACGGGTCTCAGCCAATCGCTGCATCACGGCCAAGTAGCCTCGTTCACGCAAGAGCTCAATGATCTAGAGCGCTTTGCGGCAGAAGGAATCGAAGCCGTCAATCTCCGCCAACAAGGAGCAGAGTACGACGAAACCGCTTTTAATCAAATGATGAGCATCGGATTCCTCTATCAAGGGTTCGAGCAATCAGCCAAATTACTGACCCTTCCCCTGCAAACCGGCGGCGACGAGCTAGAGTGGAACAAAACGAGTCATGTTTTGAGACAAGTTCTGCGCGAAGGCGGAGCCAGTGAAATCATTCGCAGCTACGCTGCCGTCATTGACTCTTATCGGACTGAGGATTTTCAGGCCTTCAATGAGAACGTCCAAAAACTGCATGCGGACCTGCGAGCGGTTGACCCGAAGCTGGTGAGTAAAGCCAGCGTCGAGCAGCAGTTCAATTTCATTGAAACGTTTTATATTGCCGCCACGGGATATGTTTTAGCCTTTTTGACCGTAATCATTTCCTGGGTACGCTGGCCTCAAATCATGAACCAGGCGGCATTCGGGCTCATTTGCGCCTGCGCCGTCATACACACGATCGGAATCATGTTCCGCATCTACATCATTGGCTATGCTCCCGTCATTAATCTCTACTCGTCGGCAGTTTTTGTGGGATGGGGCGCCGTGCTTCTGGCAATCGTGTTGGAGGCGATATTCAAAAACAGCATGGGCAATGCCACCGCGGCCATCATTGGATTCGCTACCCTTTTGGTCGCCCACCATCTATCAGTAGGCGGCGACACCTTGGAAATGCTCCGAGCTGTGCTTGACAACAACTTCTGGCTAGCCACTCACGTGATCATCATCACTCTCGGCTACTCAGCCACATTTTTGGCCGGGACGATAGGCTTCATCTTTATTCTGATGTCCGTCTTGTCCCACCGGGTCGACAAAAAGACGGCTCGAACATTCGGCTCCATGGTGTACGGAATCGTTTGTTTCTCCACCCTTTTCAGTTTTGTAGGCACAATTCTCGGGGGCATCTGGGCAGACCAATCATGGGGTCGCTTCTGGGGATGGGATCCGAAAGAGAACGGGGCCCTTCTGATCGTCATTTGGAATGCCATAATCCTTCACTGCCGCTGGGGCGGATTCGTCAAGACGCGAGGACTGATGATGCTGGCCGTTTTCGGCAACGTCATATGCAGCTGGTCTTGGTTCGGAACGAACATGCTAGGCATCGGATTGCATGCTTACGGTTTCATGGACGCAGCATTTGCCTACCTATCGGCCTACATGTTTGCCCAAGTGGCAGTCATTGGGCTAGCAGCAATCCCCACCCGCTATTGGAAAAGCCAGTTCGTCTAGGGAATCTAGACAAGTAGGGACGCCTAAATAGGCAGGGAGGCTTGGTTCAATCCTCCGAAAAATGTAGGTGGAGGACCGAGACGGTCCTCCCTACCCTCTATCAACCGTCAAAATCCTTGGTTTGGACGGACCCAATCTCCCCTACATCGCTTCGGCATTTACCGCCCTAGCGAGCTTCAAATCGTCCCCTTCAAGCGAATACACGACTTCCATTCCGTCTTGCACCTCGCCTTCAATAATGGCTCGGGCCAAAGACGATTGGATGGATCGTTGCATAAACCGCTTTAAAGGACGGGCCCCATAGACCGGATCGAATCCTTTCTCAGCGATCCAAGCGACTGCATCGCTCTCCAGCGAGACCGTAATCCGGCGATCCGCAAGGGTCTTGTTGAGCTCAGCCAGAAGAAGGGCAACGATCTTCTCGATCTCCTCGAGATTCAGCGGCTTGAATATCACCGTCTCGTCCACACGGTTTAAGAACTCGGGACGAAAGTGAGCCCGAAGCTCAGTAAGAACCGACTCCTCGACAGACTCGGGAATTTCCGTACCTACAACCCCATCCAACAAATACTGACTGCCGATGTTCGACGTCATAATAATCACCGTATTCTTAAAATCCACTGTCCGCCCATGCGAATCCGTTACACGGCCATCGTCTAGAATCTGGAGCATTACGTTGAAGACATCCGCATGGGCTTTTTCGATCTCATCGAAAAGCAACACCGAATAAGGCTTGCGACGAACGGCTTCGGTCAGTTGCCCGCCTTCTTCATATCCTACATAGCCAGGAGGCGCCCCAATTAAGCGGGCAACCGCATGGCGCTCCATATACTCGGACATGTCGATACGAACGACTGAATCCTCACTATCGAACAGCGTCTCCGCTAACGTCTTAGCCAATTCCGTTTTTCCTACTCCGGTGGGCCCTAGAAAGATGAAGCTGCCAATTGGGCGGCTAGGATCCTTGATTCCCGCTCTGGCTCGTAGTATGGATTCGGATACGAGTTTAACAGGTTCATCTTGGCCGATAACACGCTCGTGCATAATCGATTCAAGATGCAATAGTTTCTGTCTCTCTCCTTCAATGAGGCGCGTTACCGGAACCCCCGTCCAGCGAGAAACGATATCGGCTATCTCCTCTTGAGAAACCTCCTCCTTCACCAAAGTCCTCTCAGCTTGCTTGGATTCAGCTTCCGCCAATTCAGCTTCCAATTGAGGCAATCGTCCATGCTTCAATTCGGCCGCCTTATTCAGGTCATAAGAACGCTCCGCTCTTTCGATTTCCGCTTTCGCATTTTCGATAGACTGACGAAGATCCTGCAATTTGGATACGGAGGCTTTTTCGTTTTCCCATTGCTGGCGCTGAGCCTTGTCTTGATCTTTCAGATCCGCGATCTCCTTGCGGAGGTTCTCCAACCGGGTCTTCGATGCTTCGTCCGTCTCTTGCGAAAGGGCCGTTTCTTCGATCTCCAGCTGCATCAAACGCCGGGTCAAAGCATCCAACTCCTCCGGCATGCTATCCATTTCGGTTCGGATGCTGGCACAGGCTTCATCGACGAGATCGATCGCCTTGTCCGGCAAGAATCGGTCGGATATATAACGATCCGAAAGCGTAGCCGCGCTTACCAGAGCATTGTCCTGAATACGCACCCCATGGTGCACCTCAAACCGCTCCTTCAATCCCCGCAGTATTGAAATCGTGTCTTCCACATTAGGTTGATCCACCAAGACGCTCTGGAAGCGTCGCTCCAAGGCAGCATCTTTTTCGATATTCTGCCTATACTCGTCTAAAGTCGTGGCACCGATACAGTGCAATTCACCCCGGGCAAGCATGGGCTTGAGCAAGTTGCCCGCATCCATTGCTCCTTCAGCTTTGCCCGCTCCGACGATAGTATGCAACTCATCTATAAAGAGAATGATCTGGCCCTCTGAGGTCTTCACCTCCTGCAACACGGCTTTAAGGCGCTCTTCGAATTCGCCTCGGTATTTCGCTCCCGCCAAAAGCGAACCCATATCCAATGAGAAGACCGTCCGGTCCTTCAACCCTTCAGGAACATCTCCTCGGACTATACGCTGAGCCAGTCCTTCCACAATGGCGGTTTTACCCACACCCGGTTCCCCGATAAGCACTGGATTGTTTTTGGTCTTGCGAGACAGGATTCTAATGACTCGACGTATCTCGTCATCCCGACCGATTACAGGATCCATTTTCCCACTACGCGCTCGTTGGACTAGATCCATGCCATACTTTTCCAATGCTTGGAAAGTCGCCTCTGGGTTTTGGCTCGTCACCCGCTGAGATCCTCGCACGGATTGCAAGGCTGACAGTGTCTTGCGCCGGTCCAGGCCAAAGCTTTTGAACAAATTGGCTAGAGCCGCTGGCTTACCCGTTTCCAGCAAAGCCAAAAACAAGTGCTCCACACTGACAAAATCGTCCTTCAAACTGGCGGCCTCTTCTTCCGCCTTCGTAAAAACGTCATTCAAGGCGGGCGTAATGAAAATCTTGCTACTGTCTACAGAACCGGAAACGCTCGGCAGCTTGGCGATCTCCCTATCGATGCTCAAAGCCATGGCATTAGGGGTGATTTCCAGTTTATTGAGCAGTCCTTGGACTATCCCATTCTCTTGAGCAACAAGCGCCGACAAGAGATGCAGGGTGCCTACTTCGTTGTTCTTATTCCCCCGGGCAATCGCCTGTCCCTCAGTTAAGGCATTGCGAGCCATTTCCGTAAGTCGATTTGGGTCTATCATTCAGTTTTCCTCCTGAGGCTACTATCGCATAAATCGTACCGAAGTCGGATTGTCTTGAATCTCAATGCTTTCGTGTCCGCTGCGAAAATATTAAATGGCTTATTTAACTGTACATTAAATACTTATGATAGGAACGATAAGATCGAACCACTCAATCGCCACCCCTGTAAAGGCGAATATAGAGCGACGGCACAGCGCCGTCTTGACCGTCAATAGGATGTTATTGTGCCATTATGGCACATAGTGCTATGAGCGTTCTAGCCTTATTCGCGGGAATCCCAAAGGTACCCAAC
>CAZFUD010000172.1:0-8952 GCA_964521705.1 uncultured Opitutaceae bacterium | reverse complement strand
TTGGGAACGGAAACGGAAGCGGGCTCGAAGTACTGGCAGGCGGGACTCACCAGCATGGGATCTCTCCTTGCTTCGCCTTATTTGAGCGAAGACAGCGCTCATCAGGGATTGCTACTGCACTCGATCTACCATGAGCCCAATGGCTGGGACAATGTTCCAGCAGGTCAAAAGATCGCCTGTGGGGAATCCAGCCAATGGGGCGACTACCATATACGAGAAGCGGCGCTCATGTTGCAGCGCGAGATTAGAAACGATTCTTACTACACTTTCTTTGGTTGTTTGAACCGGTAGGCGCTGGGGGATACTATTGTGACGGATTTATCGAAACTTTGCTTACATAGTATAACGACTAAGCCTTGGGGATTACGCGAGGCAGCTGTCAAGTACGGCACTGCAGGCATCGGCGGGATTTCCGTTTGGCAGGATGCGGCGGCGGCCTATGATGATGGCTATCGAGCAGCCGGTAGAATGCTTCGGAACGAAGGCATCGAAGTAGTCAGCTATGTGCGCGGCGGTTTCTTCACCGCCTTGCAAGGAGCCGAACGGACTAAGGCCATAGACGAGAATAAGCGTATTATCGACGAGGCTGCGGAAATTGGGGCTCCGCTGGTGGTTCTCGTTTGCGGGGCGACTCCGGGACAATCATTGTTCGATTCGAGGAAACAGATAACCGAAGGAATCGCTGCTTCAATCGAACATGCGGCAGCAGCTGGAGTTAAACTGGGAATCGAGCCTTTGCATCCAATGTATGCGGACAGTCGAAGCGCTGTTAACACGATGTCGCAGGCAGGGGCGATTTGCGATGAAGTGGGGCATCCGAATCTGGGGATTACGGCCGATGTGTTTCACATTTGGTGGGACGATCGTCTGGAGGAGGAAATCAAGATCGCGGCTGAGAAGAATCAGCTGTTCTCTTTCCACATCTGTGATTGGAAAAATCTTCCTGAAGACATGCTCAACGACAGGGGTGTAATGGGAGAGGGCGTTATCGATGTGTCCGGGATTCGCCGTTGGGTTCGAGATACAGGATTTTCTGGATACGATGAAGTGGAAATCTTTTCCAATAAGTACTGGGCCATGAATCAGGATGAGTATCTGAAACGGATAATCGAGGCCTACAAAGAACTTTCGTAGAAAGTGTCCTATAGAGCAAAATTCGTTTATTATATTTGTAGGGCTGTTGCTTGCGGCATGCCGCGTATCCGGATAGAACTCGACTGGCGCGGCTCTCCGCAAGCGAAGGCCCTACGAGGGTCGATCTACTTAACTTTCTTTTAGAGCGTACAACAATCGATAAATTTAACGATATAAAATATGAAAACTCACAAAGTTGGTATTATAATGAACGGCGTCACTGGCCGCATGGGCACGAATCAGCATCTCATGCGATCGATCGTAGAGATCATCAAGCAAGGCGGCGTTTGGGTAAATCCCGAGGAGACGATAATGCCGGTGCCTATTCTAGTGGGCAGAAACGAAACCAAGCTCAGGAATCTCTCGGCGATGTCGGGTGTCGAACGATGGACTACGGACTTGGACAGTGTCATGTCGGACCCTGACTTCCCGGTTTACTTTGACGCTCAAAGCACTCTGAGGCGGGCGGATGCGGTTAAGGCGGCGGCGACGGCAGGCAAGCACGTCTACTGCGAAAAGCCCACCGCAGTGGATACGAAAACGGCGGTCGAGCTACACTACTTTTGTGAAGATAAAGGGGTTAAGAGCGGGGTGGTTCAAGATAAGCTGTGGCTGCCTGGCTTGGTAAAGCTCAAGCGGGCCATCGAAAAAGGCTACTTGGGTAGGATCTTTTCGGTGACTGGAGAATTTGGATACTGGGTATTCGAAGGGCATACAGTGCCGGCTCAGCGTCCTTCCTGGAATTATCGAAAGGAAGATGGCGGGGGCATGATGATCGATATGCTTTGCCATTGGAGATATGTGCTCGATAACCTTTTCGGTCCTGTGAAGGCGGTCAGCTGCCGCGGGGCGACGCACATTAAGGAGCGGGTTGACGAAAGCGGGAATCCTTACGCCTGCACCGCCGACGATGCCGCCTATTCGATGTTCGAAATCGATGGGCCGGAAGGGGAAATCGTTGTCAATTTCAACTCATCTTGGTGTACTCGTGTGCGTAGGGATGATCTGCTTACATTGCATGTCGATGGAGAGTTAGGGTCGGCTTTGGCTGGTCTTCGCGAATGCCATGTTCAGCATTACGCCAACACTCCCAAACCAGTGTGGAATCCAGACATCGAGCAGCCTATAGACTTTTTCGACGATTGGTCGAAAGTTCCGAATCAAGAGCTCTATGACAACGCCTTCAAAGTTCAATGGGAGCTATTCTTGAAGCATGTCGTTCTGGATACACCGTTTCGATGGACCTTGCTTGAGGGAGCCAAAGGCGTGCAGCTAGCAGAATTGGGACTGCAAAGCTGGGAGGAGCGCAAGTGGCTCGACGTGCCGAGCCTGTAGAATTTAGAAAGGGCATGACGTATGAGTGATGATTCGATCAAAAAGACGGCTTTAGTAACGGGGGGCACCCGAGGAATTGGTTTGGGCATTGCCCAGGCCTTAGCCAAAGAGGGCTGGAATCTGATTCTCAATGGCATGCGACACGAGGATCAGGTAACTTCTGTCCTCGATGAGTTGCGAGCTCTGGATTGCCAAGTTGCCTATGCCCAGGGTGACATCGGGAGCGCCGAAGGCCGGAACGCTATTCGAGAAGTTGCGCGGAAGGCCAGTGCAGCCCAAGCCGTGAATCTCCTCGTCAACAATGCGGGCGTCGCTCCGAAAGAACGCCTCGATCTCTTGGAGACGACCGAAGACAACTACGATTTCGTTCTAGATATCAATTTGAAGGGCCCCTTCTTTCTCACCCAGGCGATCGCTCGAGACATGTTGGCCGCCCGGGAATCGAGTCCGGGATTCGAGGCGTCGATAGTAAACATTTCCTCGATTTCGGCGACCGTGGCGTCGGTGAATCGAGCTGAATACTGCATCGCCAAGGCCGGCCTAAGTATGCTCACCCTAGCCTTTGCGGCCCGCTTGGGCGAATGTGGGATACCGGTATATGAGATTCGTCCAGGAGTGACTAGAACAGATATGACTTCCTCGCCCGCGGTTACGGAGAAATATGATCGCCTGATTGAGGACGGCCTGTGTGTCACTAAGCGTTGGGGCGAGCCGGACGATGTTGGCAAGGCAGTCGCTTCGCTTGCCCGAGGCGATATTCGACCGGACAAGTCATCATGGTCGATGGGGGACTGACGATCCCTCGGCTCTAGTCTCGGATTGATTTTGGCGGCGAGGTCGCAGTTTTCGGCTTCGAGCAGCCGCAAGCGCGACTGCAGCCGGATTTGGCGGATCTGTTAGCCAACAGAAATCGGCTGCCGAGCCATATAAAAGCGGCTAGGACGATAGATAGTACGATCGCGATTTCCAAAAGTTGCTGCATTGGCGTAAAACGGATTGACTTTGAAAACCTACTACTGAAACTCGGTCTCAACAAGCCCAAAAAGAGAATTATTTTGAAGACCCTCAATGATCTAGTCGACGGCCAGACCGTGAAAATCGGCTCCTACAAGCAAACGCTTGGGGCATCCCGTCGATTGATGGAGTTGGGATTGATGCCGGGCGTCCGCGTCCGATTCATCAAGTCTGCTCCTCTGGGAGATCCAATTGCGGTAGATGTGGAAGGCCGTCAGCTGAGCTTGCGTCGCGAGGATGCGGCTCAAATTTACGTGCAACCCGAGTAGGAAGCCGTGGAGCGGCTTTATTGAATTGTGCCCTCGTTAGACAGAAGCGCCCGTGTATCTGTATCGAAACAGCTGAAGCGCGTGGCCTTAATCGGCAACCCGAATACCGGCAAGAGCACGTTATTCAATTGTCTTACGGGTCTGCGACAAAAGGTGGGTAATTATTCCGGTGTCACCGTTCAGAAAAAGACGGGCATCACTTTTATAGGCGGCGAGAACATAGAGATCTTGGACTTGCCGGGGACTTACAGTTTAGCTGCGGAATCCCCTGATGAGCGGGTTGTTGTGGAAGCCCTTCGCGGGGAGATCGAGAATGTCGATCGTCCCGATATGGCGCTGTGCATTTTGGACGCCACCAATTTGAAGCGAAACCTATTTTTGGCGTATCAGATTGGGCAATTGGGATTGCCAATAGTACTGGCCCTTAATTATTGGGACTCCGCCAAGAAGCGGCGAATCGATATTGATCTTACCGAGCTCCGTTCGCGTTTGGGTGTACCGGTCGTGCCTATATCGGCTTCGAGGGCGGAAGGGATTGCCGAGCTTAAAGAAGCCATCGCTGAAACTCTGGTTAGTCAGCCGCGTTTGCGAACCCCCGATTGGCCAGATTCCGTCATCGAAGCGTTGGATGAGATGCGAGCCGTTCTTCCAAGCGAGAGTTTGGAACAATTGGATGAGGCTGCTTTGCTGCGCAGCTTATTCGAGGGTAATGAAGAACGGTTGCTCCGCTCCGGGGCGTCTGAGACTCAGGTCGCCGAAGCCCTGGATAGTGGTAAGAAAGTCTTATTCAAAGGGGGATTGAATCCGGCTAATGTCGAGGCCGTACTCCTGTATCGCCATATCAAGACGATTATCGATTCCTCTATAAAACACGATGCCTTATCGCAGACGCGAGGGAGCGAGTCGATTGATAGCTTGCTGACCCATAAGTGGTGGGGATTGCTAGCGTTTTTGGGTCTAATGTATTTGGTTTTCCAATCCGTCTACAGTTGGGCTGGCCCGTTTATGGATTTGATTGACGGTGGAAAGTTGGCTTTGCAGGGCGCTGTTTCCTCCTGGTTGGAAGGATGGCCGATAATCAATAGCCTGGTTACGGACGGAATAGTCGAAGGAGTGGGGGCGGTCGTTATATTCCTGCCCCAAATCTTGATACTGTTTTTCTTCATTTCACTGTTGGAAGATACTGGGTACATGGCGAGGGCGGCATTTCTAATGGACAAGCTCTTTAGTTGGTGTGGCCTCTCTGGAAAGAGCTTCGTGCCTCTGCTTTCCAGCTATGCCTGCGCGATACCAGGAGTGATGGCGACGCGGACAATCCAGGGTTCTAAAGCCCGACTAGTCACGATCTTGGTGGCCCCATTTATGAGCTGTTCTGCTAGGCTACCCGTTTATGTGCTTATGATCGGGGCATTTATCGAGCCTCGGTATGGGGCAGGGGTGGCGGGGGCTACGTTGTTCGTGATGCACTTTGTTGGTCTCTTGGTGGCAATGCCATTTGCGTATGTAATGAACAAATACGTATTAAAGACCCCTCCGCAGCCCTTCTTGCTGGAGCTTCCAAGTTATCAGATTCCCAAGGTGGAAGACGTTTTCATCAAAATGTACAGTCAGGGCAAAGAATTCGTGGTCAATGCTGGGACCGTTATATTCGCCATAACGATAGTCATTTGGGCATTGCTATATTTTCCGCGTCCTGAATCCGTGATGGATGAAACCAGGGCCAGCTTTGCTGCCTCGCTCGCGGCTGAAAGGGCGATTACCGAAACGGCTGCCTTTCAGGCAATCGAGGAAAGCGAAGAACTGCAAGTCGAGCTTGAGAATCGAGTTTCTTCAGCCTACATCGAACAGAGCTTGTTGGGCCGTATGGGCAAAACGGTACAGCCCGTTTTCAATGCGGCTGGGTTCGATTGGAAGGTTACGGTAGGAATAATCGCCAGTTTCCCAGCTCGCGAGGTAATAATTTCAACCTTGGGAATCATCTACAGCCTGGGAGGAGATGTAGATGAGGAAGCGGGTGATCTTCGGGAGGCCATGGCCAATCAAACCTGGCCCTCGGGACCGAGAGCAGGAACACCCATCTTTACGATTCCGGTTGTCATAGGTATCATGGTGTTTTTCGCCCTTTGCCAGCAATGCGGAGCGACTCTGGCGATTATCGCTCAGGAAACGAGTTGGAAGTGGGCGGTCTTGTCATTCGTATTGATGACCTCCCTTGCTTGGGGCGCGTCTATAATCGTGCATCAGGTAGGGAATTGGTTCTAGCCCGCTCCCTGTTTCGCTCTTCGTTCTTGCAAGCCGCAATAGGCGGTCCCGAGAAGGTCGTGCAGGGCATGGAGCGATAAGGGCTTGCAGTGGAAGTCGTCCAGTCCCGAATCAATGGCTCGCTGTTGTTCTGATCGTGTAGTGGCTGCGGAAATACCGACAATCCAAGGTTGATTCTGCTTGTTCTCGTTCGATCTGATTTCGCGAGTCGCTTCGAAACCTGAAACGAGTGGAAGGTACATGTCCATGAGGATTACGTCATGGCTACGCTTGCTATAGGAATCCAGTCCGTCTTGGCCATTGCTCGCCAAGTCTGGCCGGTATCCGAATTTGACTAGCATGGCTTCGAGGGTCTTCAAGTTGGCTAGGTTGTCTTCGACAATGAGAATCGAAAGCGGAAACCGCTCGCTTGTTTCTCGGGTGTCTCCTTTACCGCTAGTCGGCTCTTCCTGAGAACCACTTGTTGTTTCTAGTGGTATCGAAAATCTGAATTCAGATCCCTGTCCGAATACGGACTCGACTTCAATATCGCCCTCCATGAGCTCAATCAGATTCTTGCAAATGGCTAAGCCGAGCCCACTCCCTCCGAATCGGCGGGAAATCGAAGCGTCGATTTGCGAGAATGGCTTGAAGAGCCGATGCATTTTCTCGGTCGGAATGCCAATGCCTGTATCTCTTATCGATACGCTCAACCGAGCTTGGCGATCCGATATCCGGGTTGCTGAAGCTTTGATCTCGATTTCACCTTCCAGAGTGAATTTCAAGGCGTTGTTGACCAAGTTCAGTATGATTTGTCTCAACCTGGCTGAGTCGCCTACTGCTATACGTGGCACGCTCTCGTCGATTTGGGCGCTTATGGAAATGGAACGCTGCAAGGCCTTGCTCTTCAGTAGAAAGACGCAGTTGTTTATGCAGTCGCTGGGAGAGAAGGGAATGGATTCTATCTCGAACTTCCCTGATTCAATGCGAGATAAATCGAGGATATCATTTATGAGTGTGAGAAGGGTGTCGCCGCTGGCCCGGATCGCTTCGAGCATTTCTTTCTGGTCCGAGTCTAGGCTTGTGTCTTCCAGGAGATCCAGCATCCCGATCATACCATTGAGAGGAGTGCGAATCTCGTGATTCATATTAGCCAGAAAAGCGCTCTGCATGTCTACACGCCGCTCTCCCGAGTTGTTTGCGCTGGCGGATTTGTTACTGGATTCAGTCAGAGTGACGAATACGAGAGAATGGGCGGGCAGGGGGATGCACTGGGCGACCAGAGCTATCCGGGAACGGCCATCGTTGTATCGGTGAGCGATCTCGCCATTGCAGAAGCGTTCTCCGTCGATCGCCTTTTGCACCAAGGACGAAAGGGATGGCGATTGCTCAAATAGTGGCGCCGTATTGGTAAACCAATTTCTCGCTTTTTCCGCTCGTTGAATGATTGTCTCCTGAAAATCGACGACAAGCGAGGCGACTGAATATACCGGAGACAGCATCGATTGAGCTTAGCGATGCCGCCGCCGATCTGCGTATTTGTCCTCGCGAATCTTTGAGGGATCGTATTCGAAGTCCTGATTCTCTTTCAGCTCTTCCATGGTGGGTGTTTGGGAAGGGATGCCGGAAGAGGGGATTTCCCGTTGGGCGATCCAAGCGATTGCGTTGAGAACGACTGTCCGTAAATTGTCGTCTTGCCAATTGTCGTGAAAGTGTCCGCCGGTGAAACCGAATCCGCGGCTGCCGTTTTCATTCTCGGAAACCCACATGACATGCTGAAGGTCCCGTCGAGCTACCGCTGCTCGAGCATCGGGTGTGGAATTGTGGTGATGGTCCTTTTCAGGGAGCAAGTCTTGCGGAGGTACGGCTGATAGAATCGGGGTTACTCCTTTCATGTCCCTGCGAAAGCGCATGTTGAAGTACCATTCGTCGTTGATCGAAAACGGCTCAACGCCATTTGCGACGGGATGATCGGGGAGCTTTTCGAATTTTGGAGTCCAATGCGGGTTTACTGATTTGTATAGCTGGTAATAGCCGCCCATCCAGCGAAGGAAGGCATCGCCGGCATTGCCATCAACTGTTTCCACTGCATAGTGAAGGCAACCTACGCCCACGCCCCTGTCTTGGAGGGCGTCGATGGCAGCGACATGGTTGTTGGCGACGTGCCTTTTACCGCCGTCGCAATAAATCACTACTGCCTTGATCCCCTTGAGAAGGTTTCTGTTCCGGGGCCAGCCTGGATCTTCGGGATCATGGTAGACAGAGGCGTCGAAATTCAGCCCGCTTTCGTTCAGAGCCTTGGCCAACAACAAGGAGCCCGCATTGTGTTCGTGAGCGAAGTAGCCGTGGCTCTTCTTGCCGGCGACGAAAAGAATCTTGGTGTCCTCCGCTAGGGCGGTGGCGCCCAGGAATAGCGTCGATAGGGCTGCGATTTTAACGAGTTTGCGTTTGCTAATCATGGAATATCCGATCCTTAGCTCAAGAGACAGATGTATTCAGCGGCGGTTGCTGAGTAAAGGCTTTTGACGGAGCGCCTCGCGCTTGGGCTATAGATTTTCCAGTTTGCGTCGCAGCTCGTTTACGGGAATACCGTGCTCCCGAGACGCCCGTTCCAGATCGTCGGACTCGATTTTCGACCTCGATTTTCCAGAGGGCGTAGTAACGGTTTTGATGCGGAATTCACCGAAGGGCGTGGTCCGGGTTTCTTCCGTACGCTTCAGGATTTTGCGTTCAACCGGGAAATAGCGAACTCCGATGGCGCTGGTGTTTTCCAGGATGGCATCGCAGACGGTCTCAAGTTGGGCTTTGGGCGCCAGGACGCTTAGACAGAAACCGGGGCGACCTTTCTTCATTGTGACCGGGGAAATGGTAAAATCGATTGCTCCAGCTTCCTTTATACGATCTTGGAACTGGGATCCCAGCGATTCTGGTGGACAGTCGTCTAAATTGGTTTCCACGG
>CAZFUD010000171.1:0-8964 GCA_964521705.1 uncultured Opitutaceae bacterium | reverse complement strand
GAGTGGATCGACCTGACGTTCCTTGAAGCGAAACAGCTGCGTTTGCTTCGAGACGGAAAGGTAGAGCTTCACGAGGATTAGCCCCTCCTTGATATGGGCCTCCTCCCAATCGAGAACTTTGCTCATGAAGTAGCGGTACTGCGATTTTTTGCAATACCCCATCGTGGGCTCAATCAGCGCTCGATTATACCAGGAGCGATCGAAAAACGTGATTTCCCCCTCTTTGGGAAAGTGCTGTTCGTAGCGGCGAAACCAGTTTTTGGACTCCTTAGGGGTTGGTATCCCAAGCTCAACTACATTAAAGTTCTTGGGCATTAAGTATTCAGTAAACCGCTTTATGGATCCACCTTTTCCCGCAGCGTCCCGGCCTTCGAATACTATAGCCACGCGTTTGTCGTTGCTTATCACCCAGTGCTGCAACTTGAGAAGCTCGACCTGGAGCCGCTTTTTCTCTTTTCGGTAAGTCGGGAAGTCGATATTGTCGTAGAAATCGAAGAATTTGCTGCGTACGAAGTCGTTTGATTTCATCGTTTAGCGATTTCCGTTGGGCCTGTCATAAGCTGAGGGTCTATTGACTGAGAGCGAAATCAAGGATAAGCAGGACCTGCAATGTTACATTTCTCCGAATTTCTTGTTAAGCGGGTGTCCATCTAGCGTAAAGTCCGCAGGGAAGCTTGTTTCGGCTGTTAGATACGGGCAACCCAATTTCTCCGCTCCTAACGGAGCCGGGTAGCCCGTCAAGAGTATCCCTCAGGAGATTCCCTACGACTGTTGCGGATATCCCAGTTGTGTAGGCATTGACTAGAAAGAAGAGCGGCTGGTGGCTCAGTAGTTTGCGACACTTTTGCAACAAACCCCACAGGTCGGTTTCGAATTGCCAGATCTCCCCTTTCTTCCCGCGACCGTAGGATGGGGGATCCATAATGATCGCGTCATACTGATTCCCTCGTCGAAGTTCGCGTTCAACGAATTTCAAGCAGTCGTCCACAATGTAGCGAATAGGAGCCGTTTGCAGTCCGCTCAAGCCCGCGTTTTCCCGAGCCCAAGCCACCATTCCTTTGGCTGCGTCGACATGGCAGACCTTGGCCCCCGTTTGGGCGGCGGCTATGGTCGCTCCTCCGGTATAAGCGAACAGGTTGAGAATGTTGGGGGTCCGTTTGCTGCGATTGATGATGGAGCTAAACCAGTCCCAATTGACTGCTTGTTCTGGAAAGAGCCCGGTATGTTTGAAATCGGTTGGACGAATCTTGAATTGGGATTGTCGATATTGAATGACCCAGGATTCTGGTATTTTCCGGCGAAAATCCCAGCACCCGCCTCCTTTGTCGCTGCGTTGGTAATAAGCGTCGTATTCGCTCCAATCTCCGGACTTGAGGGGCCAAATTATCTGAGGGTCAGGTCGGACAAGTATGATGTCGCCCCACCTTTCTTTCTTCATTCCGTCCCCGCATTCGAGGATCTCGTAGTCTTGCCATTTATCAGCGAGAATCATCTCCGTCTTTCCTAGTGGTTTGCCGTGTCCCGTTCATTAAATTTTCGATAGGTCAACGGTAGCAATATAGGGAAGAGCCCTGAAACGCTCAGCATAGTCAAGCCCGTAGCCGACCACGAATTTGTCCGGAATGGTGAAGCCAACGAAGTCGGCTTCAATATCGACTTCGCGCCTGGCGGGTTTGTCCAGCAAGACGCACGTTCTTATTGATGAAGGATTTTGGCGATTCAAATAGGAGATCAGCGAGGAGAGCGTTCGACCGGTATCCAGTATGTCGTCAACTAGGAGAACGTTCTTCCCTTCGATATTGTTCTTCAGAGGAGCGGAAAATCTGGGATCGGAAATGGCTATCGATTGATTGCCGTAGCTTTCCATGCGTAGGCAGTCGATTTCGACTTGCAGTGGGAGTTTGCGAGCCAAATCAGCTGTGAATACGAGGGAACCGGTTAGCACGCAAACGATGGCGAGGCCTTCGGAGCCCCAATCCTCGTTGATGCTTTTGGCCAAATCTCGAACTCGGTTTTCAATCGCCGTCTCATCGAAGAGGATGGAATCGATCCCGTCAGGCAATTGGGTGGTTTCAAGGTCCTCTTTGCTCATTTCAGTCCATCGATTGGACCCTGTCCATAAAAGCCGCTCGATCGGGCGCCTTGAAAAAGGCGGTGCCAGCGACAAATGTATCGACGCCAGCATTACGGCAAAGCTCGGCGGTTTCCGTATTGATTCCCCCGTCGACTTCTATCCGGAAATTCAGGGATTGCGACTGGCGGATTTCATCGAGCTCTCGGACTTTTTCGAGAACGGACTCAGTGAATGACTGTCCTCCAAATCCAGGCTCGACCGTCATTGCTAGGATTAAGTCGACTTGAGAGAGAAATGATATCGCAGCGTCGACCTTAGTATTCGGATTGATAACAATTCCGGGTTTAGCACCCAGCTCTCGGATACGGATGAGAGTTTCAGCGACATCGTAGTCAGGTTCAACGTGTATGGAAATCAAATCGGCACCGGCTTGGGCGAATGGCTCGATGTATTCGAAAGGATTATTGATCATCAGATGGACATCGAAAAACAGCTTCGATTTTGATCGCAAATCAGCCACGGTTTTCGGCCCGAATGAAAGATTGGGTACGAAATGGCCATCCATTATATCGATGTGAAGCCATTGGATGCCAAGAGCTTCTACAGCGTGTACGTCATCTGCCAATCGCGTGTGGTCAGCCGCGAGAATCGACGGAGCAAGTATGGGAGACTCCATGTGGCAATAGTAAGAAAGGACTATGCTCCTTTGGCGATATTTATTTGATCGCAACCTGGTTCGCTACCAGGTGTCGAGAATCGATTCCGAGATTCTGCGGGCGATCTTTCTGGCGATCTCGGGTCCCGCTTGGTGTTCCGCGTTAACCTGTCCGCTGTCTGCAAAAATATCTTGCTTCGCAATAACGCGCCGATTCGTGAATAGAGGTGTCATCTGGCCTTCCTCGATCTGGTATAGCGTGCAAAGCGTTTCGAATTCCAGTTCATACTTACGTCCTCTCCCAACATCAATCGAGGAAACTGCGGCGATGTCTCGTTTCACGGATACGACTCGTGTTTCGAGGATCGTGTCCGCCTTGCTTTCTTCAGCATTGGAAAGAAAACCCGATTCTTGGATAGATTTGCGTATCGAAGCCGTGAGAGTCGCTTTCAGCATTGGAAATGTCGAATCATTGCGGACGGGCTTGACGTAAATCGTCCTGTAGGAATCGGAACCGCCTGGGGCTCCAAGCTGATATGTAGCACAGCTACCGAGTAGGCCTAGCACGGTAGACAGTACGATTAAGTTGAGGACACGAGCCATCGGAAAAAAGTACGGAGAATCGTTGTTTTCGGATTAGAATAATCCAAGCACTTTTCTTCGCGCCCGTCTTTCCGCCTTCTTTTGCATCTCTTCTGAATCGGGCTCTTCCCTCTCGGCTTCGGGAGTGTCCTGGACCCCGATCTTCTCCTCTTTGGCGGCAATCATATCGAGCTTGTTCCGAGCCATATCCGCACTGCCTGATGTGGGCGCGAGTGTGATAGCTTCGTTGTAGAGAACTTTGGCTGCGTGGAAATTGGAACGCTTCTGAAAATAGAAATCGCCGATCTTCACTTTGCTTAGCGCCATTAGGTTTTGCGTATCCGACAATCCGTCTTCCGCCTCGTTGACGCGATTGTTCTCAGGGAATTGAATAAGAAAGTCTTCGAAAAAAGTAATCGCGTCTTCTGTATTGCTTTGATCGTAGTAGGGTCCGCGAACAAGATTTGAGTGTGTATTCGCTAGTTGGATATAGGCGTCAGGAGTAAGGAAACTTCGAGGGTAGTTCGTTATCAATCGATCGAGAGCGTAAATCGCCAGAGTGTCATTCTTCTTTTTAGCCCAAATTTGGGCTGTGTTCATCAAGGACAGAGGCGCGTAATCGCTGTAGGGAGCGATTGAAACGATTCTCTCGAAGTAACGTGTGGCCCGATCTAGATTTAGGAATCCTGGGAAGATTAGAAAGAGACGTTGCCGGTAGCTCTCCTGGCGGCGAACGGCGATCTTGTACATTTCGCCAATCGTCTCATTGAAGCTCCCGTAGCTCGGGTAAACGAAAGCTATCAGCTCGAAAGCGTCGAATGCCTTGTCGATGTTGTTCTGGGCCAGCCTAATTTGGCTGGTTCGAAATAGGGCCTCTGGCGAGTATTGGCTCTTGGGGAATCTCTTGTGGACGCGCTTGTAGTTTCGGAGAGCTGTTCGGTAATTGCCGCGTTCTTCAGCGGATCGGCCTTTATTCATCCAGTCGAGCACTCTTTGGATTTCCTGCGGCAGCAGGCCCGACAATTCAACTTCGTCGGACTGGTAGCCATTTTCAGGATCCCAAGTAATATTCGCTGCGCTGGCGACCAACGAAGCAAATAGAAGGGCGAAAATTGGCGCGAGAACTCGAATCATGGGGACGGGAACGTAATTAGGTCAGATTTAGTTAGCAAGTCAAAGATGCCTTGCGGAGATCAAGGAGTTTTCAGGAGCGCCGCTCCCCAAGTAAGGCCGGCTCCAAAAGCGACCAACAATGTGTAATCCCCAGACGCTGTGCGTCCCGACCGGATTGCCTCGTCGAGTGCGATCGGGATCGAAGCGGCCGAAGTGTTTCCGTATTTTTCTAGATTTAGATAAAAGCGTTCCATGGGCACGTTTAACCGCGAGGAAAGTAATTCTATGATTCTTAGATTTGCTTGATGCGGTATCAGACAGGAAAGTTGGTCCGGTTCGAGCCCGTTTTGTTCAAGAATTTCTTGGGCTGCCTGCTCCATTACCTTGACAGCTAGTTTGAAAACTTCTCGGCCCCGCATCTTCAGGAAGTGAAGACGATCATTAATGGACTCTCGAGTAGCTGGGTTGGCAGAGCCGCCACCGGGCATGTATAGCACGTCGCCTTGGGCCCCGTCAGCTCCAAGCTTGAAGTCGAGCAGCCCAATATCGGGTGCATCGGAGGGACCTAGTATTGCTGCCCCCGCTCCGTCACCGAAAAGCACGCAAGTAGTCCGGTCTTCCCAATCGAGGATGCTAGACAGCTTTTCCGTGCCGATTATGAGGGCGTGCTGGTAGCGGCCGGATCGAATCATGGAAGCCGCAACCTCCATGATATAGACGAATCCTGAACACGCCGCTTCAATATCCATGCATACGGCGTCCTTGATGCCTAGTTTGGTTTGTACGAGACAGGCAGTCGAAGGAAAGGGCATATCAGGCGTAATTGTCGCGACGATTACCAGATCGATATCGGAAGCATCGAGTTTGGCAGCCTCAAGGGCTCGCCGAGCAGCAGCAGCTCCCATATCTGAAGTGCTCTCGTTCTCTGCAGCTATCCTACGCTCTTTGATCCCCGTTCTCGTGAAAATCCATTCGTCGGAGGTATCGACGATTTCGGCCAAGTCGCTGTTCGTCTTAATTGTATCCGGAGTGTAGGAACCGGTTCCTTCAATGACTACCGATCTTGGCGTAGCGTTCATGCGTTGAGACTGAATGTCGAGAGATTGCCCGGTGGCAACTCGCAAATACTCCCTAGCTCTAAGTTGAAGGAGGCGAGATGATCCGATTCGCTTGAGCGATATTGGAGGTTATTTGGGAGTTTAGGTCCTTAGTGATGATCTCGTTGGCGATTCTCATAGCGCTCTTGAGAGCTTCTCGATTGCTGGATCCATGTGCCTTTAAGATGTTTCCTTTGATCCCCAGCAGCGGAGCGCCACCGTAACGCTCTGGATTAAGTTGGAATCTGATAGCATCATAGGCTCCTTTGGAAAAGAGATATCCGAGCTGTCGGACCGGGTTCTTCTTAATTTCCTCGCCTAAAAAGTCTTTAAACAGGCATTTGAACAGAGATTCCGCAGTCTTCAGAATAACGTTTCCCGTAAATCCATCACAGACAACGACATCAACCACATTTTCGAAGAGTTGAAATCCTTCAATGGGGCCGTGGTAGTTGATGATTTCGGGTATGCTTTTCAAGAGGTCATTGGCCGCGTTGGTGGTTTCATTGCCTTTTCCTTCTTCCGTCCCTATTGTCATTAGGCCGACACGAGGATTTTCTGTGCCTAGAACATGCTGGCAGTAAGCGCTTCCCAACACGGCGTTATGGACAAGATGTTCGGGTTTCGCCGAGGGATTAGCCCCTGCGTCGATCAAAACGAAATGCCCTTCCTGACGAGGCATAACCGTCGCCAGGGCCGGTCGCTCAATCCCTTCCATAGTTCTGAGCCGGATGGTTCCGCTGGCCATTAAGGTGCCGGTATTTCCACAGCTAACGACCACGGCAGCTCTGCCTTCCTTCACCAGCTCAATTGCCACCGCCATGCTGGAATCCTTCTTTTGCTTCATCGCCTGGAGTGGTTTGTCCTCCATGTCCACGATTTGCGATGCGTGTTGGATCGAGAGCTTCGGGTGATCTTTGAGATTGGCATTCTCAACGAGAGGGGCGAGGACCTCTTCTTGCCCGACCAGCATGATGGGCGCGATGCCAGGGTATTCTTTCAGGGCCATGGCCACCGCGGCCACCACCTCGGCAGGGCCTTTATCCGAGCCCATAGCATCAACGGCGATGCAGGCATTACCCTGATCTTGCATTACCCTAATAGAAACGGGGAAAGATGGGTGTCAAATGCGACGTGTTGCTCTTGATTATGCTAGAGCGAAGCATCGATCACTTGGCGACCGCGATACATTCCGTTGTTGGGATTCACGCGGTGCGGGCGAAAAGAAGTGCCATCCATCGGATCCTTGGCGAGTTGAGGCTCTTCGAAACGATTAGCCCCGCGGCGGAGCCGACTGCGACGTTTGGATTGTTTGCGTTTTGGATTGGCCATTTCTGCTAAATTCCGTGCTGGGTTTTAGGCGTGGTTAGATAAAAGGAGCGGTTGATAACTGGCGCCATCTCACCCGTCAAGTTTATGTTTAACGAATTGGTAACTATCCCGCGAGTCATCCGGACGACACCCTGGGCGGTTGAGTTCGGGTGTTGAAAGCCCTTTATTTAGAATTGTTTTTGCCGGTAGGCCCGCTTAATCCTCTCAAGCCATGGAACTCGAGGATTGTGTCGCCCAAGTCGGGCAAGGTGTTGACCTTTCGGAAGAACAATCAGCTGAAGTCGCGGATCTGTTAGCTTCGGCTGAGGTAGATGCGGGCGTGAAGGGGGAATTCTTAACATTGCTGGCCCAAAAGGGCGAAGCAGCTGCCGAAGTGGCTGGATTGGCAAAGCGTTATCGAGAATTGGCTCGAGATCCGGATTTAGGGGAATGGAGCGATCGGGCGATCGATGTATGTGGCACGGGTGGAGACAAGCAGCACACGTTTAATATTAGCACGACGGTGACACTCGTTTTGGCGGCCGCGGGTATACCCGTTTTGAAGCACGGCAATCGATCGATAACGACACGTTGCGGCAGTTCCAATTTGCTGGAAGCGATAGGGATCGATATAACCGCGGACAATGAACTTCTGAAACGATCGATGCGGGAACTGGGATTTTGCTTCATGTTCGCTCCCGCTTTTCACCCCGCGTTCAAGGAGATCGTCCCGGTCCGGCAGGCTCTCGCGGAAAAAGGGCAGCGCACGGTATTCAACATTCTGGGTCCTTTGATAAATCCCGCTAAACCGGCCCACCAATTATTGGGGGTATTTAGTGATTCGGCTATGGAGCTGATGGCTGGAGCGGAGCATTCTTTAGGGCTCAAGGCGGGAATGATTGCCCATTGCGACCTAGGGACCGAAGGTGGCATGGATGAATTCAGTGTTGCGGGAGACAATCTGGCTCGTGGATTTGGGTCCCTAATGGGTCTATCCGAGAGATGGAGTGCGGAGGAAATGGGTGTAGAAAGCGGAAAGCTATCCGACTTAAAAGGCGGCGATGTTGCCGAAAATATGGAAATTCTTTATCGACTACTCGATGGCTCTGGGCCCAAGGCGTTGGAAGATTCCATTGCTATCAACGCGGCTGCGGCCTTCTTCATTGTTGGACGCCATGGGAGTATCCAGGAGGGATTGCCTGAAGCCCGGGACCTGCTGGTGGGTGGGGCCGTTCGGAAAAAGATAGATCAAGCCAAGGAATTCTACCAAACGTAATGGCTCTAAAGCATTTTGGGACGGACGGCATACGGGGTGAGTATGGGAGTCCAAAATTGAATGACGCTATCGCTTACCGCTCAGGTTTAGCCCTGGCTCGTTTGCTAGCTCGCCAAGAGAACGCGCCAGATTGTCCGACGCTATTAGCGGGTCGTGACACTCGGGCATCGGGAATCGCGTTGTTAGCTGCGGTGGCAGCAGGGTTTCGCACGGGTTGCGGTCGAATCTTGTCGCTGGGAATCGCTCCGACTCCGACTATCGCCAAGCTGGTCGACTTGTGCGGCGCCGATGCAGGTTGCGCGATCACCGCTTCTCATAATCCGAGCAAGGATAATGGATTGAAATTCTTCCAATCGAGAGGAACTAAGCTCACAGAAAAGTTCGAGCGCGAGCTCGATGACGAGCTCGATGTCGTCGCTGAACCTGAATTATTGGAGTTTCCTGAAGTTTCGGATACCGCCTCGGACCGTTTAGTAATGTATTCAGCTGCTATCTTGAGCTCGTTTCCAAAAGGCATGCTGGAAGGAAAGCGGATAGCCCTAGACTGCGCTAATGGAGCCATGAGTTCTATCGCTCCTCAGGTATTTGAACGACTGGAGGCTTCAGTCGAAATTGTCGGCAATGATCCGAGTGGCGATAATATCAACGATGGCGTCGGCAGTGAATGCCCTCAAGCGATGGCGAAACTGATTTCTTCTGGCGAGTTCGATATGGGCTTCGCATTCGATGGGGACGGCGATCGTGTAATTGCATTTGACCATGAGGGTTCGAAGTTGGCTGGCGAGGCGACACTAGGTATCCTTGCTTTCGAAGCTAATCGCCGTCAGCGATTATCGAAGAGCGTATTGGTGACGAC
>CAZFUD010000170.1:0-8970 GCA_964521705.1 uncultured Opitutaceae bacterium | reverse complement strand
TGTCAGGCTTTTTCGCCGCATCACTATCGCCTGGCCCAGCAGCGTTTCCATCCGCATCAACCGTGGTGTAACTCCCAGGATTAGCGAAGAAGTCAGCATAATTGCCAGTCACGTTTGGATCGGGCGAATAGCCATCAGGGAACAAGAGCGTCGAAGGATCGTTTTGAGCCGACGTTATTCTATCAAGATAGAACCCTATCCGCCCACCAATTTGATTTAGACCACCACCAAGGTTCGTACGGTCATTGTTTAGAGCGGTCTCGAACTCATTGTAGCGCAAGGCTAAGCGTCCTCCTAACATTGTGACCTGAAAACCCTTCTCCTCAGTAACACCCAATGGCGGAGGCAAAGGCTGGTTCAGAATGTTGGCCGATACACCGGCTGGCTGGAAGCTGTCCGCTTCGTAGTAATGAGCTTGAAGATCCATTCCAAATGGCAATTCGAAAAGGTATTCTTCTGGGAACTTTACTACCAAGCTCTTAGTGCTCGTGTCGCCTGTATTTATACTGTCTGGCGTAGTGTTGAAGTACAGGAGATCAGCATTATACGTTCCGTCCAACTCGTTTGTACCTTCCAAATCTAAACGAGTGGCTCCGTCACGACCAGCGGCACCATAGCCACCAGGATTAGGAGCTAAGTAAGCATCTTGAGTATCCGAGCGCTCAGCATAAAGAGCAACGACATGACCGTCGAGGAACGTGCTCTGTACTGAGTATGCCTCAGAAACTAGCCTGCTCTTGTTGTAGGTCGCAGGGCCCTCATTCTCGATGATTCTCCAGATGGCTTGCTTGTCGGTCTTCTCTTTATTGTCGAAATACCAAATGCCATACTCGTCCCCTATCTTCGGGAAAGGAGTCTGCAAGTATCCGTCGATACGAACTTGGCCAGCACTCGTGAAGTTCCGAACGTCAGGCCCCAAGTAGACCTGAGTCTTCACAATACGGCGGAAGTTGTCGCTTAGCCCGTTGGAAATTTCCGCAGAACCAGGCCACTTGCTGTTGTCAGCCCACCAAGAACCGCGAATCTGGCGTTGCAGATTAATATTTTCGCGATCCTCGTACAGCCCCGTGATGGTGTGCTTACCGAGGAACTTACTGATGAAGTCGTTGTTGCTAAACTTTGCGAAATCCACCGTACCGAAGACGGTTGCACGAAACGTGTCCTGCTCGTTGGTGCGATTCCGCACAAAGTTGTCGTTCCATCGAATAACCGGACGCCCAAGATTCTCATTGAACAGTCGATCACCGACCCCATCGAAATCAGAATCTCCTGGGGAGAGGTTTTGGGCCAGATCGATCTGTATGGCTTTACGGTCTCCAGTATCAAACGGCGTAAATTCCTTTTGCTTCCGCTCTTGAGTGTCAAATGCAAGCTCTATACCCGCATTGCCATTAAAGAGTTCCTGGACCAAAAAGACCTGGTTTAGATCGAAATCTGTAACGATGTCGTTGGTCGTACCCATGAAGAGTAAATTGTGGTAGTCGAATACGTTACGATCTCTCATAGACTTCGCAGAGAACCCAGTGCCCCCTGTTGCCGCTCGAGACCAGCGAACGTCCTGAGTCGCGAAACCCCTAGGACGCCAACGACCCATGATTCCTTGAATGCCTTTACCACCGAGGGCCCCGGATAATTCGGGATCGTTATCCCATCCCGGAACTTGGTCGTCAGGTGAATTGAAATTGATAGCAGGGAACAGGAAGTACGGCGTTCCGTTAACGCTGCTCAAACGTCCTCCTTGAGTAGGATCATTTTTCAGCGGATTGCCTCTCTTGAAACGGTCTACCGTTGTGCGAGGGATGAATTGGCCTTCCTGGGCTATATACTCCTCGCGAGTTCCTGTGAAAGTAGATGGTATCGTTTCGATTCCCGCATCAAGAAGCGCCGCAACGTTCTGCTGACTCAAAGCTCCGTTATTGATATCGTCCAAGTCCGTTCCTGGAACGCTGAGTATCGAGTTGATCTCTTCCTGCGTTCCCAATCCATTCCACCATGAGGAGTAAAAATCCGTTGGAGGAACTACGTCAGGTGGATTACTGTCAATCTCGCCTGTTTCATAGCTACCCCGCAATGAAGTCCGGCCGAGGAAGTTGCTATTCTCATTCTTGAAGATTGTCGCCTCCCACGCCATGTACAACCGGGTGTCATCCGTTACTGCAGGCTTCTGCTTGTACTTCTGCTTCTCGCTAAGTCCGGCAACCCGAATCGCTAAGCGATCGTCAATCAGCGTACGGCCGATATCGAATGTGCCACGCAACGTTCCACGATGGTCGAAACGTATGGAAACTTCGGTGTTATCTTGACCGATGTAAGCGCGCTTAAGGTTATTATTGATTACACCCCCCGGAGATCCCAGACCGAACAAAATTGAGTTCGGGCCACGATTCACAACAACACGGTCGGTGTTGTAAGAATCGAAAGGAATGTCCGTTTGGAAATAATCGCGGGTCAGGTTCGCACTAACAAGACCGCGAACACGTTGACCTCGCTGCGGATTGACACGGGACTCAACGGTTCCATTGCCGCCGTCTGAGTTCGAGAAATTACCAAGAACTCCCCCGACTTCGACGTTGCCGATAAACTGGAGCAGTGACTCGCCGTCGGTAGCTCCAGTATCTTCCATGAATTCCTCGGTCACGACCGCAATGGACGCTCCAAGGTCGCCAATGTTCGAGCGGACTCGGGAACCGGCCAGCGTAGTGGTGGCCCGGTAGCCTATGTCCTCCGCGGCATCGACGGAGAAGGGCGACAGCTCAATGACTTCGTCATCTTGAGCCCGTACGTAAAGCCCTGTGGTTAGCAGGCCGGCAAGCGCCAGCCTAAGTAGGTTGTTTTTTATCATGGTCATGTAGTTTCTAGTTATAGCTAATTGTGAGTTTTTGCATCGATGAGGCGAACGCGAACGGGACTTCGAGTCAAACAGGAATGTTTAAGACGAAAAAGTTCGAGCACGCCGAGATTCTAATAAACTAAGGGTAGGTAGTGGGAATGTGGGAAATTCTAGGATAGTGTAGCAGCTGCCAGCGTCGGAAAACTGTTCATTTCGCCGCCGAAATTTAGCAGATCCGATTTGAGGCAGTATGTGTTTTGATCAGCTCGCAGACGAGGAAACGATTATCGCTTCACCCATGACGCTCGCCGTTTGTGTTTAATGAGCATCTGATTTCTCTCCCTTTCGACCACAGGCGTCAAGCTCTGATTAGAGCGAAAACACAACAAATAAGTAAACTGAACGCAGATTCGACGCCAGGTTCGAGGAACCCCAACCCGTCAGATAGGGTTTAATCCTAGGAGAAATATCTATTAGCAAAGATGTGTTCAGCATCTCCCGTAAAGATAGCGACCGATCTTCACGCCTATTCGAAGCTACGGCGACGCAAGCCGAGTGGTCATCTAAATAAATTAGCACAGGCATAACGCCTGTATCAGAGCTATTGACCAGAGGTCAATCGTCGTCCCGCGTTGGCGAGACTATGCCCGGCGCAACTGGAAGCCTATGATACCCTTAGTTCGTTCCCAAACCTATCGTCCGCTAGCGGACACCTATTCCCTGGCAGCCCAAGGGACTAGCGCCCCCGCATCCGCGGGAAAACGATGTTAACAACACTCGCGCCTCGCTTGTAGCCCTTCCAAGCCGAATGGGTATTTCTCAGACACAATGGGCCCAGTCTTGCTAAAATACGATCATGCTCACGGAGGGCGGAATCGCGTAGGGGAGCGTGTCCTGCTAATATACTCCCTCGTTGACCGATCCATTCTCATTCGAAAATCCAAGTTTCCTGGAAAACGAGTCGACGGCTCGTTCAAAACCTATCTAGCTTAACCGCCATGAAACGTTTTCCCCTTTTTCGAAGCTTGGTAGCTTCCCTATTTGTCACTGTCACAGCAATCGCGGCCGATCGACCCAATATTGTCTGGATCACCAGCGAGGATAACAGTCCCGACTACTTAGGTCCCTACGGGAGTCCTCACGCCAATACCCCGACGCTTGATCGTCTCGCAGCAGAAGGTGTGGTCTACGAGCATGCTTACGCCAATGGCGCTGTGTGCGGTCCGGCCCGCACCGTCCTGATCACGGGCGCCTATCCCTATACCTTCGGTGGTGAGCACATGCGCAGCCAGGTGCCGCTGCCAGGGAGCATGAAGATCTATCCGCAATATTTGCGCGAGGCCGGCTACTACACGACCAACAACAGCAAGCAGGACTACAATATCGACCAGAACACACCAGGCTGGGACGAGAGTAGCCGGAACGCCCACTGGAAGAACCGCCCCGAAGGCAAACCCTTCTTCGCTATATTCAATACCAACCTGACGCACGAGAGCTGCTTACACCCTTCCCGCAATACCGTCGAGGCCAAGGTGCCGCTGGACGAGATTCGCGTGCCCGCCTATCTGCCGGATACCGAGACTGTTCGCGAGCGCATATCCGCCTACTACACCCGCATCAACGAAATGGATGGCTATATGGGCGAACGCATCAATGAACTAGAAGATGCGGGTCTGCTGGAAGACACCATTGTCTTCTACTACTCTGACCACGGAGGCATCATGCCCCGAAGCAAGCGCTTTATCTATGATTCGGGTACTCATGTACCCTTGATTGTTCGCGTACCCGAAAAGTGGGCCCACCTAATCCCTCACAAGGCTGGCTCTCGCGCCGAAGAAATCGTGGGCTTCGTGGACTTCGCCCCCACTCTACTCAGCCTCGTTGGCGCTGACATCCCAATTCACATGCAAGGACGAGCCTTCCTCGGCGAAAAGCGGTCTCCAGCTCCCCAATACGCTCACACTTTCCGGGCCCGAGCCGACGAGCGCATCGATTTTAAACGCGGCGTGACCGATGGAAAATTCAACTACATCCGCAACTACTTAGCCTACCTGCCCACGGGACAGCGTGTCGACTACCTATGGGACAACCCGGCGACCCCTGAATGGGAGAGATTATTCCGCGAAGGCAAGACCAATGCAGCCCAAAGCGCATTCTTCCAGCCGGCCCCGCTTGAAGAGCTCTTCGACTTGGAAAAGGATCCGGACGAGGTCAACAACCTGGCTAACGATCCCGCCTACCGCGACGTTCTGCTCCGCATGCGAGAAGCGAACCACAAACAGATTCTAAGGACTTTCGATACCGGGTTTATTCCCGAATCGCTGCTCGTCGAATGGACCCGCGGTTCCGGCAAGATTCCGTTCAATATTTCTCGAGACCGGGATCAGTACCCGCTGATGAAAATCCTGAACATGGCCGACGCTTTGCTCGATAAAGGCGAAAGAGCTCTGCCCGAATTACTGAAAGGATTGCGCGACAAGAATCCGGTCGTCCAATACTGGGCCCTAGTCAATTGCCTGGTTCTGAAAACCGACAACGAGCAGGTCTTGAGCCGCATCAGCGCCCTCACTCGCAGCCCAGTAGCTGCCAATCGAATCGCTGCCGCCGAGCACCTGGCTCGGCTCGGCAAGAAAGATCCGCGCCCGGTTCTCAACGACGTCTTGCTGAACAGCCCCAACGTCATGGCCCGCCTCCACGCCATCAATGCCATGGACCATGTGAGAGCCGACTATCCCTACAATCAAAGAGTGCTGGAAACCTCTCAATCCCTCTGGCCCAACGACGCCAAAGAACTCAGCGCAGCTCCCTGGATGGGCCGCTACAAAGCCTACGATGTCCGAGTCATGGAGTTCATGGAGAGGGGACACTGAGAAGGGAGCCCGACTGCAGTTAGCTAAAGTCGACCTACTTCCTTGTTCTCCAAATTGTAGGAGCGGCTTTACGCCGCGATTTTCTCTCACAGCGCTTATCGCCGCTTTTTTCTCCCCGGGCGATTCGGGCGGCTAAACCCCGCTCCTACATTGAGATTCGTTAGACTATATATTCGGCTCGAAGACCGCATCCCCTCTTTCCGAATTGACCCAATCTGGGAGGCTCTCAACATGCCTCTCGCTAACTCGGCCATAGCCCCTTGCAAACTATGAATGTCTTTGATACCCGTTTTCTGGCTACGACAATTTCGTTATTAGCAGCGACCCTAGCCCACGCCGATGTGGCCACCCCTTCCGTCTTCGGCGACCATATGGTCCTGCAGCGCGATCAGGCCAATCCCGTCTGGGGCTGGGCCGATCCGGGAGAGCAGGTAACTGTCTCCATTGGCAACCAGCAGCATAAAACGAAGGCTAATCGACAAGGGGACTGGCGAGTAACCTTGAACCCGCTACCCGCAGGCGGACCCCATCGGTTGACAATCAAGGGGAAGAACACACTCGAATATGACGATGTCCTTGTCGGGGAAGTTTGGATATGCTCGGGGCAATCGAACATGCAGTGGTCCGTATCCCAGTCCTACGATGGCGATCTAGTGGCTCTGACCGCCAAGGACCCTCGACTGCGGCTGATCACCGTACCTCAAGTGGGCACGCAGGAAATGCAACGCGATTTCGGTGGAGAGTGGTCCCATGCATCACCCGATGTCGTGAGCAATTTTTCCGCAGTCGGCTATCGCTTTGGCCTGCAATTACGGCAAGCGCTGGGAGTTCCGGTCGGGCTCATTGACAACGCTTGGGGCGGTTCCGCGGCCGAGGCCTGGGTTAAGCGGGGGGTGTTGGAATCGGACCGACGCTACCGCGGGCTAATCGAGCACTGGGAGGAGATCGAGCGAACTTACGACCATGACGCGGAAGTGGCCAAATACGAAACAAGGCTGGCCAAATGGAAAGCCGACGGTTCCAAAGGCACCCTTCCACGAGCTGCTCCCCGCAATCCTTTGGTTGGGCAGCATCGCCCAGGAAATCTCTACGCCGGCGTACTGAAACCAACAATTGGATACGGAATCAAAGGCGCGATCTGGTACCAGGGCGAAGCCAACGCATCTCGAGCCCATCAGTACCGGGAGCTTTTTCCCCTAATGATCCAACACTGGCGAGACGAATGGGATCAAGGCGATTTCCCATTCTACTTTGTGCAGCTGGCGGATTTCAGAGCGGAAGTCGATGAACCCGTCGATGAAGATTGGGCCGAACTGCGGGAGGCTCAGACCATGACTTTGGATCGCCTGCCAAATACGGGTCAGGCTGTGATTATCGATGCAGGTGAAGACCGAGACATTCACCCTCGCGACAAGCATACCGTCGCCAACCGCCTAGCCCGCTGGGCCTTGGCCCGGGACTACGGATTCGATATCGATTATCAAAGTCCACGTTTCAAGTCCATGCAGGTCAAAGGCTCAAAAGCGGTACTCGATTTCGATCATGTCGGTAACGGAGGCCTTCGAGCCTTCGATTCGGCGGAGATCACCGGATTCGCGATCGCCGGAGAGGATCGAAAATTCGTGTGGGCTTCCGCCAAGGTGATCGACGAAAACACCGTTGAAGTGTGGAGCGATTCCGTAAGGAAGCCGATCGCCGTGCGCTACGCTTGGGCCAACAATCCCGTTTGCAATCTGTACGGCCGCAATGGGCTGCCCGTCACTCCCTTCCGAACCGACAACTGGCCCATGGTTACCGAAGGCGTCGACCATCGGTAGGACGGTCGCCCACAGATTCGCGTAATGTTCCCAAATCAAGCGATGCTGAGGTGCGTCTACGTTGATTTAAGCTCGCCCGGCTTGCGCCGCCGTAGCATTGCATAGACGTGAGGTCGAACTCCACCTTCCTCTAACTGATTCAACGGTGGGACCCGACCTCCGAGCGGGTTTTAAAAAAGTAGGGCAGGCATCCTGCCGTACCGGGCAAAGTTCCGCGGTCGCGGAACGAAGACTGGCCTGTAATCTCTATCTTGTTACACAGGCTGGAAGCCTATGCTACTTCTTCGACTTCAGCGCCTTGCCCGTCTCCGACTTTCGGCACTTCTGTATCGCGTCTACCGTTCCTTCAAAAACGAGCTCCCCACCTTCGGAACCTCCGCCGGGACCCAGGTCGACAATCCAATCCGCGAGCCGAATGAAATCCAGGTGATGCTCGATTACGATCACCGTATTCCCTTGGTCCCTTAGCTGGAATAGCAAATCCGCGAGCTTCTGAATATCCGACCAGTGCAAGCCTGTAGTTGGCTCGTCTAGTATGTAGAGCGCCTTGCCTGAACCTCGCTTCGATAATTCAAGCGATAGCTTCAATCGCTGGGCTTCTCCGCCACTCAAGGTATTCGCTGCTTGTCCCAGTTTAAGATAACCGAGGCCCACCGCATCAAGAGTATTCAGTTTATCCATGATGCGGGGAATATTTTTAAAGCGCTCCTTGGCTTCCTCGACCGATAGATCTAAGGCCTGAGCGATATTCAATCCTCCATACTGGATCTCCAACGTTTCCCGATTATAGCGCGTGCCATGGCAACTCGGGCAATCGATGTAGGCGTCGCTCATGAAGAGCATGTCCAATTTGATTGCTCCTTGCCCTTGGCACCTTTCACAACGCCCTCCCCTGGCATTGAAGCTAAATCGGCCCGGCTTGTATCCGCGAGCTCTCGACAGAGGCATTTTGGAATACAAATCGCGAAGGCTGTCAAAGAGCTTCGTATAGGTGGCTGGGTTGGATCGGGGACTTTGGCCTATCGGGTCCTGGCTTACGCGGACTACCCGTTCTAGTTTTTCGAGTCCATCGATTCCCTTGTGGCTACCAGGGATAACTTTCGATCGATTTAGCTTCCGGGCAGCCACCTTAGCCAGGATTTCGTTGACCAGCGTAGACTTGCCTGATCCCGAAACTCCCGTCACGCAGGTCAGCAATCCAATTGGGAAATGGGCATCGACATCTCTTAAGTTGTGTTCGCTAGCCTGTTTGATCGTGATCCAGTCTTCCTGCGGAGCCTTTGTATCCACCGACTTGGCCAAACTGCGTTTCCCTGACAAGTAGTCCCCCGTTTCAAATCCCCCACTCGTTTCCTTCCCGCACTCTTCGGGAGGTCCTTCGAAGAGCATCTTGCCTCCTGCTGATCCGGCTCCTGGCCCCAGTTCAATTAAATGGTCGGAAGCCCGCATCATT
>CAZFUD010000169.1:0-9096 GCA_964521705.1 uncultured Opitutaceae bacterium | reverse complement strand
TGGGTCCCGCGTTTCGGAGGATGAGAACATCGCTGGAGGTCACTTCCAGCTCATCCGAATCGATACGTTCCGATAGATCGTCCAGGGAATCGAAGACGACTGCCTTGCCTCGATGAACCAAGAGCGATTCTGTCGCAGACGATCGTTTAATGACCGCTCCTTCTGGAGCCAGATTCCCGAATACGGCAGTAATGGCGTTGCTCGGATAGATAGGATCTTCCGACTCCCTAATCGCATTTTGGGGAAAGCCGAGCTTTTGAGTATCGATGGTTTCCATCAGCGATTTTCCTGTCACGGATTTACAATCGAGCTCGAATCGGTCCTGTAGCTGTTTCAAAATTCTCGATACGCCTCCAGCCTTATGAAAATCCTCCATGTAGAATTGTCCGGAGGGTTTAACATCAGCGATCATGGGAACATCTTCCCCCAACGCATTTAGCTCGCGCAAATCCAACTCCAGCCCTAGGCGCCCGGCGATCGCCGCCAAGTGGATAACTCCATTGGTGGATCCTCCTGTTGCCTGAAGCATGCGAGCAGCATTGCGAATAGAACCGTCGCTCAAAAGGTCCGTAGGCTTCAGATTCTCTTGAATCAGTCCGACCGCTCGCTGCCCTGTCTCTTCCGCCAATCGTAAGCGTTTAGAGGATACAGATAGCGCCGAAGCCCCGCCCGGCAACATAAGACCCATGGCCTCTGACATGCAGGCCATCGTGCTTGCCGTTCCCATCACGCTGCAGGTACCTGCGGATGCAACGAGCTGTTCATTAGCTTCCTCCACTTCGATTTTCGTTCTTCGATCGGCTCGATAATCCGCCCAAAAACGGCGGCAATCCGTACAGGCCCCGACACGCTCCCCTTGAAAGCTCCCGGTCATGGCCGGTCCAGCGGTCAGCAGAATTGAAGGCAGATTCGCGCTGATGGCTCCCATTAGCAAAGCCGGCACAGTCTTATCGCAGCCACCGATCAACACCACGGCGTCCATGGCCTGGGCTTTGATCATTTCCTCGACATCCATTGCCATCTGATTGCGCAAGAGCATGCTACTAGGATAGCTGAAGGCTTCGTGCAAGGAGATGACAGGAAATTCCATGGGCATTCCTCCCGCCATCAACACGCCTCGTTTGACTGCCTGGATGAGATCGGGGACGGCTCGATGACAGGCATTGTAATCGCTGAACGTGTTGGTGATACCTACCACAGGTCGATCGCTGGCCGATCGAGTGAGCCCCATGCTACGCAGGAACGCATTCCTTAAATACTGGGAAAATTGGCTATCACCATATCGCGTCAGACCCTTAGCCATTCCGCTGCCTCTTGTATCCATTGAAGCCATAACACTTTTTCTCAATGATGAAGACACTAGAGTCAAACCGAATACCCGTTACCGGAATGCCTTGGCGATTGACGCAATGGCTTCTACTGTCTTAATTCGCTGTTTTTCCGAATTCGTATTGCCCTGCCATGAAATCGCCTTTTTCCGGTCTCGTTGTCCCTATGATAACTCCATTTGACGCATCGGGACAACCGGATCCCGGACGGGCCATCCGTTTCGGATCCGACCTCCTTTCCAATGGCGTCAATGGCCTGGCTTTGTTTGGCACCACATCTGAAGGACAATCCCTATCGGCATCGGAGCGTATTGGTTTATTGGAAACAATGATTGCCGGGGGCGTCAAACCAGCCAATCTAATGGTCGGGACGGGATCATGCGCCCTGCCAGATGCCGTTGCCATGACCAAACACGCGGCGAACCATAAATGCGGAGGAGTCCTGCTTCTACCTCCATATTTCTACAAAGCTATTACCGATGAGGGGATTTTCCAATTCGTAGCCAAACTCATAGAGCAAGTGGGGAAGCAGGAACTTCGTATCTATCTCTACCACATTCCGCCCGTCGCCCAAGTTGGTTTCAGCGTCGATCTTGTTGCGCGGTTGCGGGACCACTTCCCCGAGCAGATTGTCGGCTTGAAGAATAGCTCGGGGAGCCACGACTATTCGATTTCCCTCCGCGAACGCTGCCCTGGCATGGATGTGTTTTGCGGTTCAGAGGACTACCTTTTGAATACCATGCGGATCGGAGGCGCGGGATGCATTTCCGCGACTGGAAACGCCAATCCTCGTGGCATAATTGAACTATATCGAAACGTGGATGGGGCGAATGCCGAAAAGCTGCAGGATGCCATTAGCGCTATTCGAGCTATCTTCCAATCCAGGCCTATGATCCCCGCGCTAAAAGCGATTGTCGCCCTTTATTACGACGACACCGAGTGGTTAAATGCTCGAGCGCCCATAGGAAGTCTCACCGAAAAGGAGATGCAAACGCTCGAGTCGGAGCTCGCTGCCAGCAATTTCTCCTGGAAAAGCATTTTTCCCAACTATAGCACAGCGTTTGCCAAGGACCACTAAATGTCATGGAGTTCTGTTTAACAAGTTACCGGCATCTCAATTCATCTCCGCAAGGGAGCATGATATCTAGAATTAGGGCATCGAACTGGCTGCTGACCACCATCCTGTATGCGGAATCCCCGTCCGCGAATAGCTCCACCGAATGGCCTATTTCCTTCAGACCACGTTTGATGAAATCCTCGATTTTCCTTTAATCCTCTGCCACTAGGATCCGCATGAAAATTTAATTTAGCCGGAACCGATGCTCTAAATCACTCTAAAAGGCTAAAATGAAAGGTTTTTAATCTAATGAATGGAAATGGTTCAATTTGATAGTCTATACTCTCCCTATGATGCACCGGCAAATAATACGCAACAGCTCTCGCATCCTCCTTTTGATCGGGAGTATCATCGTTGCAACCAACCTGGGTTATTCCCAGCAACAGAATCGGGGAAGAGCCAATCCCGGCGCTGGGCCCGAAGGCGCTCCCAGAAGAGAGTCCTCATTTGTCCTTCAACTGGAAAGAAACGATAAGGACAAGAATGGAAAGCTGTCGTATGAAGAGGCATCCGTCGTACTCTCGTTTCGCGAATCTCTCTTCAATGCCATCGATACGAATGGCGATGGCTATATTTCTCGAAAAGAAGCCGTTCTAGCCGAGCAGACTGACAAATACCAAGGTCCCGAAAAACGGGTTATTTTCGAAGGAAAAGAGTGGATAGCAGATTACGCCATTGGGGCCGAGGTCGTTGACTATAAAGGCAAGAAAGCCCTCCACTTAGCCGGCCGCGAGCAATGCTATGTTTACCTGCCGATCGACGATTTTCAAGACGGGGTAATCGAAGTCGATATTTCTGGCGACATTTTCTCCGGGATTGGATTCCGTGGACGGGACAAAGGGAAACGAGTTGAGAAAATGTATTTTCGTCCCCAAAATTCGGGCACAGATCGCCATGAAAATACTGTTCAGTATTCAGTCATTGGACGCGAAGGCGGGCATTGGTGCGATCTGCGAACCCAATTCCCAGGCAAATACGAGACCGGAGTCGATATCAAACAAGGAGAGTGGTTTCACGCGAAGTTCGTAATCAAAGGCGAGTCCTTGAAGGTGTATTTGAATGGCAGTGACAAACCGATCTTGACGGTTGATCCTATGCTAGACGGTGTAAGCAAAGGATCGGTGGGAGTTTGGGGATGGGATTCCTACTTCGCGAATTTCAAGTACACACCAAACTGAAACGAGGCAATCGTTGCCAGACGACTCCAAGTAGATCCATGGAGGGGGGGGTTGTCCTCTCTAGGCTTTTTCATTGATCACGTAACCGGTTTTGCCACGATTTCGTTAAGCTAACCGAAGCCATTCCACGCTCACCCACGAAATGCATAAGCCTATAGCCTGGTTCACTAGAAATGGAGTTGCCGCCAACCTAATGATGGTGGCCATCCTAGGAGGCGGTATTTGGTCCCTGACCGAACGCATAACGGTAAGGGATTTCCCAGAGGTTCCCGACAGAACGGTCACGGTCACGGTCGCTTACCGAGGATCGACACCCGCCGAGATTGAGCAAGCGATTCTAACGCGAGTCGAGGAGGTTCTTTACGACATCGAAGGCATCGAGGAAATGGACGCCCTAGCGACTTCGAGCCAAGGGCGCGTCGTCCTGGATTTCGAGGAAGGCTACGATCTCAACGAGAAGCTCAATGAGGTCACCAATCGGGTTTCCACGATCCAAACTTTCCCGCCTGAGGCTGAAAGGCCGCAAATCAGTCTGCGCGGCAGCACTGAACGAGTGATTACCATGGTCTTGTCCGGCGACATGACCGAGATGGATTTGAAACATATGGGCGAGCAGATCCGCGATGAGATTTCCAACATGCCTCAAATCTCGATCGCCAATTTAAAGGCCGTTCGCCCCTACGAAATCGCCATCGAGATATCCGAAGAAAATCTAAAGAAATTCGGCCTATCTTTCGGACAAGTCACCCAAGCCATCCGGAGGTCATCGATCGAGCTCTCTGCCGGGAGCATCAAAACTGATGCGGGACGGATTTTGCTACGTACGGATCAACAAGCCTACAATTACGACGACTTCGCCGGAATAACGCTACTAGTCCAGGATGATGGAAGCAAAATTAAGGTTGGCCAAGTCGCTACGGTAATCGATGGCTTCGACGAAACTCCCATAATCGCTAAACACAATGGATCGAGAGCCATTGCCATCGATGTATTCAGGACCGGAACCCAAAGCGTATTGGAAGTTGGCGAAACGGTGAAGAATTTCGTGGAAGCCAAGCAGTCTTTGCTGCCCGAAGGTGTCACCCTCAGCTACTGGGGCGATAGCTCCGAGAGGGTAAAAACGCGACTAGCTACACTGACCAAGGGAGCTATAGCCGGCTTTTTTCTGGTGCTGGGAGTGTTGGCCCTTTTTCTTCGTCCGACTCTCGCCTTCTGGGTGGCCTGGGGCATACCAATCGCTTTTTCGGGCTCATTCATCCTTCTACCGCTCCTTGGCGTCACCATCAACGTCGTCGTCCTACTGGCGTTCATCATCACGCTGGGCATTGTGGTCGATGACGCGATCATCACAGGAGAGAATGTATTCCAGCACATGCAACGCGGATCCAAACCGCTAACAGCCGCGATCAAGGGAACCCAAGAGGTGGCGACTCCCGTTTTTTTCGGAGTCATTACCACCATGGTCGCCTTCTACCCGCTCTCCCTGATGTCGGGTCGATTTGGCGCTTTCTTTTCCAACATACCATTGGTCGTCCTACCGGTTCTTCTGTTCTCCCTGGTCGAATCGAAGCTGATTCTCCCGGCACACCTGAAACACTGCGGACACCTCGGCGATAAGGAGTCCACTCGGAATCCAATCACGCGATTCCAACGGTTTTTCGCAGATGGCCTGCAGGCCGGTATCATGAAATTCTACCGCCCTTTTTTGAACTGGGCGCTGATCAACCGCTACATTTCTATTTCGGCCTTCGTCTTCCTGCTTCTTCTTTTCCTCGGGCTAGTTGTTGGAGAGCGAATCGGCTATCGCCAACGACCCAGCGTCCCCCGCGATACCACGACCGTATCCCTGCGCATGCCTGCTGGCACGACCTTCGAGACCACTTTCGAAAAGGTCAGCATGATTGAGACAATGGCTCTCGATCTCAAAGACGAGATCAATACCCAATACGGAGAGGAAGTTATACGCGATATTTTCGCAACGACCGGCAGCCAGCCTTTTGGCAGTACCATCCCGTTTAGTACCGTCGAATCTGGTGTGGACGAAATAGGCGAAGTCGTCATCGAGATCGCACCATCGGATACTGCGACCGCTAACTACAGTAGCCAGCAGCTAGCTACAGAACTGCGAAAGCGCGTGCCCCCAATCCCGGAGGCCGAGCAACTGAGTTTCTCATTCGAACGCGGCGGCTCCGGGGGAGCCATGACCTTCGAGCTTATTCATCCGAACATTGAAACCCTGCGAGAAGCCTCCGCTGAATTGCAACGCCACCTTGAAGGCTTTGACGGGCTCTATGACATCGCCGATTCCTACGAAAACGCTAATGACGAGCTCCAGCTCGACCTCAAGCCTGAGGCGGAGTTTCTGGGAGTAACTGCCGCCAACTTGGCTCAACAAATCAGGGCCGCATTTTTCGGAGCGGAAGCCCAGCGCCTGCAGCGCGACCGCGATGAAATTAGGGTGATGGTTCGCTATCCTCGAGAGGACCGTCGCTCGCTGGCTTCATTAAAGAGCATGATGATCCGTACCGCCAACGGAACCGAAGTGCCTTTCGAAACCGTAGCCGAGGTCGTCCCTGGCAAGAGCATTCCCTCTATTCGCCGAATCGATCGTAAACGGATCATCCAAGTGACTGCGGACGCGGATACAAACGAGGTGGACGTGGAGTCAATCGAGGTAGACATCCTGGAAAACTATCTCCCGGAAATGATCGCCACCAAATATCCTGGAATGGAGTTCGATGTAAGCGGCCGGGCCGCCGAGGCTCGTGACAATACGCGGGAGATGACGATCGGAGTCTATTTCGTTCTGGCCGTCATATATACACTTTTGGCCATTCCATTCAAAAGCTACTTTCAACCACTCATCGTCATGTCGGCAATTCCCTTCGGGGTGGTTGGGGCCATAATCGGCCACTGGCTTATGGCTTTGCTATTCAATTGGAACGGGGGCTCTCCGCTGCTCTACCAATCCTCTATATTCGGAATGATGGCCCTGTCTGGCGTCGTGGTGAATGATAGTCTGATCATGGTGCACTTCATGAATGCCCGCGTTCGGGAAGGGATGAGCTTGGATGAAGCGGTTCGCCTGGCTGGCGTCCGTCGATTCCGTCCGATTCTACTGACCTCGCTAACGACATTCTTCGGGCTTTTCCCTCTGATGTTCGATCCGCAGCCCTCTTCATCATTCCTCATTCCTATGGCCATTTCCCTGGGCTGGGGGATCATCTTCGCAACGACGATTACCCTACTGCTGATTCCAGTGCTCGTTTTGATCACGAACGATATTAAGCAGCTTATCTTCAAGCTCTACAATATCGACCCCAACAAATTCGAAGAGGAGGACGATCAAGAAGAGGCAGAGTTGCTTACACGGGCTTAGTGGGGCTACCTTTAATTGTAGCCACTGTCTAATTACACCTAGATTATTTTCCTCTATTGTTTCACGGAGACTCTGCTCTATTCACTAAAAATTTGGTTGCGACTCGACTCACTTGAAACGAGTCTCACTTCATGTCTCATCATACCGACCACGAGGCTGAGCACATACCTGAGGCGATTCGCGAACGCATTCGATCAGCCTCCACCCAAGGATATCTCAAAGACTCAATCTACGGAGCCATTGATGGAGCAGTAACTACTTTCGCGGTCGTCTCCTCTGTAACCGGGGCTGGTTTGAGCAGCGGAATCGTTATCATCCTGGGACTGGCAAACTTGCTAGCGGATGGATTTTCCATGGCAGCGGGAAATTTTCTGGGAACGCGAGCTGAAAACCAGTCGGAGAGCAAAGCCCGTCGCGAGGAGGAGCGAGAAATCGAAACCCATCCAGAAGGCGAGCAAGAGGAAATAAGGCAAATTTTCGCAGCCAAGGGGTTCGAAGGTGAAACCCTGGAAGAGATTGTGAAGGTAATCACGGCAGACAAGAAGCGCTGGGTCGATACGATGATGCAAGAAGAACATGGCATATCCGGCAACACACCCTCCGCATTCAAAGCTGGACTCGCCACATTCGTCGCGTTCTTAATAATCGGCGGAATCCCTCTTTTCGCCTATTTTGTCGATCTGGCAAACCCTCGTATTATTGACGATCCCTTTCTCCCCTCTTGCATACTGACGGGGTTGGCGTTTTTCGCAGTGGGGGCAATGAAGAGCCGATACGCCGAACAGCATTGGTCGCTTAGCGGATTCGAAACATTGGGCATCGGGGCTCTTGCGGCGGGCATGGCTTACGGGATCGGTCTAATCCTGAGGCCCTTCGCTGAGGGCTTATAGCCGTCGGTCGCGAACTCGCACCTTAGCCCGCCCTCCACAAGGAAATCTATGGCGATACAACTGCAGGAATTCGCGAAACGCGTGCTCTTCGGTACTACCATCGAGGGAAAGCTCGACTATCCGCGTGAGGAAATTGTCGATACCGAACGCGGCAATCCTATCAAGACTCCTCGTTCCCTGTCTCGACCAAAACATCTCTCGCTACGGGACAATAGCAAGCGAGTGGACCACCCAAGAGCATCTAAGCTGATAGATGAGCTAGAGCGTGGGCGGCTCCTCCATTTCTTTGCCAATCATGAGCTCCTCGCTACTGAGCTCATGGCCTTGGCCTTGCTGAAGTTTCCCGATGCTCCTGAAAGCTTTCGTACCGGACTACTAAATACGCTCAAAGAGGAGCAGATTCACACGCGAATCTACATGCACCGCATGAAGCAATGCGGGATAGAATTCGGAGAACTGCCATTGAGCGATTACTTTTGGAAAAGCGTGTCCTCAATGGAGGATCCCTTGGACTACGTGACTCGACTTTCTTTGACCTTCGAACAGGCCAATCTGGACTATTCTCGCGATTACGGTAAGATGTTCGCAGAGGTGGGCGACCAGAACACTGCAGACATCCTCGAGCGGATCTATCAGGACGAGATTCAGCATGTTGGCTTCGGGCTGAAATGGTTTCGTCGCTGGAAGCAGTCAGGAAAATCAGATTGGGAAGCGTTTAAGGAAAAATTGATTTTTCCTCTGTCACCCTCGCGGGCCAAGGGGAATATTTACAATGCTGACGGGAGAAAAGCTGCGGGGCTCGACAGAGCTTTTATCGAAGATCTGCAAGTCTATCAGCAGTCCCGCGGACGCACGCCGATTATCCGCTGGTTCAATCCCGATGCTGAGGCCTACGCTTCTCAGAACTCCGCAAAACCGATAGAAAGCTCGAACTCGACTCTCCAGCAAGACTTAGCTTACCTGCCAGCGTATCTGTCCCGCAAGGACGATATCCTCATCGTTCCGCGGAGGCCAAGCAGAGGATTCCTAAAGAGTATTCAAGATTTGGGCTTCCCTTTGCCCGAACTGGTATCCCAGTCTTCGCCAGCCGGAATTCCCGCCATTGACAGAAAGATTGGAGGAATTCGCCCGTGGGCTTGGACGCCAGATACTATTGAGCTCTTCTCCGACATGTTTCCTCGCGTGACTCAGGCCCCTAAAGTAT
>CAZFUD010000168.1:0-9140 GCA_964521705.1 uncultured Opitutaceae bacterium | reverse complement strand
CGTGATTATCGCTCAGCTTATGACGACATGATCCGAGGGATGGATCTGGTTCCCGAATGGTCGGAAGTGGATTTCAGTATAGCGGAGCTCTACAGTGATCCGCAATGGTTTGAAGAGCATTTCCAAGCCTTGTCGCAATGGGTAGCGGATTATCCTCGAGATTACAAAGCCCACTTCGTACTCGGATACATCCACTTTTTCGAAAAGGATTACGCTTCTGCCAAAAGCGAGTTTGTCTACACGCTGGCTTGGGACGAGGAGCATGAGCAAGCGAAACGAATGCTGGATTCGGTTCTTGGTCTGGAAGCCGAGATGGAAGCGGAGGCCCTAGTGATCGATGAGCAAAATCCGGAAATCCCCCCAGTGACTCCCGAATCTGGAGCAAAAAAATCGCCACTTCTCGAGGAAGAGGCGACTTCGATAAATTGATTTCCCAGATCGGAAAGCGGATTTAGGCATTACCGCCAACGCGTGGGCCACCACCGCCAGGTCCACCGCGACCGCCACCGGGTCCGCCTCGTCCGCCACGACCACCGGGTCCGCCTCGTTGAGGCATAGCGTTGAATTCTTCCTTAGAAAGCGAACCATTCTCGTCGGCATCAGCCTTTTTGAAAGCGTCTTTCATAGCGGTTTCTATGCGTTGCTTTATTTGTTCGGGATCGGGCCCGCCCTCTCTTTGCTGGCCTCCGGCGCGGCGTTGCATCAAGGCGATTCGGGCGTCGACGAGCTCTTTAAAGCTCACCGCGCCATCCTCGTTCTTGTCCGCTAAAGCGAAAAAGTCAGGACGCTCCCGATTTGGCCGTTCGATTTGGCCGATCGCGCTTGATGCGATGGCTAGAGAGGTGACGAGAAATATCAGTTTCTTCATAGTGTTTATCTCTTTTTGCAGATTGGGTTTTCGTTGGTTGCTGGAGCTTCCAGTTTCGGAGTAAACGCCGGTTCGCCGACTTAAGTTTCAGATTTTAATGGGCCGCGGGCTTTATCGTGGACAAGGCCCCCGTCTTTCATGAAAGTTTCGGCCGCCCATCGCGATTTATCGCGGGAACCTAAAACCAACCCAACGATTAGTCTAATTATGAAATTACGTAGCGCTCTCTTGCCGATCCTGCTCGCAGCCGGATTCGTGACCAATTCGTTCGCGGCCCATCACGGAAAGCCGCTTTTTGTCCAAACCTATTTGAAGTCCTATACTGCGGAAACGAATAAGCTCATCAGTTTAGCAGAAGAGTTTTCCGAGGAAGGAATGGAATGGCGTCCCGCCGACGGTATTCGCTCCGTCCGGGAAGCCCTCTTGCACGTGGCTCAAGCGAATTATGGAATCGGTTCCCGTTTTCTGGGCAAGAAGCTGCCAGAAGGCGTCAATCCGAGAGAATTTCGCAACATAAAAACCAAGGCAGAGGCGGTGAGCTTACTTAAGGATTCGGTCCAATTCGTTAAGGACGCAATTGGAAGCATGGATGACGCTGCCTTGGCGGAACCCATCAAGCTTTTTGGCCAGGATTCCAACCGTATGGGCGCTGCCATAGCTGTTGGCGGACACGCTTATGAGCACTTGGGTCAATTGATCGCCTACGCGCGTTCTTCAGGCGTCGTTCCGCCTTGGAGCCAATAGGGATTGCCGATTACTCGATAATATTCCAGGACCCGTCCTCTCGACGGGTCTTTTATTTTCCGTTTCTCGGACGGCAGAAATTGGGTAATTCCCCACTGCGGGCGTTGACGAGCTTATGAGTTGAGATTGTCCAATTGACCGGAGCGGATCGGTAAAATCCCACGAACGACTGATCTCTGGCCCAATTTTGGGCGGCAAATCGGTCTAGCTAAGAGCTTTTATTGTGATAATCCAGGTTGTCAGACACTTCTTATTTGTCTTTAGAGGGAAATGTTTTGGTCTTTTCGCGTTATCCTTTTTGGTCTTTTCGCGTTATCCTTGTTGAAATTCGAACACTCATTTGGTCCCAATAATTAAAATCCATCAAACGAGGGGAAACCCGGACCCAAAACAGATCGTTATGCAAAATTGTTACTTGAACACTATGCAGCAGAATATTGACGGCGAATCGCTCAACCTTGCGAATAAGAGACGTCCACTGGCAGGAATCGCCTTCAGCTTTCTGGTTGCGACTCTCATTATTTTCATCCCGGAAGCCCAGGCCAAGAAGGTTGATGGGTGGCTAAACTGGCGCGGACCGTTGCAGACGGGAGTTTCTCCAGAAAAGAATCTCCCAGATTCCATAGAGCCTGACGGAGAAAGCCACTTATGGAGCTATCCTGTTAAGGGAGGAGGCGCCCCCGTCTTTGCTGATGGCCGCGCTTACGTGTTTGGGTATCACGAAGAGAACGATGGCAAGCTCGTCGAGGAAACTCTCCTTTGTCTGGATGCGGACACGGGCGAGAAAATTTGGGAGTACCGATCACGGGATTTCTTGAGCGACAACATTTACAATCGGTATGGAATCGGCTCTCCCTGCGTGGATCCTGAAACAGGAAACGTTTATTTCATGCCCACTTCTGGTCTAGCCATAGCTTTCGACCGGGACGGAAACAAATTATGGGAGCACTCCATGCTGGAAGAGTACTGGAGGCTCACGTTTCCGAACGGGAGAACGGGTGGTCCGGTGGTCGATGGAGAATACGTCATCTTTCGGGGAATCACCGCTAATTGGGGAACGACAGGCCCTCCAGGGGACCGATTTTACGGGTTCGATAAGATTACTGGGGAGCTCGCCTGGTATTCCTCGCCCGACATCAGGCCAGTTGATAGCTCCAACTCCTCACCTGTCTTCAGCGATCTCGACGGACGCCGCGTGTTTGTAGCCGGAACCGGCTCGGGGAGCGTGATTTGCTCAAACGCCCGTACGGGAGAGCCCATATGGCGGACGACGATTTCCCAAGGGGGTGTCAATGCCTCGATTCTTTACTACGAAGACGATAAGATTATCGCCATTCACGGTAAGGAAAATATCGATACTACTTCTAAAGGTAGATTGGTTTGCTATCGAATCCCCACTGAATACCCATCTGGCGATAAGCCGATTCTTTTGGGAGAGAAGGACGAGGTTTGGCGTAACGACGAGCATGTGTCATTTAGCAGCTCTCCCGTTTTACACGAAGATCGCGTTTACAGCACGATCGCCACTGGTGAGCTTCTATGCGTTGATGCTAAGACGGGCGAGACTCTATGGTCTCTTAAGCTAGCTCCAGATCAGCTGCACGCATCGCCACTCTATGCGGACGGGAAGCTCTATGTTCCAATGCACGATGGAAAGGCATTTGTCGTCAAGCCCCACAATGATCGTGGCGAGATTCTCAACGAGGCGGATATGGGAGCGGTCTGCTTGGCGGCTCCATCGGCGTATGATGGCAAAGTCTACATACAGACGAAAGAGGCTCTGCATTGTTTTGGGAGCGAGAAAGGAAAGTTCGTTGGTGTCAAACAGACGAATGTTCGGATTAAGGACAAGACTATCTCAAACTTGCAGATCCTTCCTGCTGAATTCGCTCTGATGAGGGGCCATTCCACTGAATTCACTGTGTGGGGACTCAACTCGGTGGGGCAGCGTATTAAAAAACTGGATAAAGCGAATTGGGATGCAGGTTCTTTGGGAGCGTCCTTTAAAGGTTCGACAATGACGGCTAATGGCGACGCGGCCTATGCAGCGGGAATGATCAAGGTGACTGCTGGTGGCGTAACGAAATCGGTTAGAGGCCGCATTGTTCCTGGAGCCAATTACAGTGAAGATTTTAGCGGCTTTGAACTTGCCCAAAAGAATCACCTTGGCGAGACAGTCGCATTTCCGCCGTCCTCTTGGCTTGGCGCTCGAGTTAAATGGAGCGTAATCGAGAGAGAGGGCGAAAAGGTTGTTACCAACGTATTGGATTCAGTGATCAAGCAGCGGACCATGAATTTCGTCGGCCACCACGATCTATCTGACTATACTTTTAGCGCGGACGTGCTCACCGATGGAAATCGGAGGATCATGTCTTCAATAGGATTGGTGAATCAGCGTTACCTGATCGCATTGGTAGGCAATTGGCGTATCCTGGAGGTGTCCAGCAATCACGATCGGCTAAAGGAATCCGTGCGTTTCAATGTATTGCCAAACACCTGGTACCGCTTGAAAACCAGAATTAAGGACAACGAGGACGGCACTGGAGTCGTGCAAGCCAAAGCTTGGATCAGAGACCAGCCAGAGCCAGATGCTTGGACGATAGAAGTGCCCGTTGACAAACTCCATCCGAAAGGAGCGCCTGCTATCTACGCGTTGTCTCCGCAAGCCCAAAAACGGGTATACATCGATAATCTGAAAATCACTCCAAATAACTAAGGAACCATGAGTATTTATAAGTTCGCTACAGGAATCCTAGCCGTTGCTATCGGCGGGAATATGCTGGCACACCAGCACAAGAGCTCTCAGCCGGATTGGCCCATGTGGGGCGGCACGGTTGATCGCAACATGGTTGGCCATGCTACGGGTCTGCCCATCGATGTGGAGCCAGGAGACTTCAAGCGAGGCACCGATGAGATTGACCTCTCCACCACCAAGAACGTGCATTGGGTAGCTAAGCTTGGTTCCCAAGCATATGGCAATCCGACAGTCGGCGGAGGCAAAGTATTCGTAGGAACCAACAATGAATCGCCTCGAGATGGCAGCCAGCTAGGTGACCGTGGAGTGTTGATGGCATTCAACCAAGAGACCGGAGACTTCGCATGGCAGCTACTCATTCCCAAGCTCGGGGCTGGTAAGGTGAGCGATTGGGAGTATGTTGGGCTTTGTTCCTCGCCGGTGATCGAAGATGGGAAAGTCTATGTGGTTACAAATCGGGGCGAAGCGGTTTGCCTAGACATCGATGGACTAGCGGATGGTAACGATGGCCCGTTTACCGACGAAGCCAATTACATGTCGGCGGATGGTAACCCCGTGGAGATGACTGATCAGCATGCCGATATACTCTGGATTTACGACATGCGCGAAGAATTGGGGGTGTTCCCTCACAATGTTTCGAGCTGCTCGCCCTTGATTGTCGACGACATCCTCTACGTGGCTACGTCGAATGGCGTCGATTGGTCGCACAATAATATTCCAGCTCCATTTTCGCCCGCTTTGGTCGCTTTGAGCAAAGCGGATGGTTCGCTGTTGGGCGAGGAAGCCTCTCAGGTATCCGAACGGGTACTACACGCAAGTTGGAGCTCTCCGGCGTACGGCGAAATTAAAGGTAAGCCGTTAATCATCTGGGGCGGAGGCGACGGATTCTGCTACGCTTACGAACCGAAGCCTGCGATTGGGCCCGACGGTTACGAGATTCTCAAGGAAGTTTGGCGCTACGATAGTAACCCTCCTGAATATCGCACAAAGGATGGCAAACCCATTAAGTACGCAACCTATCCTGGTCCCAGCGAAGTGATCAGCACGGTTGTAGTGCAGGACGATAAGGCGTTTGTCCTCATCGGGCAAGATCCAGAGCATGGCGATGGAGTGGGCATGCTCAGCGCTGTGGACGCTTCCCTCGAAGGCGACATTTCCGGCAAAGCTGTTTGGACCTATAAGGACATTGGCAGGACGGTTTCCACACCGAGCATTTACAACGGAATGATTTTCGCTGCCGAGTACGATGGCGATATCCATTGTTTGGATGCTAGTACGGGCGAAGTGCATTGGGTGCATCCAACCGAAAGCCGCATCTGGGGATCTACGCTCGTCGCAGACGGGAAAGTGTATTTGCCGAATGAGGACGGTCAGTTGGTAGTGCTGGAGGCCTCCAAGGAAAAGAAGCTCCTGAGGGAGATCGAGTTCTACACGCCAATATACAGCAGCCCGGTAGTAGCTGGCGATGCCCTCTTTGTAGCAACCCAAACCCACCTTTACTCGCTAAAGAAAGGCTCTGAATGAGCAGGCCGGTCGTTATTGCAATATTCTTAGTCCTGTTGGTTCTCCATCATGACTTTTGGTTGAAAGACGACGCTTCGCTCGTAGCCGGAGTCGTTCCGATCGGATTGGTTTACCACATGGCGTTCACTGTAGTAGCCGCTTTGTTCTGGTTTGCCGTAGTCAGACTGGCTTGGCCGTATTCGCACGAGGATGACGATGAACAGGGAGGAGAGCAATGACCCAGACAGTTATCGTTGTTATCTACCTGGGATTGCTTCTGAGCCTCGGCTATCTTAGTGGCCGACTGTTCCGCGGCAATTCCAACGACTATTTCGTCGCCAGCCGCTCGATCGGCCCCTTGGTCCTCTTCATGTCGATTTTCGGCACAACCATGACCGCATTCGCCATGGTTGGAAGTACGGGCGAATCCTACCGTGTAGGAATCGCCACTTATGGAAAGATCGCATCATCGTCGGCCCTCATCCACTCGGCTTGTTTCTTTTTGGTAGGCTTGCCGCTCTGGGCTCTAGGTAAGCGAAATGGGTTCCACACCCAAATCGAATTTTTTCGAGCCAGATTCGAAAGCAGCAAACTCGGCTACCTTTTATTCCCGATCCTGGTTGGCCTGATCATTCCTTATTTGCTCGTAGGACTGATGGGAGCTGGTTCTGTGATGCAAGGGGTTACTAGAGGAGCTTTCCCTGAATTGTTCGCTTCTACAGGAGGCGCCATACCGCCTTGGCTTACCGGATTGGTGATTTCCGGGGTGGTCCTCTACTACATATTCGCGGGCGGCGTTCGCAGCGCGGCTTGGGCTAACACCTTCCAAACCTTCGTCTTCATAATCATGGGCTTCATCGCCTTCGTGACGATTTCGACGAAGCTAGGCGGTTTGCAAGCGGCCTCGTCTATGGCGGATCCCTCCAAAGCGGTCCGTTCTGGGAATATCACCGAGATGCAGTTCCTTTCTTACTGCCTGATCCCGCTTTCGGTCGGCATGTTCCCTCATTTGTTTCAAAATTGCCTGACAGCCAAATCGGCCAAATCTTTTCGACTTACCTTAGTCGGGCACCCGCTAGCCATCATGCTAACATGGATTCCTTGTATTCTTATCGGCTTTTGGGCTACTGGCGCGGTGATGCCTGATGGCGTGACACCGGTGATTCCCGAAGGAACGAGCCCGAATGCCGTTCTGGGCATGATGGTGGGCAAGTTGGCGACGCCAGTGATTGGCGGCTTGGTGACTGCGGGTATTATGGCGGCAATCATGTCGTCTTTGGATTCCCAGTTTGTTGCCGTGGGTACGATGTTCACGAAGGACATCGTCGTCCATTCCTTCGGCAAGGAGCGGTTTTCGGAATCGCAGCTGGTACTTCTTGCTCGCGGATTCATCTGTACGATCGTGCTCGTAACCTACCTGCTTACCTTGGTCGAGCCACGTCAGGTTTTCTCGCTGGGTATCTGGTGTTTTAGCGGATTTGCAGGGCTATTCCCTCTCGTGTTTGCCGCGATCTATTGGAAGAAGGCCACGAAGCTGGGCGCTTACGCCGCGGTGATCGGCGGAGCGGCTTCTTGGTTCTTCCTGTTCCAGGCTTCTGGCTATGGCAAGAAAAGCTCATACATGGTGGGCGGAGTGATGCCGGTAGCCTTTGTATTCGCCACCTGTGCAATCTGCATGATCGTAGGTTCGCTCGTTTCTCAGCCTCCGTCGCAGGAAACATTGGATAAATTCTTTAGAAAGAAGGCGAACGCGTAGCCCGACTGGGCCAATTTCGAACAAGAAGGTTTTAGGACAAGGGCGGGCCCACTGTTGATTACGCAGACTAACAAAACCACAACTAGGTACGTTTTATTTCCATGACACAGACAATTGACCGAACAGATGCGGTTGCCGCAGCGAAAGAAGCTCTCGACCATTACACTCGCGAGATGGTGCAATGGCACTTCTCGCTAGAAACGGGGTGCCCCTATTGGCTGGACTGGGCCAAGGACGCCGATTGGAACCCCTTAACGGAAGTCACCTGCTTTGAGGATATGATGTGCTTCGAAAACTTCGATGACGAAGTTTTGCGCGATACGGATCCCGCTCGATTTATTCCCGCAGCCTTTGGCGACCGGCCTTACAACGTATTCGAAACCGGAGGAACAACCGGAATGCCGAAGCAACGGATCGGCTGGGAAGACTATAAAGTCGATTATTCCGAGTTCAGCGATTTCTACTCTGACGACTTTTTCCCGAAAGGGGCGAACTGGCTAATGGTGGGTCCGACGGGGCCCCGACGGCTACGCTTGGCGATCGAGCACTTGGCCAACGTCCGAGGCGGCGCTTGCTATTTCATCGATCTAGACCCGCGCTGGGTTAAGCGTCTCATCAGAGATGGGGAGTTCGATATGGCTCGAAAGTATAAGGAGCATGTTGTCGAGCAGGCTATCACCATCCTCAAAGGAAGAGATATCGGCTGCATGTTCACCACGCCGACGATTTTGGAGGCCATAGCTGAACGCATTTCCATTCCTCAAGCGGGAATCAAAGGCGTTTTCGTGGGCGGAACGACAATGACTCCGCAATACGTGCGATTCCTTACCGAAGAGGTGCTGGAAGGCCAAGTGAATTTCGCTCCCACATACGGCAATACGTTGATGGGACTGGCTATCAGTCGTCCTCTGACATCGGAAGATAACTACAGTCTTACCTACTATGCTCCGCAACCGAGAGCGGTTTTGAGAATCGTGGATCCGAAAGATTCTACCAAGAGCATGGACTACGACGAGTACGGCCGGGTCGAACTGACGACGATGACCAAGGAGTTTTTCATGCCTCGCTTTCTTGAGCGCGATGAAGCCATTCGCAGAGGGCCTTGTGAGCACTTCCCATGGGATGGAGTAGGCGATGTCCGACCCTTCGAATCGACCAAGAAGAAAGTGATCGAAGGGGTATATTAACCATTTTCAATTAGGGAAAATTAGGGAGAAAAGTACAAGCTATGAAGGACAATGTTACGCACATTCCAGCGCTCCGCTTTGGAGAGGCTTACAAGAGTTTGGATTCGAACGATCTCGGAACGGTGCTCAAATCAGGCAACCGTTTGGAGGTGAGCGTTGTCAATGCCGGCATTATCCGTAGAGATAAGCTGGCGATCGAGCGGGCGAGAGAGTCCCTAAGAAAGATTCCTGCCGAGACATTGCTGGATTACGCGGAAAAGGCATCGGAAATCTACCTGGAAGGCGAGTTGCCATTCGGTATGGATGGGGAAACGCAAACGGTTGCGG
>CAZFUD010000167.1:2912-9224 GCA_964521705.1 uncultured Opitutaceae bacterium | reverse complement strand
TGGAAGGCAATCTCATCGATCGTTTTGATGATATTGGCAATGTCATCACTGGAGGCCTTGATGTCGTTCATAGCGACAATCATGTCCTTTATCGAATCCGCACCCGATTCCGCCGCTATTCGAGCTTCCTTGGCCAGGCGCTTTGCGGACTCCGCGTTATCCGCGTTTCGCTCTGTCATAGCATTAACTTCTTCAAGTGAGGAACTGGTCTCTTCGATTGAAGCTGCCTTCTCCGAGGAGTCTCGAGCCAAACTCTCGCTGTTAGCGAAGAGCTGTTGGGAGGCTGCGAAGGTTTCAAGAGAGCACTGTTTCAATCGCTCAACGATGGCATTTATCTTTCTGGAAATGTTCCTGATTATAAGCGAGCTGCCAACGAGACCCAATCCGAAACCCAGCAAGCTGATAGCGATCACCATAAATCGGGCATTCGCTTGCACGCTCGAGGCTCCGGCTCCCAATTCCGCCTGCTCAACCTCGATCAAGCTTTGAACACTTGTCATTGTTTTTGCGAATCTCTCGTCTCGAGGCAATAATCGGTTCGTATATATTTCTTCGATACTACTAAGTATCGTTATCAATCCCTCTAGGTTTTGCTCGAATTCAGATGCCAAAGCGCTGCTTTTATTCAAGGCAGCTTCCTTACCATAATCCTTCAGGCGAGCATCAAGCTCGACCGACAAAGCGTAGTCATCCCCGATTGCCTCAGTTTTTTCCCTCAAATCGACAATTTTCGCCCTAGCGGATTCCGCGTTAGCCTCTCCATAGTCGGCTATGAGCTGATTAACCGCTGCTTCCGTTTCAAAAACCACTTGCAGAGCCGACGATATCTCGAAGGCTCCAGCGATATCGCCTTTCGACTGGTTCAAGGCCAGCAACGCTTTCAGCTCTGACTTGAGAGCGTTTCCGCTTGGCTCTATTTCTTTGGCGATGATGGATCTTTTCAATTCCGATTGCTCGACAATTTCTCTAAATGCTGCGTCGTAGTCTCGCAAAGCTTGAGCTGAGGATTCCAGCAGTCGCCTTTTCTCGGACTCAGGAGATGCCTCGACTAGCTCGACAATTCCATTCTCCAAGTCCGAAAACATCTTATTGTGCTCTTCAATTAATTTCGTATCCGGATTTCTGAGATATTCATGAATATTCACTCTCATGGAGTGAGCAGCTGCCACGCCATTCGCCGCTGCATTTCTTACTTCTACATTGTCTGAATACGCGGCAAACGAATGGTTCAAGCTGGAAACCGACCAAAAGGAAACGCCTGCCAAGGTAGTGAACAACAAGAGAATCAATATCACTATCGACCCAATCTTTTTCGATAGCGACAAATGGGATAATCCGGAAATATCTGACTTGTTTGTACTTAACATTTAGATACAACGTGAATTAGGCGCGCATCATTCGCTGGGTCTGAATTTGAACGGCATGGGCAGCTCTGCTTTAACCGGCTTTTCATCGACCCTGGCTGATTCGAGCCGCCATGACTCGGCAGCTACCACGGCTTGGATTTCCCCTTCGACCGATCTCTCGGAAATCAGCTCAAAACTTCCTCCCTGAGATGGGGAAGGAGCCAACAGGAACGAGACAGCCAAAATTGAACTGCGACAGACATAGATGCTCATGACAAAAGGAAATTGTAGCCCCTCAGGGAATTCGCCGCCGAAGAGCCTCTATCTAGATCGGAATTCTTTGGTTTAACTTGAGCCGTGCCTTAGGTTGGATAACGCAATCTGCTGAATCTTCATAAGTTACAGAACCCACACCCAAACGCTATTTCGCAAGTGCGGGTCAAGGGAATACCCTGATTTGAATTCAGCCTCCGGATATAAACAAAAACAGGAAGGACCAACTCGATCCTCCCTACTAAAGAAGTCTAAGCTTCAGAGCATTCGCCTAAAGCGAACAGATTCTCAGTCCAGATCGATAATCGAAGCATACTCGGGATCATAGAGCCGCTTATGAATCCGCAACGCTTGCCCATCAGACAGGCTAGCCAGGTAGTCTCGGGCCACCAATTGCTGCTCGTCCGCGTCGCCTTCAGCTTCCAGCATCCAAGTAGCCGGTTGCTCCGGGAGGATTCGCGATCGGTGCCCAGAGGAATTCATGTAGCATTCAGCGATGGCTTGATAGATCTCCTCTAAAATTCGGTCGCCCTTGAAGTCCATCTGCTGCAGGGGCGCCGAACGGAATATCAGGTCCAAAGCCACTCGCTTATAGAACCCCGCCAGCTGCTTGATTTCCCCATCGACTTTCAATGCGAAAGCATATCGATTGGATTGTTCCGCCAAGGCATTCTCGCGCGGCGACAATCGACAGGCTTTGATGAACATTCCAATCTTGGCCCCAAAAATGGCTTCCAGCTTATCCTTCCGGATCTCATCGATCAGGGACGTGAACAAAGGCTCAGTAATAGCGTCCAGACCCTCTCGGGCAGCCCAGCGCTCTAGACGCTCGATAGTCAAGAAACCCGCTCTGACACCATCGACAATGTCGTTCAGACAATAAGCGGTATCGTCCGCCCAATCCATGATTTGGCATTCCAAACTGGTAAGCCGACCGAGTGCCTCATTGCTTTGCGGCTCAGTTGCTCCATCGTGAGCGAAATCTCGATACACCTTCTGAAAGTCATAAATAAAGTGATTCTGAGGATTCCCTCTCTCCGAGTAGGACGCCTTGTACTTGAGCACGCCATCAAGAAAGGCTCTGGTCGGAGACATGCCACTGCGCCTCCCTCCCGATTGATAGAGCGTATCGGTTATCAACCTGAGGGTTTGAGCGTTCCCTTCGAATCCTCCAATGCTGGAAAAAAGCCGGTGCAATGTCCGCTCGCCTCCATGACCGAATGGCGGGTGTCCCAAATCATGGCTCAGGCAACAGGCCTCGACCAAATCGGAATCGATATGGAAATCGGAGTTCAATTGCTCCGAGCTACCATTGAGAAAAGCGCAGATCGAACGCCCGATTTGAGCGACTTCGATAGAGTGTGTCAGTCGAGTCCGATAAAAATCGTACTCACCGGATAGATACACTTGCGTTTTTGACTGCAGCTTGCGGAAGGCCGCCGAGTGGATAATTCGATCCCGATCGATTTGAAACGGAGTCCGGTAATCACTGGGCCGATTCCCTCCGGGCAGCGGCTCTAGATCGAACTCCTTATAGAAAGCGTTCCCGGCCATCGACTAACGGAAAGCGGTTTCGAGGAGTGACGGATATTTCTTCAACTCTATACACCTCCGAATTGACTCTTCAAAAAATCTAGGTCGAGATCAGGGTAGAGAAGGAAAGTATCGAGAAGAGACTTTATTCGGCTACGGCCCTCCTCAACAATATTCGTATCCAAATTGTACTTAACTTTGCTTGGTTGGCCGGCGTTCTTACCTTTCTCGAGAATACGTGGAGTTGTATTGGAGAGGATCAGCTTGAAAACAGCGGCGATCTCTTTCATTTCCGGTTCTCCCATGCCTAGCGAAGTTATAGCCGGCGTCCCCACTCGCAAGCCGCTCGTGTAGTGCGGGCCGTTCGGGTCAAATGGCAGGGAGTTTCGGTTCAATGTGATTCCGCATTCCCTAACTGCCGCTTCCGCCTGCCGCCCGTTCAAGCCAAAGGGAGTCACATCAATCAGGAGCAGGTGGTTATCCGTTCCTCCGGTGCAAACGGTTAGACCTTCGTCGATCAACGCTTGAGCCATAGCCTGGCAATTCTCCACGATTTTGGCAGCGTAGGACTTGAATTCGGGCTCGTTCGCCTCCTTAAAAGCCACCGCTTTGGCGGCCATAACGTGCGGCAACGGGCCGCCAATGACGAGCGGACATCCCTTGTCCACATATTCAGCAAATTCCTTTTTGCACAAAACGATCCCGCCTCTCGGACCTCTGAGCGTTTTGTGGGTGGTAGTGGTCACCACATCCGCAAAGGGCATGGGGTTGAAATCTCCTTCAAACACATCCCCCGCCACTAGGCCAGCGAAGTGGGCCATATCAACCATAAGGACGGCTCCCACCTTGTCCGCAATTTCCTTCATTCTTCGGAAATCGACTTTACGTGGATAAGCACTATAGCCCGCCAGGAGGATCAACGGTTTGATTTCTTCCGCCTGAGCCTCCAATTCGTCGTAATCGAGCAGACCGGTCTCTCGGCTGACAGAATAATTGTAGGCGTCGAAAAACTGGGCGGAAATATTGAACCTGTAACCATGGGTCAGGTGACCCCCGGAATAATAGTCCAGACCCAACATCTTCTGGTTGCCCATGGCTGCCCGAACTCGATTCCAGTCTTCTCGAGACATCTTGGCTGGGTTGCCAGCTCCGATCTCATCCATTAGAGGTGTACCCACTTTGGCCTGCAAGATTGCCCAGAAAGCGATCAAATTGGCATCGGCTCCCGAATGGGGCTGCACATAAGCGTGTTCCGCGTTGAAAAGGCGGCAGGCCTGTTCGCAGGCTTCCGTTTCGATATCATCGATATTGTCGCAGCCAGCATAGTAGCGGGAACCGGCGAATCCTTCGGCATACTTATCAGTAAGCAAATTACCCATAGCCGCTTGAGTATTGAGCGACGTGAAATTCTCGGATGCGATAAGCTTCAAATGGCTGCGTTGGTCCTCAAGCTCCTTTACAATGGAGGCCGCGACAGGCGGATTTACCTCGGCAACTTGCTGCAAATTAGCCACATAGCCAAGCATGGCCGGATTGATCTGATCCTCGGATCGGGAAGAAAGATACTCAGAGACGGGCGAAGACGTTTTCGTGTCGGACATTTGGAAGCGATTGATTTGACTCTTGAGGGCTCTACCCAGGCGAACGATAGAACCACGCTGCTTCCCGACGGTCAATCCCGCCTTTGTCGCCAGTCGCTAAAACTAGCAAAGGTTTCAACCCTTAGCTGAACGAATGTCAATCCCTGGAATCCTGAAAATGCTATTCGGAGCCCGTTCATTCCGTAATTTGTATTCGGTAATCGATTACTGTCTATAAACGACGGACATTATTCGCCGTCCTTGACAGTCAAGCTCCCGAGATAGCTACCATAGACAAGCTGCTGCTGCACATCAGCTTGGGCGGCGCTCCAGGCAGAAGAGGCCAGGGCATCGATATCGGTAAACCCAAAAGCCTCCAATGGAGACAAAGGACCGATCTCCGCTCGCTCGATCGTCTCGTCGAACCACTGCCGCTGACGCTCTTTCCGGCTTTCGTCATCCGGAAGCAGATGGTACTGAGCCTGCCAATCTATGATATTGGTCAGTTCGGTTGGGTTGAGCCGCCCACCCCATATCCAGTATGCACCATTCAGGGCCCACGCTTTCAGTTCCTTCCAACCTTCGGAATCGAGGGATCTTAGCGGATTGATAGAGCGAGCCCGCGATAAAATCTGAGCGGCGTCTTCCGCCTCGTCCAAAGGCGGTCGGAGCCAGGCAAGCGAAAGCGAAGCGACCAAGGCTTTGTAGCGATCGCTGTTTTGCTCGGTCTCCAAGGCCAGCGCAGGCCGGTCCAGAGGAATAGCGTTCGGCGTTCCCAGCTTATCCATCAACGCTAGGATTCGCGTTTGCATGTCCATAACATTCAGGGCGAATGCCTCGGCCACTTTTCGATCCTCATCCGAAATGCCTCCGCGCCAATGAGAAGCCACGACTGTTTCCCAGTCTGAGGGGTTGTTACGGTAATGATCAGGATCATCAGTGTAAATGCGCAGCATGTCCAGTAAGTCGGAGCGACGGTTCTTTGGATCGCTGTGGGCAAAACCGAATTGCATCAGCGGCAACGTCACATCCCGGTCCTTCTTCTGGAAAGTCGTCAGTATAAACTGCACCGGTGCTGGAGAGAATCCCTGAGAAACTGCGGCCAGTTCCTCGATACACTTGCTGCAACCCAAGCTGTATACCGCTATCTGGCTCGGGACGGACGTCGCCTGCCCTCCCGGAGCTAGCCAATCTAAAGAATAGCCAACTATTGGGGCTGGATCCAATACGATCGCCTGCTGGGCGTTCAGGCCAGCGGGAGCCATCGAGAGTAATAAGGCGCTGAGCCAAGCTCGGGCAGCCAAGCAAATCGACGCGTTTTCGAAAGCCTTCATGAGCTACCGATCGAACGAGCCAAACGCGATTTGGCAATGCCTAAGCGGCGAAAGTGGGTTTTCAATGGCCCAAATCTATAGAGCATCGTACTTATCCGACCGGCCTCGGGATTTTTCGACAGGATACTTCTCGGCATTCAATTCTAGCTTGCGCCTCGCTGCGGAGGCCAAGTCGATGTCAGCCCGATTGGCGAACTGAAGCAAATAGATAAAGACATCCGCCAGTTCTTCCTCTATCGCTGTTCG
>CAZFUD010000167.1:0-2902 GCA_964521705.1 uncultured Opitutaceae bacterium | reverse complement strand
TCCTCAGGGTTGTCGACTCCTTTGTTCGATTCAGTGCCCTCCAGCCATTGAAAGCGTTCCATGAGCTCGGATGCCTCAATGGCTATCGACATGGATAGATTCTTCAAAGAGTGAAAGGGTTCCCATTCTCGATCCGAAGCGAACTGGGCCACCGCCTGCTTCAAATCGTCAATACGCGTCTCGCTGTCTAACATTGGAATCTTGTAAGCGACGTCGATCTCACCATCAAGTACAGTTCCGCTGAACCCATATTTGACAAACGCCCGCCATTACGCCGGAATAGGGACCTGTAGCATCATGAAGTTCATAAAATACCTTCCAACCATCCTTCTCATCGCCACCTCCAGTGCATTCGGACATGGAAATCCAGGCCCTCACAGCCATCCGCATTCAGGGGGCTCGCTCGGCTGGATAGCGGCAATCGCATTGATCGGAGTTCTCTCTCTAGCGATAGGCTACTGGGTTCGTCGAAGCGACCGCCAAACCGGCAACTAGGCAACAACCCGTAAAATATCGAGGAGATCATCCGCTCTCTGGACAAGCGTCTCGATCGCGACGACCCCTTCGTATCCGCCAACCCCGATGAATGATGCTGCCCAGACAGAAGCCTTGAACAGGATTGAAGCCTGGTTTGGCGAATCGGAAGGAAGCCTTACAGCCTTCTCAGGGGGCGTCGACTCAGCCCTCGTCTTATACCTTTCCCAACTTTTCCTCGGCAAGAACGGGATTAGCGTGGTCGCGGATTCGCCAAGCTTGAAACGGTCGGATCTGCAAATCGCCAAAGACTTTTGCAAACAGTACGACATCACCCTGCGGATTTTGAAAACCGACGAGTTGGACAACCCCGACTACGCAAAGAACCCGTTTAATCGCTGCTACTTCTGCAAAGAAACGCTCTACCGGAGGATCAGGGAACTTCAGGAGACCGAATTCCCCACCTTCCATCTGCTGAACGGGGCCAACCAGGACGACCTACAGGATCACCGACCTGGACACCAAGCAGCCAAGGAGCAAACTATTCGTTCACCTCTCGCCGATTGCGGTCTAGGAAAGGCCGAAATCCGTTCGCTTGCTCGCCGATTTGAGCTGCCGGTTTGGGGCAAGCCAGCCAGTCCCTGCATGAGTTCGCGCATTCCCTACGGGCAAGCTGTATCCAAAGAGAAACTATCGCAAATCGAATCCGCGGAAATAGCCCTCAACCAGTTCGGGTTCGAAGAGGTCCGTGTCAGGCACTTTGGCAATACCGCTCGCATCGAAGCTCCAAACGATTCGATTCCGCGACTGAAAACCCTGTTTCCACTAATCGAGCGCGCGCTTCAAGGCATCGGCTTTCAGAAAGTCGAAATCGACAAGGAAGGTTTGATTTCCGGAAAGCTCAATCGAGCAATACAAGCCAATGGATGACTTTATTTTGGATACCGATCGCGAAAAGCGATTAGGGTTTCCTGAAGTCATCTTCGGAAACTCGAAATCGGTAGAACTGCTCCGTCGCATTCTCAACGAGTACCACTCAAAAGGGGAGAATGCCTTGGCCACCCGCGTACAGCCAGACAAAGGTCAAGCCCTCAAAGAATCCTTTCCCGAGGCCCACTACGATTCGGTTTCCCAATCCTTCCTTCTCCAATATCGTGAACTCGATGACGAGAAAGCTCCGATTGCTATTCTAAGCGCCGGCAGCTCTGACCTTAGCGCGGTCAACGAGGCTTACTTCACCCTGAATTTATTGGGCACTTCCGCTAAGCGAATCAATGATGTAGGTGTCGCGGGAATACATCGTCTATTCAATCGGCTCGACGATCTCAAGACCTGCCGAGTGCTCATTGTGGTAGCGGGATTCGAAGGGGCTCTTCCCAGCGTTGTCGGAGGCTTGCTATCCCAACCGATAATCGCCGTTCCTACGAGCGTCGGATATGGCGTCGCCCAAAGCGGAACCACCGCCCTTCACGCCATGCTAACGAGCTGCGCTAACGGAATCACCGTCACCAATATCGATAACGGCTATGGAGCCGCTATGGCGGCCTATCGAATTTTGAGACAGATCGGGTTGGACCCATCGTAATCGCCCGACGCTAAACGGGCCCAACTGTTGCCTCTATTCATGAAAGCTCTCTACATCGAACCCTTTTCCGGACTATCCGGCGATATGTTTCTCGGATCCTTGTGTGGGTTGCTCGATGCCTACGACGAGATCCTAGATCTGCCAGAGAAACTGAATCTGCCAGATGGTCGTATCGAAATCACCCCTACGGAGAAAAACGGAATCGTTTGCAAGCAGATTCGCGTCATTGACCTAAACGAGACATCCGAACATTCGGGGCATCATCACCATGATGAATCTGAAAGCGACCACCATCACGGTCATCACCATCATCATCGCCATTTAAGCGACATCATAAAGATCATAGACGAAGCGGCGATCCCTGCGGAAGCGAAACAAATAGCTAGGGAAATTTTCCAATTTATCGGTGAAGCGGAGTCGCAAGTGCACGACATTCCGATCGAGAAAATCCACTTTCACGAGATCAGCGCGGTGGACTCGATCATCGATATTATTGGTTGCGCGGTATTGCTGGAACGCCTAGAGATTTCCGAAGCCTATTGCGATCCCATATGCGTTGGCTACGGAATGGTTTCCACCCAACACGGAAGACTACCCGTGCCCGCCCCAGCAACGGCTAAGTTGCTGTATGGAATGCCTACATACAAAGGTGACGAGGAAGGCGAACGAGTCACTCCCACGGGAGCTGCTATTCTCAAGTACTTAAATCCTGTTTTCGCCTCACCGGAAATCGCAATCGAAGAAAGCGCTTACGGTCCCGGGCAGAAGGATTTCGTCGCTCCCAATGTTCTTAGACTCTCGATCGGGACCGTCTCAGGCCAGCCGGATTCCCTTTTCTCCGTG
>CAZFUD010000166.1:0-9290 GCA_964521705.1 uncultured Opitutaceae bacterium | reverse complement strand
TTCTAAGGGCCCAGACTAACTATTCAAGCGGCTCAGTTCTCGAAACCTCGACCAGAAATAAAAGGCTTTTCCATTTTTAGCTAGCACCGAAAAAGATGACGTACCTTTTAGCAAAAGCGCTCTAGGTGAACGAGGATGGAGGGTCGTCGGTTATTTACAAAAAAATATCTGTAAAGCCAGCTTCCTCAGAAATCCGTTATGCCTCTAGGACCCATGCATTGCGATATTCGCTCTCTGATTAACGGATTCCAAAAGATATATTGAGCCGATGCACCGCCAAGCAATCCGAAGACTAATTCTATTTCCAATCCAGTCCCTTTGGGAGTGTATTCAAATTTTCGGAGCCACTTTCACGTACGATTACCATATCCTCCAAACGGATCGCTCCGATCGCCCGACAATACAGTCCTGGCTCTACAGTCAGCGCATCACCAACCAAAAGCTCGGGACCTTTATAGTCGAGCAATGGCGGTTCGTGCACTTCCAAACCAATGCCATGACCCGTCCCGCAAGTCATCGCGCAATAGGAATCCGAGTCACCCTCCTTCGGCAATCCCACCTGATAGCCGTGGGACGTCAGAGTTTCTTCTGTAGCTTGATGCACAGATTCCCCCGTAGCGCCTGCCTTTGTTGCCGCAATTGCCTCAGCTTTCGCATCGGCAACCGCAGCATGCATTCGAACCACTTCGTCAGGAACGTCTCCATGGACTACCGTTCTCGTGCAATCACCACAGTAATGGGTACTTTGATTCTTTGGAAAGATATCCACGATCACTGGTTCACTCGTCTTGATTGGCCCATATCCAAGCCAATGGCAATCCGCCGCTCCAGGGCCGCCAGCGATAATCGCTGGAGATCCCCCGTAGCCTTTCTCCAACAGAAATTTCTCCACTTCCGATCGGAGGAATTCAGAACTCAGGATTTGGCCGTGCGATACTAACTCTCCATCCGCATTGGCTTCCGATCGAGCGATCGTCTGGCATACCATGGCTACAGCTTCTTCGGTGACTCGCTGGGCCTCGCGAAGATGCTCAACCTCTTCCTCAGTCTTCTGTCGGCGATCGGTAACTCCTAGATCAGAATCATATTCAACTTCGATACCAGCACGGCGGATGGCGTCCACGTAGACCAATGGCAGCAGTCGATCTCCACGGACAACCTTGACATCGTTTCGGCGAAGGCATTCCGCGGTCGCTTGGGCGGTTGCCGTCGCGCGATCGCCGCTAAGCCCTTCCGGGGGGGCGAAATCGGGCGGGCAGTGAACATCTGTCACACGTGCGAACTGACGAGCCCGTTCCATCTCGATATCGCGCAAAATCAGGACCTTTCGACTCCCCGCATCCAATTCAATAAGGGCCACTGGATCGTGTACCGTGAATTGAATACGTCTGTACAATGACAGATGCGTGTCTGGACACCCCGCCATTACTACCGCGACATTATTCGTTGAGTCCATCATTGTTCAAATTTAGTCTCTCTACAAAAATACCCTATCGATTTCTCGATTTCTTCAACCAAGCTGATAGCCGAGGTAATTCCGATCGGTAGCTTGGATTTCTAGCTTGGTTAATATTTTCCTCTCCATCGATATAGTGATCATAGAGTTCCTCGGCTACTACGTTTCCAGAATCCATTTCCGTCCATTCAATGTAGCGAAAGCGATCGGTCTTGATCGTGTAGCCCATTATATTGCGGCCTCGAGGATATTGGCTCTGGGCGTAAGGGCGAATGGAGCGTTCTGGGTTTTTCAATACAGGTCGTAAGCTAGATCCTTCCAAGTCCGCTGGTATGGGCAAACCGGCCAAATCGCACAAGGTCGGAAAGAGGTCCACCAGCTCAACCAACGAGCCTGACCGTTGCCCGTCTCTGTAACCGGGTGCAGAGATCATGAACGGCACCCGGCAATCGAGCTCGAAATTCGTGTGCTTATGCCAAAGCCCATGCTCGCCTAGTTTGAATCCATGATCCGACCAGAATACAATGATCGTATCTTCCCTTAATCCTTGGGAATCTAAGTCGCCCAGCAAGTCGCCCAGCAAACTATCGATATAGCTTACGCAGGCATAATAGCCTTGTCGCAAATCCATCGTAAGCTCGTCAGAGATATTGCCATCCCAAGGCACACCCGCATACGACCGGAGCTCTCCGTTCGTGTGCATCGAGTACTGGGTAACTCCGCTTGGCGGATACGGGTTTCCTGGGAGCTTGGGCTCATTTGCCCCTTCATACAGTTTCCAAAATTCCTCAGGGGCATTGAATGGCAAGTGCGGCTTGGAAAAGCCGACCGCCAAGAAGAAAGGGTCCGATCCTTCAGCGAGCCGTCTTAGTCCTTTTCTCGCATCCAACATCATGGCGCCGTCTCGATACTCCGAATACGAGTCAGCTGCTCTTTCAAAAACTGGACCGTTCTTGGGACCTCCGAGAGACTCACCCGCCGCTTCCGCCTTCGCTAGCTTGGCCCGATTAGCGGATCGCATTTCCCGATTCTCGGGAATCACGTACTGTTCCCCGCCTTTAAAACGATGTGGCGGAACGGACCAAGACCCTGGGTCGCCATTGTGGCCGTGAGCCGCATGGTAGATCTTCCCATAAGACTCCGCTATGTAGCCATGCCCACGAAAGTGCTGAGGCAAGGTGACGACGTCCGGAGACGCAACACGGAGATCGGAGTACAAGTTGGTTACCCCAATTGTATCCGGCATCTTGCCCGTCATCAAGCTAGCTCGAGACGGGTGACAGACTGCCTGCTGGCAGTAGGCCCGATCGAAAATGACCGATTCCTCCGCTAGCCGATCGAAGTTCGGCGTGCTTATATGCGTCGCCCCATAGCAGTTTAGATCGTTTCGCAAATCATCCGCAGCTATGAAGAGAACATTCGGTTGATCAGCAAAAGCGTGGCTAAGCAAAATCACCCCAGCGGCTATTATCAACGAGCTATAGCGCCGCAAACAAAGGGAACCTTTTAAAGGCAGGGAGAATCGGCTCGGTCTTCCGAAATATGAACACGGAGGACCGAGCCGGTCCTCCCTGCCAATTAGCCGAATCGAGTTTCGGTACACTAGAACCATTGCCGATGAAGATTTCTGTGCGCGTGAAATCATACCATCCTAAGACTTAAGGAATTCTATCAGCAAACGAGCCGTCTCGTCCGACTGCTCTTGCTGCACCCAGTGACCCGCCCCTTCCAGCAGATGGACGCCCCGCATGTCCGTGCACACTTCGTTCTGCATGCGCTCAAAGGCACCAGGATTCTGATACACGCCCCAGTCGCTCGCTCCCGAAACGAAGAGGGACGGCTGGTTGATTCGCTTTCCCGCGAACAAGCGCTTTTGAGCAGAACCTAGAATCGATGCCCGATACCAATTCAGGCCGCCTTGGAAACCATTTCGCTGGTACTCGTCCGTATACACCTGAAGATCATCATCCGAAAGCCATTGATTTCGGTCGATCTCCGTTTTGCTGGGCATGTAAGGGGCGACCGATTCCGCCATCCCTTCACTGAAATCCATTATGTAGTAGGTGGGCATTTGGGCCATTTCTTCCGCGGTTCGAGCAGCTAAACGGAAAGGACTATTACCCTCCCAATCGGCGCTTTTAAAATGAAAGTAGGCGCGGAGAAAGTCGTGAAGCCCTTGAGATGCCTCCCACATGTTTCCGTTGGCTTCTCGCGTACGATAGTATTGCTGGTAGTGCTTTCGAGGACGGGATAGCTTAGCCAATTCCGAATACAGATCGTATCCGGATGTTGGAGCCAATTCTGGATTATCCGCCGTATCGAAAGGCAATTCAGCGGGACCCGCGAACGGGGCGCTCATCAAGGCTACTCGCGTAAATACATCCGGCCGCGTCAGGGCGCACCAACCAGCTACCGGTGAACCAAAATCATGCCCCACGACCGACACCTTACGATGCCCCATGGCATTAACCAGGGCTAGAGCATCTCCAGCGAGACTCAGTAATCGGAATGAATCGATATCCGCATCGTAGTTCCGATTCCAACCAGTCGTCCGCCCGTATCCTCGCTGGTCAGGAGCTATTACATGATAGCCCGCTTCCGCCAAAGGGACCATAACGTGCCGCCAACTGTAAGCTAGTTCTGGGAATCCGTGTAAAAGCAAGAGGCCCGGGCGCCCCTTTTCTTCAAAACCCGCCTCCAGCACATGCACGCGCAGGCCATTTACGTCGTTGATAAATCGGGAACGCGCACCCTTCGGAAGCAGATCCTCGGAATAAGGGCCGATATCATCCGCAAATTCTTCCGCCTCTTGGTTATCCGTCTTCTTTTTGGAATTCTTGGCCACTCCGCTTTCGAGAATCGCCAAAGGACCTATCGCAGACAAGTATCGAATTGCTTGGCGCCGACTCAGTTCAAGGTTCATCGATCCGTCCATGATTGGGGTAGTTTCAAAATTCTATAGATCCTAGGTCCTCGACAAACTTGGCGATAATGATCCGCTGAGCAACAATCTTCGCCCCCGCAATTGCGGGGCTACACCAGTCAAGAGATCCGAATAAACCTTGCGGCATCAACACGATGCCCTTCTCTGCAAGAAGGACACTCTCAACTACCCCGAAATGAAAACCGTACTTATAACCGGCGCCAACAGAGGATTGGGCTTGGAATTCGCCAAGCAATATCAAGCAGACAACTGGAACGTGATTGCCTGCTGCCGGAATCCGGATGCAGCAACAGAATTGGCTCAGATGGATGTCGCCATCCGCAAGCTGGATGTCTCCGATCTAGATTCCTTCGATCCCTTTGCCAATTCTTTGGAGGGGCAACCCATCGATCTGCTTATCAACAATGCGGCCATTCATGATCACAGTATCGAACCAGGATTTGAAGGCATCGAAACGGAGCGATGGGTCGAGGGCTTCAAAACGAACGCCATCGCGCCTGTTTTGCTAACTGAAGCTCTGCTACCCAATCTGCAAGCTTCTGAAAACCCAGTAGCAGCCACCATGGGAAGCCAAGCTGGATGCCTCACCCTTTACGATACCGGAGGTCTCTACCTCTATCGTACCAGCAAGGCTGCTGCCCATTCCGCAGCGGTAATCCTCGCCAACGATTTGAAGCCCTATAATATTCCCTATGTCTGTATCCGACCTGGGCACACAAAAACCGACATGGGCAGGGCTAATGCCGTATACGAAATCGATGATTCCGTTCGGCTTATGCGACAAGTTCTCGCCAAAGTCGACATGAGCCAAACAGGGCAATTCCTAGATCGAACCGGATCCCTCATACCTTGGAACATGGAGGAGGATCTGAACATATGAATCAGCCATCGAACGCCGGAATTGTCGGCCTAGGCAAGATGGGCGCTCCAGTAGCGAATAGATTGCTACAACAAGGAGTTTCGTTGGTCGCCTTCGATATCGATTCAGAGGCTTTGCAGCGAATCGTAGACAAGGGCGCCACCGCAGCAGATTCTCCACGAGACGTAGCCAACCAGTGCGACTTCATTCTAACCGTCCTTCCCAATGGACCACACGTCGAATCAGTAGCGGATGGCGATACCGGCATTCTCGCTACGGACAATGCTAACTTAACCTGGCTAGAAATGAGTACGATTGACCCAGAAGTTAGCAAGGGATTAGGCAAGCGTTGCCAATCAAACGCGATTAGGTTTTTGGATACCGCCATTGGAGGCCTCACCGTTGATGCAGAAGCGGGTAAACTCCTCTTCATGATAGGTGGAACCGATGAGGAATTCGACATTGCCAGCGGGTTCTTGACCCATCTCGGCCGAAGTGTCCACTGCGGCCCTACCGGCTCCGGAGTTACGATAAAGCTAATCAACAATCAGCTGGCAGGTGTCACTCTCGCCGCCACCATCGAAGCCCTGCTCATGGGTCGCAAGGCTGGCCTCCGATTCAAGGACATGAAGGAGATCTTGTCGGGAACGGCTGCCGACAACGCCCATCTTCACCGGGCCCTTCCCGAGCGGATTATTCCTCGCGATTTCGATGACGGTTTCAGCATGGATCTCATGATCAAGGACGCCGGGCTAGCCATTGATCTTGCGGAACGCCTGCAATCTCCCAATAAGCTCGGCAAGCTGGTGCAAGACATCCGCCAAGGAGCTATCGAAAAGGGTTGGAACGAGAAAGACACGACGATCATCGCCAAAGTCTTCGAAGAGATGGCTAACGAGGATCTCGCTTTCGAAGAATAGGGTTCGATTAGCGCAACTCGGCATTAGTTGCTGCCAGGGCTTCACCTTCAGACGAGTTTCCGGTGACGTAGTCGATCGACCGCTACGGCGAGAATGATAATCCCGCCAATAACCATTTCCTGAACCCATTTAGGCCATCCTATTTGCTGTCCCCCCATGTAGAGGATCGTAATGATCAAGGCACCGATGATCGTTCCCAAGATTGACCCCTCTCCACCCGAGAAACTGGCGCCCCCAATAATGACAGCGGCAATCACGAAGAGCTCATACATGACACCTGTGGTCGGCTGACCCACGCCGCCAATATATGAGAACTGCATAAAGCCGGCTAAGGCGCAAAAGAAGCCCGTTAGCCCATAGACGATTATTTTGGTTCGCCCTACGGGCACGCCACAAAGACGAGCGGTTTCCTCGTTAGAACCAACGGCATAAACGTGACGGCCAAACCTTGTGTATTTCAATGTGAATGACGCGATGGCGATACATACTATCAAAATCCAAACCCCAGCTGGAAAAATCATCCAGCTCTTGGCCGGATTCGCTAAGGTGGGATCCATCAACCCACCGATCCAGGTCTCTTCAGGGGGGTAAATATCGCGTTCACCAGCGATGCCTTTGGCCAATCCACGAATGATTCCCATGGAGCCAAGGGTGACAATAAAGGGCACCATTTTCAGCCGGACGATAACGGTGCCGTTAAACAGGCCAACCAGGGTAGAGGCGCCAATCGCAAGAAGGCAGGCTAGCACTGGCATGGCGAATGGGTACTGATGCACCAGATACACGAGTTTTCCAGCCTCACCCTCTATTTGGATATTCAAAGTCCACGCTACGACAACCACAGCCAAAGCGATTATTGATCCAACTGAAAGATCGATCCCAGCCGTTATGATCACGAATGTCATACCCAGCGCTGCGGTCGCGTATACCGAGCTTTGGCGAACAATATTCTCCAGGTTTCGCAAAGTGTAGAACTTGCCGTCCTCTACAAAAATGGCGAAGAAGAGAAACACGATGATCAGTGCCAGAAAACGAGCGGCTGTATTGAGCCAACTTTTCGAACCTAACGAGACAAGAAACTTTAGAGGAGCAGGCGTCTTCATCGTATTCAGATTTTATATATTGCCAATCCCGGCCTCCATAAGTTGATGTTCATCCCATTCAGAAACCGGCCGAGCCTCGGTCAACAATCCTCGGCACATGACGGCTATGCGGTCGCACGTTCCCAGCAATTCAGGGAGATAACTGCTCACCAACAAGATCGATTTAGGTTTCCGACCCGAGTATTCGTCCCCTCGAGCTAGTTCGTCAATGAGCCGGTAGATCTGGGCCTTCGAGCCCACATCGATGCCCCGAGTCGGCTCGTCGAGCAGGAGAATATCGACGTCGGCGTGAAGCAGACGGGCGATAGCAACCTTCTGCTGATTCCCTCCTGAAAGATCGCTGGTTAATTGCCCAGCAGACTGGCACTTTATTGGAATCCGTTCGATCCAAGGCTGGCAGACAGATTCTTGCCGGGAGGACAAAACCAAACCTCCGGGACCCAATCCATCCAACTTAGGCATGGTAATGTTGTCGGCGATACTAAGCCCCAGAGCCAGACCTTGTGACTTTCGATCTTCGCTGACCATCCCCATGCGTTGCAACCAGCGGATGGCGGGTGTACAATTCCCCGAATAGCTACCTACCCTTACCTCTCCCTGAACCACTGGCTCGAGACCGAATATCGACTCCAGAAGCTCCGTTCGCCCGGCTCCTACTAATCCCGCGATACCCAAAATTTCTCCTTCCCTCAATTCCAGGGAAGCCGAGCCAGGCTTGATCGGTCCGCAAACATTCTCAACCTCCAATACAACAGCGCCTGACGTGTGGTCATTTCTCGGATACAAGTCCTCCATATCACGTCCGACCATCAATGCGATAATGGATTCCCTCGTGGCCCCGCATGTTGGGCCGCCTCCTACGCTCTCTCCGTCACGCAATACGACATAGCGTTCGCACAAGGATTGAACTTCCTCTAGAAAGTGAGAGATGTAGATAACGGCTATTCCTTTCGCGGAAAGAGATCGAACCAAAGCGAATAGTTTCTCGATATCCTTGAGAGTTAACGAGCTAGTGGGTTCGTCCAGCACCAAGACCCGGCACTCCAGAGCCACCGCTCGGGCGATTTCGACCAACTGTTGTTGGGCTAGCGGGAGCGAATTAACAGGAATTTGAGGATCGACCCCCTCCAATCCCACAATCGCCATCGCGTCAACCCCCTTGGTTTTCATGGAAGGCCAGTCGATGAATCCTCGCCTGTTCGGCTCGATCCCTAAGAGAATGTTCTCCATTGCCGAAAGGTGCGGAGCCAAGGACAGCTCTTGGTAAATCATAGCCACACCCGATTCTCGCGCATGAAGCGGATTAGCGGGCTTGTAGGGTTCGCCATCGAGGAAAAGGTTGCCTGCATCGGGGGTGTGGGCTCCCGATAAGACTTTCATCAAGGTGCTTTTTCCCGCTCCGTTTTCGCCAACCAAAGCCAATATCTCTCCTGGATCGACCACTAGACTAACGCTTCTCAAGGCATGGGTGGCCCCGAATCGTTTATCGATGCCACGCATCTCTAGCCGGGGTTGAGGGCTCATGAATGGAGTGTGATGTCGGAAAGAGTAAGGCGACTATTCCAATCCAACTAGGGATCGAATTTCGGATTCGCTCCGCAGTCGTTCGGCGGTGACGACCTCTACCCCAGTATCGATTAGGGCCGGGGCTGTTTCGCCCTGAGCCACCGAAGCGGCCGTCGTAACCGCCAGGTATCCCATTTTCTCCGGACTCTGAACAATCAAGGCGTCAATCTTCCCCTCTTGAACTTCTTCGACTAATTTCTTGGAGCTGTCGAAACCGACGAAAACGATATCCACTTCGATACCACTATCTTTCAAGTCGTCGATCGCAGACGACACGCCTAAGGTGGTTGTTAGGTTAGCCGCGAATACAGCGTCGATATTCAACCGGCCATCGGCGATGAACCGCTCAAAGGTATTGGCCACAACGCTTTTCGAACCTTCTAACGTCCCAGATTCAGAATAAGGATCGGCAACGATTTCCATTCCCAACTCTTCCGCGACA
>CAZFUD010000165.1:0-9292 GCA_964521705.1 uncultured Opitutaceae bacterium | reverse complement strand
TAGCCTATCATCGGCGTCCAATGGGAGTGAGCGTATTTGCCTACGCCTTACTCCTTTTTCTGATCTACTTCTTTTACACAGGAAGCTTGTAGGAATTCGTCAACGACTGGGAGAAACTTTTCATTCTCTCCGGGATACTGGCATTCATGTTTCTGCTTCTAATGGCGATCACCAGCAATAATCGTATGGTTCGGAAACTTGGGTCGCGGAATTGGAAGCGGCTACACCGGCTCGCCTATATCGTCCTATTCCTGATAATCTATCACCAGGCAACCCAAGAAAAGACCGGCTTTCGAGAAACGGCTCTGATCTTCACTCCCGTTTTGGCCTTGCAATGCTGGCGGATGATTCTGGCCGGCAAGACCTCTTTGACCAAGCGAAACGCTTCCGCAAACCAGCCTAAATTGGATTGACGAGGCGACTACCAAACCGTCGAGCATTAGTCGTGCTTGTACTGCACGCGGCCCTCAAAAGCAGGCCTTTAAAGAGCCGCGGAGCTGGGTAAAAATTGTGGACACAGAGCGAGCCTCTGAGAACATTCGATTTATCGAAACTGAAAACCAAAAAAAAGCGTTCATCCAAAAGCATAGCTGAATCACAATAAACCCACCAGCCCTAGATACCTATGGAACGCAAAAAAGCCACCGACTTCCCCCAAGAGCTACTCGATATCTACGATGAATACGTGCACGGGATTATCGACCGCCGCTTGTTTTTCACCAAAGCCACCAAATTCGCTACGGCGGGCGTTACCGTAGCCGCTTTGGTCGACTCCTTGAGTCCTCACTACGCTTGGGCAGAGCAGATATCCAAGACCGATTCGCGAATCCAAACAGAGTACGTGGAATACGATTCGCCTCAGGGCCACGGTAAGATGCGCGGCTACCTGGCCCGGCCAGCCAACGCATCCGGCAAATTACCAACAGTGCTGGTGATCCATGAGAATCGTGGGTTGAATCCTTATATCGAGGACGTGGTGCGACGAACTGCCATGGCCGGATTCCTGGCATTTGGCCCAGATGCATTGACTCCGCTTGGCGGGTATCCGGGTAATGATGACGAAGGCCGCACCAGGCAGCGGCAACTCGATCGTAACAAGATCACTGAAGACATAGTCGCTGCCGCCAAATTCCTGCACAACCACCCTCTCAGCTCTAAATCTACAGGCGTGGTTGGTTTTTGCTTCGGAGGCGGAATGTCGAATACGCTCGCGGTCCGCTTGCCTAACATAATTAAAGCCGCGGCTCCTTTCTACGGCGGCCAGCCTTCCGCGGAAGATACCAAAAAGATCAATGCGGCGCTCTTACTGCACTACGCCGAGCTAGACCAAAGAGTAAACGCTGGTTGGCCCGATTACGAAAAGGCTCTCAAGGAGAACAACATAAATTACCAAGCTCATATTTATACCGGTACTAACCACGGGTTTCACAACGATACGACGCCCCGCTACGATGAAACCGCCGCTAAACTGGCCTGGAGCCGAACCATCGAGTTTCTCAAAGAGCATTTGGGATAACGGATGTTAATAAGTAGGGGGACTGGCGCTTGCTCAACACAGGCAAGATGCTTGTGCTACCTTACGCGGGCTAAAGCACCGCTCCACCAGACATTATCTGTTCAGAAGCAGCTCAGCCACTAAGGCTGTCCAGCCCGTCTGCATTCCGAATCGCAAAAGCCCAGCAAGCTATCCTCACCCCACCTGTATGACCGCATCCTGGCATGCTCGAACGGAAAGTAATCCCAGGCATCACCACCCTTCGAGTAATCCTCCCGCACAGTCCCACATTGACGTTCCGATAAGTAAGCGCCCCAACGCTTCCAATTGGCTCTACGCGATGCGGAATTGTCCAACCGTTTCCGCTCCGTATTCTCGATACCGGTTTTTCGACTTCTAGTTGGCATTTCCTAGGAAACTTAAAACAGCTGCCTAAGTTGATGCCGAACGCGTAGCCCAATTTCAATCTTCATCATGCAAAAGATGCAGGTAAGCATCGATAAGGGTTATTCAAGTATCATTCTTGGTTCCTGGTTCGTTGCTGCGAGCGATATTTAAAATCACCTGCTATTGCTTTAAGGCGGTATCGAACCCTCTCTTGGTGCAGCCAAAGCGGGACATCGCCTCGTCTCGCAAGGCTCCAGTCGTTCCCGAGTTGACCTTGACCAGCTCGTAAACTTCCTGGGCCAGTTCTGAACACGCCTCGACGGGTTTATGAGCCTTGGCGTAGTGATATTCTACCAGGTAGTCGATAGTCATCAACGCGGCGTGCCCGCCCGGTATTTTTCCATAGTATATTTCCTCTGGATACGTTTCCGGCAATTCGTTTTTCCAAGCCCAAATAGCCTCCACTTTGGCTCCCCACTTTGTTCGGCCGCCCCACTTTGTTCGGCCGCCCCCTTGCTCCGGCAAATCGACGACGTCCCAAAGAGCGGGGACACCTTTGGCTTTGCCACTAAACAGCGTGCAAACCCCAACGACCGCACGTACTCCAACGCCTCCTCCAAAGTCCTGACTTTCATCAGCGGATATCCTAATTTCCAATAGCCGATCGACAACAGCATTCTCGGCTCAGAATTGATTTGATCGCCATCGACTCCTGCCCCTACGGTTCCTGCCGGACAACCGTCCAATTCTCATGCCACTGCAAAACTTACCCATTCTTATCACTGGCGGAAATGGAAACATAGCCCGCCTGCTAGCCAAACGCCTCCTTAAGGACGGCCATAGCGTCACCTGCCTCGACATTACGGATCCCAATACCGATTCGACCGTGGACGGGGTAGACTATTTCACTGGAGATATATGCGACGGGCCGCTCATCGAGAAGATCCTTAAAGACCGGTCCCCGAAAATCGTCTTTCATCTGGCATCTCTTCTCTCGGGCAGCTCGGAGGCTGACCGCAAACGGGCCTTCCACGTAAACGCCCAATCCACCTTCAACCTCCTAGAGTTGGCATTGGCCAACGGAAAACCGCGTATCGTATTTCCGGGCACAGGAGCCTCCTACGGATCGGACATCCCGGCAAACGTGCCCGAGGACCAGCCTCAATGGCCGGAGAATATCTACGGTGTAACCAAGATTTTCAACGAGCGTCTTGGGGCTTACTACACGATGACTCACGGGATGGATTTCCGTTGTCTGAGACCTCCGCTCGTTCTCTCCCCATACGCTCCACCCGCAGCCCTAACCGCCTATGCATCTCACGCCTATGTCGCCGCTGCCAAAGGCAAACCCTTCGTGTTTCCAGTCTCGCCAGACATCGGCATGTCAACGATCTATATTGAGGACCTCGTAGAAGGTTTCGTCCAGCTAGCCTATGCCGACCGGGGGCAGCTTTCCCGCCACGCCTACAACCTGCATGCCTTTTGCCCAAGCGCCCAGGAAATCGCCGATTCAATCGTCAAGCTGAAACCGGATTTCCAATACAGCTTTGAGCCGGATGACGTCGTCGAGTCGCTATTGAAGACCGCCGCGAAAGTTTTCCAAGACGCTTCCGCTCGTCAAGATTGGGGATGGAACCCGATTAGCGATCTCGACGAGTGCTCTCAGGCTATTTTCAAGCTATTGGAATAGCGACAGAAGCTAGCCTAAGCAAATTCCAAGAATCGATGCCATCACGAATTCTCCTCAACTTCGTCCTCCTGCTAATCGCCATTTTCGCGAAGGATTCCTTCGCCGAAAAACCTAACGTCTTGTTCATTTCAATCGACGATTTGAACGACTGGATCGGATGCATGGATGGCCATCCCCAAGTCCAAACACCGCACATCGACCGGCTTGCGGAACGAGGTACCCTCTTTCTCAACGCCCACACCCAGTCACCTATTTGCAACCCGTCCCGAACGAGCACCATGACAGGCTTACGGCCTTCGACCACTGGAATCTACAGCTTGGCTCCCTGGTTTCGGACAGTCGAAGAATGGAAGGATCTCGTCACCTTGCCCCAACACTTCTCCAATTCTGGCTACACCACCTACACGGTTGGCAAGATTTATCATGGCGGAGGCTGGATGACGAGCGAGCCTCCAGAATTCGATGTCATCGGCCGGACCGAACCTGGACTTCGCCCGAAAGAAAAACGCGTTAAGACTCCGCGGGGCGGCCGGGGAATGGACTGGGACGTTTATACCTTCGAAGATTCCGACCACAAGGATTGGAAGACCGCTAGCTGGGCAGTGAATCAACTGGATAATAAGCCTAAAGATCCCTTCTTTATGGCTGTCGGCTTCTCTCTTCCCCATGTACCACTTCTGGCCACCCAAAAGTGGTTCGACCTTTATCCAGAAGATACGCTCCAGTTTCCCCGCATGCTGCTCGACGACCGCAATGACACTCCGCGCTTCAGCTGGTACCTGCACTGGAAACTTCCGGAGCCACGACAGAGATTTCTCTTTCAAGCAGGCGAGCAACTCAAAATCGTCCAAGCCTATCTAGCTAGTATCAGCTTTATGGATAGCCAGGTTGGTCGCGTCCTGGAGGCTTTGGATCGTAATGGGTACGCCGACAACACCATCGTTGTTCTCTGGTCAGATCACGGCTACCACCTTGGTGAAAAGGAAATCACTGGGAAAAACACGCTTTGGGATCGGTCGGCCCGAGTGCCTCTGATATTCGCTGGGCCAGGAATTAAAGAAAGTTCCGAATCCGCACGGCCAGTCGAACTCCTTGATGTTTATCCCACCTTATCCGAACTGTGCGGGCTCCCCTCTCAAGACCATCTTGAAGGTCTCAGCCTCGTTCCCCTATTGAAAAACCCGAATGCTCCCCGCTCTCGGCCCGCGATTACAACCGACAATCATGACAACCACGGTGTCCGCACAGAAGAGTATCGTTATATCCAATACGCTGATGGATCGGAAGAATTGTACGACATGATCGCCGATCCAAATGAATTTACTAATCTTGTCGACCACCCGAAATACGCTCGGGCAAAACGGTCATTGAAAAAGCATCTACCCAAGATCAATAGACGTCCTGCCGAAGGCAGCGCCAATCGGATCCTGATCTATGAGAACGGTATTGCCAATTGGGAAGGCGAAGACATCGACCCCAGCGATCCGATACCGGACTGAAGCACTAAAGGTGGCTCTTAATGAGCTCGTTATTCAACCGCAGAGATCGCGGAGGATCTCAACGTAGGATAAATCGACGCTAGGGCGAGTCATGCTCGGCGAGCCAAGGAATCTTTTAATCAAATAGTATTCTACTACCAACCGATTAGCGAATTGTCGGAGCCCGCATCGCGCTCAACCCATTTAAGGAGCAAAGGCGCAAATCGAAACCCAACATTTGGTACGGGTCATCGGGGACCGTTCTCCCCTACCGGCGGCGCCTCCGCGATCTTCGCGTACTCTGCGGTTAACAAACAAATCCCACTCACATTCTCAGTCTACGAATCTTGTGGGCCTCGCTGTCGCCGATGTAGACATCCCCGTTAGCATCGAGAAAAATGCCATGGGGACGAGCGAGCTTGCATTGCAGCGGATCGCCATCGGGTCCGTCGCCTTTCTCGCCAGTTCCGACTATGAGTTGCAGATTTCCAGTAGCCGCTTCGATCATACGGATCGTATGGCTCTCCGTATCCACCAAATAAGCATCTCCATTCGGCGCTAGTGCTATTCCTTTGGGGCCCGACAAAGTCGCCTCTACAGCCGGTCCGCCATTTCCAGTAAACCCTTTTTCGCCTGTGCCAGCCTTGTGATGCATCAGGCCCGATTCCAGATCGAGTTTGTAGACTTGGTTGCCATTTCGCAACACCAGCCAGAGATTTCCGTCCGCATCGAAATCCAAGGTTCTCGGTCCATTTAGATCAGCAGTGGCAAATCGCTCGCCATCCCGAGAGACGCCGTTCTTTCCTGTACCCGCGAAGGTGCTGATTATGCCCGTATCCATGTCAATGACCCTTAGACGGTGATTACCGATATCGGCGACGTAGAGATCTCCTTCCGGACCAAACTGAATACTGTGAGGACGGCTCAACTGCGCCTCATTCGCCGGACCTCCATCACCGCTAAATCCCGCTTCCCCCGTTCCGGCAATCGTAGTGATTCGGCCGAGCTGTAAATCGACTTTCCGGATGGCGTGATTGAGCATATCAGCAATGTACAGGTTCCCTTCCTCGTCGAAACGGATCTCATGAGGCCGGTGAAGCGACGCCTGAAGGGCCGAACCTTCATCACCGGTAAATTTTCCCTCTCCATTGCCGACCACGGTTATTACATTCCCTTCACCGTCAATTCGGCGCACTGTATGCCCAGTGTATTCGCAGAACCACAACGCTCCATCCGGACCTCGGCTTACCCCAAAAGGGTTGTCCAGCAGGGCTCGATCAGCGCTTCCGTCCACTGTCCCTTGTTCTCCCGTACCAGCGACCGTTTCGATTGTCGATTGGGAAATAGGACCGGAAACTGGAGCGCAGGCCGCCAACAACGCTAAAATAGAAAGTAAAAGGAGAAACTGCTTCATCAACAATAGTTCTCTACGCCGTGGCCACTTTGCTGTCGAGAACAGACTCTTCATTCGGCAACATAACTGAGCGAATTCTCAATGAGTCGGATGTAGGAAGCCTTCTCGTAGGCGCCTTTGGTAAAGCCCGGCATTATTTAGACCACCTTAGAATTATCATACTCTTGTGTCCAGCCGATCGCGTCAGCGATGTCTGGATGATCAGCCCCTAGCAAGGAATGAACCCCAGGGTCCATATAGATATTCCCGCAGAAGGCATCGGTCATTGTAAAACCGCTCAGTCCTTTCGTCACCGGATAATCTGTATCCAGCACCTTAATATCTAGCGTTAGGTCGGTAAAATAGGTGGAATGCTTTTTCGGGTCCTCTTCGTAGTTTTTCAAAAACCACTTTCCGCCAACGAGGTCGTGATACTCATCCCACTCTGGCTGAGAAGAAAGCGTGAACTGCAGAAACACCCTTCCCAATCCCAGATTGGCCAGATCCATGTATTGCTATCGGTTTTTCGCGGACGTCGGGTAATGCTTGTTTTGATTGAGAAACAGGATCGCGTCGTATGGGTCATGGATTTCCATCGCGGCCATCTTTTCCATATGCGACTTTAAGATCAAATCGACCATAGCGTTGCTCAAACCCAGGCACATATCCTCGAATTCCGGAGTATCGTAATGATGACCTCCACGGACGACAAGGACCGACAGTCTCTCGCCAATCGGTAAAGCGCATGCCAGCGGCAATAGGATGGCGAGAGCAAAAGCCCATCCCCAAAGGCTGTTTCGGTTAATCATGGGGTATGCTTACGCCAGGCATTGTCGCTCGGCCCGGCCATGTGAGTCAAACAGAATTTCATGGAGAGATTCACGGTTTCGCTATCAAATCGCTTCCATAGCCCATCCCAGAAAAGGGATTTTTAAATAGACATTCCAATGTCCAATTCCTAAGGGAAACCGGTTATTCTGACAACCGACTGAAGCAGTCTCTTCAAATCAGCTGATCAGCCTAATTCGCTTTCCTCAAATATTGAATACAACTTGATTATGAACTACGCCCGTGCCGCTATCCAATCGCAAGCGTACATCTCCATGAGCCAAATCAGAATTCTGTGGGTGTCTCTCGCCGCTCTGATTGCCGTCGCCTCACACGCAGATGTCACTTCCTGGCGCAATGGCAGTCAAGGCCTCTACCCAGCCAATCAAGTTCCCACCAACTGGGAAGATGAGCGAGCGGTTAAGTGGAAAATCGACACGCCGCAATGGGGCAACGCCTCCCCCATTCTAATAGACGGCAGGTTAATCTTCACCGAAGAGCCGGCTACGCTGGTGTGCGTCGACAGCGAATCCGGCGATCTGCTGTGGCGGGTTTCCAACGATTATGAAGACGTAGCTGATCTGTCAGACGAAGAGCGGGCCCGGTTGGCCCAGTCGAAGATCGACCGCGCTCGCATCGAGAAAGAATTGGAACCCGTTAATCGCCAACTCTACCGACTGAACCGACGCCTGCAGCGCGAGAAAGAAAATCAACAGCTGAAGAACCAAGTGCGGGCCCTGCGTCGCCAGGTCGCGGATGCCCAATCGAAGATCGATCCGCTTCTCAAGAGTTTCGATAAACCCAAAACGCATAAGGTAAATGGATACGCCTCCTATACGCCTTGCTCCGATGGCGAGTACATCTACAACTGCAATGGGCTCGGAGTCGTAACTAAACACGATTTGCAAGGCAATCGCATTTGGTCCAAAACCATGGAGAAGCCGGATCACAATTGGGGCGGCTCCTCTTCTCCACTTCTGGTCGATGGCAAGCTCATCATCCGCTTTTCCGATTACACCGCTCTCGACGCGGAGACCGGCGAGGAACTGTGGCGCGTCGCGAATCCCATCAGTTTCGGCCCACCCGTCGCCTTCCAGCTGGAGGATCAATGGTTTCTCTATACCACCCGGGGCGAGCTCATCAGCATCCAGGATGGAAAGAAACTCCCCTCTCAGGACTGGATTATTCCACAAAAGAAATTCGCTTTTTTCAACACCAACTTTGTCTCGGAAGACCGCATATACGCTGTTCATGGAGCCAAAGCCCTCCAAGGAGATATGTATTGCATGCAAATCCCGGAAACGGTTGAGGAGCTGGAGCGTACTGGCTTAACGCAACTTTGGCATACCGAGGTTTCTCAAGAACGCTATTACGCGTCTCCTCTCGAGCATGAGGGACTCGTCTACATCTTTTCCATGGGACAGACATTCCAAGTTCTGGAAGCCGACACTGGCAAGCTTGTCTACAGCAAGAAAGTGCCAGGGAAAATGGGCCGGGCCTTTTCCGGGCTCCTCCTAGTCGACGACTTGATCTATGGTGGCGAGGAAGGCGGAATGGCCTTCTTTCTAAAACCTGGGCGCCGCTACCAGGAAGTGTCCCGCTTCAACGTTGGCGAGTGCCGAAGCGTACCAATTTTCCATGGCGATGTGGCCTACCTCCGAACGCGAGAGCATCTTTACGCTTTCAGCGCCCGAAGATAGAGTAGGCTTTTTGTCCGTTTTTACTGGAAATCGGGTAAGATCATAAGAAGTTTGGGCTGATTCTCGCCCGACTCGTCCCCGATTGATGCCAAAGGACAGAAAATCGCTCTTTTCCTCGACTCGCTCAGCCGCGATTGCGGCCGTGGTCCCATTTGTTTTCACTTGGACTCCGGCAAACGCCAACGTTAAGGTCCCTGAGCCGATTAGCTTCTTTTTGGACCTGAACTGCTACGATTGCCACAACGATGCCGATACCGAAGGCGGCCTGGATCTAGAGAATCTTAAATTCGATCCAAATGATTCCGCGTCCATGCGAACCTG
>CAZFUD010000164.1:0-9321 GCA_964521705.1 uncultured Opitutaceae bacterium | reverse complement strand
CCCTTGTGGCTTGGGGATGAGGGGCTTTCGATGGAGCTTTGCTAATTGCCGCAGCATGCCGCCAGTGATTGAGACCTCAGACCTAACTTTCCCCGATTGGCTTTTCGAGCAGGACTACATGGTCTTCTTGTCTTTCTTTGGCTGGACCTTGTTGGGGCTGCTAGCTTGGACTAAACCCCTTTGCGATAGGCAGAGAGGGGAGGCCCGCTGGTTTTGGTTTGGATACTTCGCGTTTGCGGAAGCGATGGGGGATTTCGTGCGCACGCTGTCTTTCTCGGACCCGTTTTTCCGCTCTTTTAGTATTGAGATACCTTTGGAAATGCTAGGCCTCGGCTGTTTGGTCGAGGCTTCGGTGCGAGGATCTGGCTGGCTCAAAGGGCGCAGTTTCCCCCCAGTGATTGCCATTACTTGTGGGCTGCTGGGTTTCGCGATCGAGGTAGGGTCGCTTTTGTATTCACTGGTGGTGGCCTTTCTGGTATCGACTGTAGCCTGCCTATGGTTCGCTTGGAGGCTGAGGGAGATGGCCATAGACAAGGACCGGTACGAGCTGATCATTGTCGCGGCAGGAGTGGTGCTGCTTATACCAGCCTGGGTATTGCACCCGGATCATATTGCTTTCCTGAGGAGCGAAACCTTGGTGGCTTACAGCGAGTTTCCGTTCTACGGTTTTCTGTTACTCTTTCTGCGAATTCTTTCCGCCTGGCTAGCTTTGGGCGGATTCTGGATTTATCGGCTGCGGGCTCGCATGGATGATGTTGCGGATCCTGCCCGGGAAAAACTGAAGACTTGGGGTTTTCGAGTGATGCCGCTGACCTTGGCGTTGATCGTTCTAGCTAGCTATATGGTGACCACCTGGAATGGTCGCCGGGAAAAGGACCGTATCGAAGAAGAATTGCTGTCGCGTTCGCAAACGGCAGCTTTAGCATTGCGCTCTGAATCGGATTGGGGAGTTCAGCCGTCCGGCCCCGGCGAGAGCGAGTCCATCGCCGAAAGCTTGCGCCAGTTGAGGGAAATCGGTTCGGAGGTGGATCGAGTCTATGTCTGGAGCAGCGACACGTTGAATGGCTTGTCTGCGGAGGAGGATCCTTTCGGGGCCTCAGAAAGCGTCGTTGTTGGAGCTAGCGATCTGTTGACCAACAAAGAAGGGTATCTATCGGGCGACCCCTTCGTATTTGGCCCCATTCGCCTGGGCCACAATCTTCGCATCAATGTCAGTTCGCCGATTTTGGGTACGGAAACCGGGCGGGCATTGGCTTGGTTGGGAATCGATCTGCGAGCAGACGAATGGATGAAGAATATCTCCCTGGCCAGATTGCAGACGATTATTATAGCGGGGCTCGTTCTAGCTCTGATCATTTTTTTCATTTACTATCAGATAGAAAACGAGTCGGAAACCGATCTTGCCTTAGCCAAGGAGAGAGCGGAAGCGGCTGATAGAGCGAAGAGCGAGTTTCTTGCTGTAATGAGCCATGAAATACGAACTCCTCTACAAAGCGTTCTTGGATACAGCAACTTGCTGAAGAATACTCGGCTCGACGAGAAACAGATGTCTTGCTTGGATACAATCCAATCGGAGGGAAAGATTCTGTTGCGGATCGTGCAAGACATTCTCGATTTCAGCAATCTTCGCAAGGCGAGCCCCGGATTGAAGGAAGGCCCAGTCCACCTAAAAAGCCTGATCGAGGAGACCTATCGGACGATTCAGCCCATGGCCGAGAGGAAGGGGCTCGTAGCGGAACTGGAAATCGACTCGTCGCTGCCGGCAATCATTCGGACGGATGGAGTGCGTTTGAGGCAGGCCCTGCTAAATCTCTATGGGAATTCGGTAAAGTATACGGAGAGAGGTTCGGTTAAGCTTTCGGTTGGCCCCAATGGAATTGGGCAAGGTCCGGGCGCCTTGGCGTTCCGAATTTCGGATACAGGAGTCGGTATTAAGCCGGAGGATTTGGATCGGCTTTTTGAACCCTTCATTCAATTGGCCCACGTTGGCGCTTCGCCTAGAGAGGGGGCGGGCTTAGGACTGGCTATCGTGAAGCGGATCGTAGAGCTCATGGGTGGCAGGATCGATGTGGAAAGCGCATTCGGCAAAGGGACGCGTTTCACGGTCTATTTTAATTTTCACGTCGAGCAACTGGAGGAGTCTGATGCGGAAGAATCTAGTCAGATTCGAACCCTGGGATCGGAAGTATCCAAGCGGCTGGGCGACCTCTATCCTCTAAGAGTCTTGGTCGCTGAAGACAACCCGATGGTGCGAAGACTGATCACCCTCTACCTCGAATACTTTGGATACAGCCCAGACCAAGTCGATGACGGCAAACCGGTTTCGGAGCGAGGAAACGCTTATGACTTGATAATATCCGATTTGAGAATGCCCGGGCTGGATGGCCCAGGGGCGGCGAAAATCGTGCGGGAAAAGTCGGGGATTGCCGATCAGCCTTGGATTATCGGCGTGTCGGCCACCCTAGCGGAAAAGGAGATTGAGCGAGCGATGGAGGCGGGGATTAACGACTTTCTTGGCAAGCCCTTCTTCGAGAGGGATCTGGAAGCGAAGATCCGAGAAATCCCCTGGTTGGGGGATAGTTTAGCTAGTGAAGATGAGGAGCGGGATGCCGCTGCCACAATCGACAGTTCGATCGTGCCTGGCGGGATGGGACTCTTTTCCGACGAGGTTATCGATCAGGCGATAGACGAAACTCGATCGATATGCAGCGATATGCTGGAAGCGGCTGACAAGCGGGACTTCGACTTTATTCGGGACAAAGCCCACTACCTGTCTAACACGGCTATGGTCTTGGGAATCGAGTCGCTCTACACCGATAGCAAGCGCTTGCAGAAAGCGGCGGAAGATGAATCGGAAGACTGCCAATCCCTGATTTCCCGACTGCAGGAGAATTTCGCCACCTGGGAAGCATCCAGGTAGAGAGATTCGAGCATTTTAGTGAATCGCCTGCTACTTCTTGGGGCGGAACGCCCTCATGACAGACTCATCTGTCTCCAGGAAATCGCCACCGATGAGGTCGATGCAGTAAGGAATGGCAGGGAAGACTGCTTCCAGGTTTTCTCGAATCGCTTTTGGCTTGCCGGGAAGATTGACGATGAGGCAACTACCGCGAATCCCCGCCGTTTGCCGAGAGAGGATCGCCGTAGGCACGTATTTGAGGGAGGCCTGCCGCATTTCTTCGCCGAATCCCGGAAGCATCTTTTGGCAAACGTTGGCTGTGGCTTCTGGGGTGATGTCGCGAACTGCTGGACCGGTACCGCCAGTGGTGACGATCAGGCTGCAGGAAGCATCATCGGAAAAGCGTTTCAACTTGTCTTCGATTTGCTCCTGCTCATCAGGCACGACGGCGTATTCGACATCAAAAGGCGTGATTAGCCATTCGTTTAGCAAGTCGACGCAGGCCTTGCCGGGAATATCCTCATAAATTTCTTTCGATGCCCGGTCGGACACATTGATCACGCCAATTTTCGCTTTCTTTCCCATGAATGGATTGGGTCTATTGAATCTAAGGCCGAGGTCTACGGTAAAACGCGTCGACTTGCGGGATTGACAGGGGAGCGGCAGAGGGGAGCATGGGAGCCGAGTTACGACCGGCTGACGAAAACGGGCAGCTGCGCGGCCACTAGCCAATGAAAAAGCAGAATTTCTTAGAAATGGTGAATTTGATCGTCAAAGAAGATGATCGTTACACGAGGGAAGCCTACGGATTTCTTAAAGAGGCCTTGGACTTCACCATGGATAAGGAGCGTAAACGGAATGGCAAGGTCGCCAGCAAAACCCAGAGACATGTTACGGGCCAAGAGTTGCTCGAAGGGGTACGCGAGTATGCCTTGGATCAGTTCGGGCCGATGGCGCATACCGTACTGACCTCCTGGGGCCTAGAGCGGTGCGAAGACTTTGGAGAGATGGTGTTCAACCTAATCGAGTACGGGGTTTTCAGCAAGAATGAGGGTGATACCAAAGAGGATTTCGCCGCCATATACGATTTCGAGGAAGCCTTTCTGAAGCCCTTCCAGCCAGACCGGCGACGATTGAAGCGCCCTCGATACAAGGTGGTTGAATCGCTTTAACGCTATAATCGAAAGGGCTCCTTCAACGTTTTGACCTTTCATTACTGGCGCTCTGAGAGCGTAGGGGCCGCAAATCATGAATAATCAACAGTCATTTTTGGACGCAGGCCATCCGGATGCCGACTTGCTGGAGTCGCTGGCCGCGGAATCCTATCATCGTTATCATTTGGAAAACGGCTTGACGGTTCTCTTTAGGCCGGACAGGTCGCTGGCCTTGTGTTCGACCCAGGTTTGGATCAAGTCGGGAAGTATCCACGAGGAGGGAAGCCTGGGTTCGGGCCTGTCGCACTACCTGGAGCATATGCTCTTCAAGGGAACGGAAAAGCGGGAAGGCCGGGAAATTTCTGAATGCGTGCAAGCGGCCGGCGGCTATATCAATGCCTACACGACATTCGATCGGACGGTATACTATATCGATATCCCTTCGGAAAACGTAGACGTGGCTCTCGATGTGCTTGGCGATTCGGTTTTCAAGTCGACTTTGCCGCCAGATGAAATCGAGAAAGAGCGGGATGTCATCCTTCGCGAGATAGACATGGGGGAAGACGATCCGGATCGGAAGCTCATCCGAGCCCTTTTTGAAACCGCTTTTCAAACGCATCCTTTCAGGTATCCGATAATTGGTTATAAGGACTTGTTCGCGAACGTCTCAAGAGATGAGTTGGTAGCCTACTATGAACGACGTTATGTTCCAAACAACGCGGTTTTAGTGGTTTCGGGCGATTTCGAGGTTCAGGACATGAAAGAGCGGGTCGACAGATTTTTCGGCGAGTTGACCCGAAAGCCCTTGCCCAATATCTACATTGCTTCGGAGGCTCGGCAGCTAGCTCGCCGGTCGAAAGCCCTCTATGAGGACGTGCAGATTGTTCGGGTGGCGATGGGGTTCCAGACGCCAGGGCTAGCTCACCAGGATACTCCCGTCCTCGATGCCCTTTCCTTGATCTTGGGCCATGGATATAGCTCTCTGCTCTCGGTTCAGTTGCGAGAGAAGCTGAAGCTCGTCCACACGATAGACGCCTCCAATTGGACGCCCGGGGAATTAGGCGTTTTTTATATGGCGCTAGTTTGCGACCCGGACAAGCGACAAGAAGCCTTGGACGAGACAGAGCGGTATTTGCGTTCGCTTACGGCAGCCGACTTTACCGAAGAGCGCATCCGGAAAGCAGTCAGACAGCTAGTGGTATCGGAAATCAATGCTCGCAAAACCGTGAGCGGCCAAGCATCGAAACTCGCCGCTGCAGAGGTTGTCATTGGCGACATCCGCTACGCCGAACAGTATCTAAAAAAGGCCATGCGGATCACAGCCGAGGACTTGGTACGCGTATTGAGAGAATGGCTGCTTGAGGAAAGAATGACCGTTGTTTCGCTGAACCCAAAAGACCTGGAATCAGAGGATGTACAAGCTTCGGACTCGCCGGGGAGCAATCCGGATTTCGAGACGCGGGAACAGCCGAACGGCAGCTCTCTGCTGGTTCGTTCGGACAATAGGCTGCCCAATGCCCACATAAGGGTTGTTTTGAACGGAGGGTCTCTATTGGAGGACGGCGGCAAGCAAGGTTCGACGTCGCTGTTGGCTACCTTGCTCACCAAGGATACGGAAAAGAGAACGGCTCATGAAGTTGCCCAGGCGGTTGAAGGCTCAGGAGCCAGCTTCTACGAATTCGCGGGTAACAATAGTCTTGGCCTGGGTATCGATTTCTTGCCTACGGATATCGATTTGGCCCTAGATATTCTGGAGCAGGCCCTCCTCCACTCCAAATTCGATGAAGAGACTTTCAGTATTGAGAAGGAAGCCCATTTGGCGGCTATCAAGGAAGATCTGGATGATGTTGTCATCGCTGGTCGTCGGGAATTGAGGAAACTGTTTTTCGGTGAGCACCCCTTTCAACTGGGCGGATCCGGCTCCCTGGAAACCGTGGAACCCCTAACGACTGCTAATCTTATCGCTTTGCGGGACCGTTTGCTGAAGTCCGGAAATGTGACGCTGGCGATTTCAGGCATGTTCGACTATGGCAATGTCATCCCGAGACTAGAAACTCTAATGGCGAAATTGCCGACTGGAGAAAAACCGATGGGAGCATTCCCATTCGAAGAGCCGGGGTCGCCTGGTGTCCACCGTTCGCCTATGGAACGACAGCAAGCTGTTGTCTTCCACGCTTACCCGGGGCCCGGGTTGCTCGACGATGATTTCCCTGTGTCGGAAGTGGCGGATGAGTTGTTTAGCGGCATGTCGAGCCATTTGTTCGAGCGTATCCGAGAAGATCTGGGCTTGGCATACTTTGTCCGATCAAGTCGTATCGTTGGACTAAATACAGCCATGTTTTATTTTTATGCGGGAACTTCGCAGCAAGGATACGATCAAGTGATCGCTGAATTGATTGCGGAAGTCGGTAGGCTGTTGGAGCTGGGAGTGACCGATGAAGAGCTGGCTCGATGCCGATCTAGGCTGAAAGCCGCTCGTCGCATGGGATTGCAGACGAACGCTTCCTGCTCGAGCCATGCCGCCATGAATGTGGCCTACGGTTTGCCAGCCAATGATGGGCAGGAGTACGACCGCAAGATCGATTCCTTGAGCAAAGAGGATTTAGCCCGATTCGCGGAGCGCTATTTCAAGGAATCGAATCGAGTCGAACTCGTCGTGGGAGCTGTCTAGTCGAACGATTCAGCGGAGTGAATTCCATTGGAGCAATCGCTCGCGAGCGAGCTTCCTACACAAATTGATTGCCGTATAGTTCACCCTTGACGTAAACGGTATGAGGAACCTCCCAATTCGGCGCCCTCTTTTAGCAACCCGAAATTTAGCCGGAGTGTTCTTTGCCATAAAAAGGCCAGGCCGCTATAAAAGCGACCTGGCAGGTGTGGGTGTTTTGGGAGGGAAATTATTGTATCTCAATAGGATTATGGGGGTACGGAATTCATATCAAGCAATTCCTTACAATCTGGCTACAAGAATTGAATAGATTGAAAGATAGCACGGGATTTCGCATCCTTCTTTAGGGTGAAACCATAGAATGTTGGCAATTGTTGATCCAGCATAGATGAGCACGATCCGCCCATCCGCGTATTCACTTTTGAAATGACCTATCCCAACGTCCTAATCCGCGCATTTGGTAGCGGGGCATTTTTTTTTGAAATCCCTGTTTGACAATAAAGCCGGCTTACGCCCTCATTAGTGTTCATGAACACTAATGAGCCTCCATTAACGCAAAGGCAGCGAGAAGTGCTAGAGTTTGTGAGGGAGTGGCGTTCCCGAAAAGGGAAGATGCCATCGACTCGCGAGATTCAGCGGCATTTTGGTTTCGCTAGCCAGACAGCGGCGGTCAATCACTTGAAGGCTCTGGAGCGGAAAGGGTTCTTAAGGCGTATGCCAGGCGACCTGCTTCCGGTCAACGAGAGTCGTTTCAGCGAGGTGCCTTTGCTGGGAGCGATTCCGGCGGGATTGCCCGCCTACGAAGAGGAGCGTTCAGATGGAGGAGTCGCTATCGATCTGGCATCGATTGGCGTATCCGATTCGAGTCGAACCTTTGCTTTAACGGTGCGGGGAGACTCTATGACGGGAGCGCATATCCAGGAGGGGGATGTCGTTGTCTTGGAATATCGGGAGCCGCGTGATGGGGATGTGGTCGCGGCTCTCATAGACGGGGAAACGACGCTAAAACGATTCGTTCTTGAAGAGGGGCAACCTTATTTAAAGGCGGAGAATCCAGCTTATCCCGATCTGCTTCCAGCGACGGAATTGATCGTTCAAGGCGTGGTGGTCGCCCTAACGAGAAAGGCGTTCAGGTGATTGGGCTAGAGGAAGTATCGGCTTGTTCGGCCGTGGAGGGAATAGGGAGTTGCCAGGAGCGTTCCGCTCCCGAAATAGCGGACGCGACTGGCAACAACCGACCCTATCTATCCAACTGTGGGGAACTTTTGAATCAGAATGCTATTTCGATCGTTGGAGAAAAAGAGGCTCGCTACGGTCAGAGGTGCGCTCTGATGGGTAAAAGGGAGGCTTCTGAGACGGGGGCTGATTCAAATAGGGAAGCTCTGATGATTGGTGAACTAATCACGGCACTGGAAAGTAAATTCAAATTTGGGAGGAAATAGAAATGGATAGACGATATAAGGATATCATTGTGAGCGATAGCCGCAGCGATAATATGACCCATCGTTTGCTGGGCAGGACTCATTCGTACCGGACGCGGACTAAACGTTGGATGCTGTTGGCCAATGGCGGTTTGATTTGCCGTGAGCGTCTGGAGCCAGAATTGGTTTCTATCGAAAAGCGTCAGTCGGCTTAGTTTGGCTCAACTTCAGCTAGTTGATTCGCTAAGGATTTTCCAGGCATCTAGATCGATCTGCTCGGGCCGCATTTGCGGCTCGACGTTGATTTCCGCCAGCTTAGCCAGCCACTTTTGAGATCTTTGATGGGAGCTTTTTCTGAGCAGGGAGCCGATCTGTTTTCGCCGTTGTTGGAACAGCTCACGGATTAGTGCCCTATCGGCTTTGGGGAATAGATACGGGGATTTCTTGAGCTTGAGGTGAATAAGGCGAGAGCCGACTTCGGGTTTAGGATAGAAACAGCTTGGGGCAACGTCCCAGGTCCCTTCGAGATGGAAAGCGTTTTGGATGAAGATGCTGATGCTGCCAAATTGTTTAGAACCCGGTTCGGCGATGAACCGTTGGGCCGTCTCCTTTTGCAGCATCAAAGTGAGACTAGAGGGTAGGGGTTCATTGATCACCGATTCCATCCACGGGGTGGATATTGCATAGGGAAGGTTAGCGACAATTTTGAACCTTCCTTCCCTAAGAGGAAGACTGGCTAGAGGATGTTCTAGGGCGTCGGCTTGAAGGAGGTGGAAATCATTTGGGTAGGCGGTTTCCAGCTCAGCAAGGTGCGCGGCCAGCCGAGGATCTTTTTCTACAGCGTAAACGCTAGCCCCGGCGTTGACGAGGGCTCTAGTGAGCGTGCCCAGACCGGGACCGACTTCGACGATGCGGTCGCCCGACTCTATTTCGGCTAATTCCAGAGATTTGCGCACGATGTTGCCATCGATGAGAAAATTCTGCCCCAGCTTCTTTACCGGTCGGTGCTCGAGCTTTTCCAAAATGGCTCGTGTTTCCGATGGGGAGAGCGGGGACGGCATAGAAAGCTAGGCGGAATGAAACGCGCTTATCAGATCTTTAACGGATTCCGCCCGCATAAGGGCTTCCCCGACGAGGATGGCTTTCGCTCCCGCATCTCTCGCCCTTTTGGCATCTTCG
>CAZFUD010000163.1:0-9359 GCA_964521705.1 uncultured Opitutaceae bacterium | reverse complement strand
CTCCACTACCCAAAGTCAACTATTGACGCAAAAAGGGCTCGAAAATTTGCCCTATTCGCGAATACTCAGGGACGTTGCAATTTCAGGTAAATCGAGCTCTTTGCCGCCCTGGAATTTCCTAGAAACCTGGAGAGAAACGACCAATGACCCTACACAGAAGAGACTTTATTAATCGCATGAGCTTGGCCTCAGTATCCTTACTGGCCTCGCATCCACTGTTCGGCAAAACGGCTATATCCACCGACCGCAAATCCGTTCTCGTAGAAACGGCCCACTTCGGAAACCTAGGGGGCTGGATGCTGGACAGCCAGTTCGAGCCTCATCTTGGATTCAGCTACTTGCTGGCCCATGGACTCGGCAAGCCGGTCGAGAATGCCTCGAGCAAGATCAAGTTTCCTAAAGCTGGCCGCTATCATGTCTGGGCATTGACCAAAGATTGGTGTCCAGGCGATTGGGAATCCCCCGGCCGTTTCCAAATCCTCCTTGGAGACCAAGCCTTGAGTGAAACTTTCGGAACGAAGCCCGATTGGACCTGGCAGACCGGCGGGACTGTTGAAGTTGGATCCGGCCAGATAAACACCACAGTATCACTGAAGGATTTGACTGGATTCGAGGGTCGTTGCTCCGCCATTTATTTCAGTCTCGATTCCAATGATAAGCCGCCCATTGACCGTGACACCTTGCCGCAATGGCGTCGCGATAAAGTGGGCTTGCCTTCGACCGCTGTCGAGCACGGCCATTACGATCTGATTATCGTGGGAGGCGGCATTTCCGGTTGCGCGGCGGCCATAGCGGCTGATTCGCAAGGGGTGAAAGTAGCCATGATCCACAATCGCCCGGTGCTCGGAGGCAACGCCAGCGGCGAGATCCGCGTCCACACCGAAGGCATCCATGGGCGGGCTAGCAAGATTCTAGATGAAATCGATACGCCTCACTACCCTAACTCGGATCCGTTAGCCTTGGAGGCCGACAAAAAACGGATGAAGAACATGATGGCTCTCAAGAACGTCGACTACTTCTTGAGCCACACCATGAATTCCTTGGAGATGAAGGATGGCCGTATCCATGCAGTGCAAGCTATGGAAACTGCCAACGGGACGCTAAAGCGATTCACCGGTACCCAATTTCTGGATAGCACCGGCGATGGTTGGCTCGGCCACATGTCGGGCTGCGAATACCGCTATGGTCGCGAGTCCAAGCACGAGTTTAATGAGGAGTGGGAAGAGCATGGCGAACTGTGGTCTCCAGAAAAGCCCGACAATCGGGTTATGGGGTCCAGCGTCATGTGGTACACGCGAGCGACAAACAAGCGGGTCAAATTCCCCGCTGTCCCCTGGGCCAAGCCCGTAGCCAAGAACTACGTGGCTACAGAGGGCGAATGGCAGTGGGAATATTCCCACAATGACCTTCACCAGGTCTACGACGCGGAGACTATTCGCGACCATATGTTCCGGGCTATCTACGGGTCCTACGACAACGCCATCAAGCGTCGCCAAAACGCCAATCTGGAGTTGGACTGGATCTCCTTCCTGGTGGGCAAGCGCGAGTCCCGTCGCATCGTAGGCGACCATATCTATTCGGGCGTGGATGCTCGAGACTCCATCGAATTTCCGGATTCAGTAGTCATCGAAAAGCGGAAGATCGACGTTCACTACCAGCAAAAGCTGCTCGGTTATCCGGTCGATTTCAAATCCGAAGCGATTTTCCAGGCCATCAAGAATACTTATTACTATATTCCCTACCGATCTCTGTACGCCAAGGACGTACCTAACCTGCAAATGGCCGGGCGCTGCTTCAGTTGCACCCACATTGGCCTAGGCGGACCGCGGGTCATGAATACCTGCGGGCAGATGGGCGTCGCTACTGGCTACGCAGCCGGCCTTTGCAAAAAGTACGGCAAGGATCCGCGGCAAGTCGGGAAAGACCATATCAAGGAGTTGCTCCAGCTTTGCGGCCAGGAGGGGGAACTGCCTCCTTTGATTGACCGAGCAGGCAACGAGATCGCCGAGCCCGTCGAACTATCTTAGCGGAATTCAATCCGGACGTTGGCTGCAAGCGAACCCCGGATATCACGGGCGCACCTTTTCTTTTGACGCCCGTTACCCCGAGCCCTAGGCGAGTAGCTGCTCATCAAAGGCCCGCTATCAATATCGATGCCAAGAACAATCCTCGGAATATCGGCTTTTTATCACGACAGCGCGGCTGCTATCGTTCGCGAGGGGAAGATCGAAGCCGCCGCTCAGGAAGAGCGATTCACCAGGGAGAAGCATGATGAGCGATTCCCCGAACATGCCATTAACTTCTGTCTCAATCATTCGAATACTACCGCCAACGAAGTCGACTACGTCGCATTCTACGAGAAGCCCTTCCTGAAGTTCGATCGGCTGATCGAGACTTATCTGAGCTATGCTCCGAAGGGATTCCGTTCCTTTTGCGCCGCCATGCCACAGTGGCTGAGGACCAAGCTCCATCACCCTAGAGCCATTCGCAAAGCTCTCGGCGAGGGCTTCAACAAGCCCATACTTTTTATCGATCACCACATGTCCCACGCGGCCAGCGCATTCTTTCCTAGCCCTTTCGAGAAAGCCGCGATTGTCACCTTGGATGGAGTGGGCGAATGGGACACTACTAGTATCGCTTTCGGAGATGGCAACCGAATCGAGATGCTTAAGAGCCTTAAATTCCCCCACTCCATCGGATTGCTCTACAGCGCCTTTACTTACTTTCTCGGTTTTCGGGTCAACAGCGGCGAATACAAACTAATGGGCCTCGCGCCCTACGGCCGTCCCAGATACGTTTCTCTGATCGAGGAGAAGCTTATCGACCAAAAACCGGACGGCTCCTTCGCCCTCGATATGCGATACTTCACCTATCCCCATACGCTAGAAATGGTTGGAGACGCTTTTCAAAACCTATTCGGCTTCCCAAGACGGCGTCCTGAAGAAAGGATAACACAGGAGCATATGGATCTTGCGGCTAGCATCCAAGTAGTCGCAGAGAAACTTATCGTCGGTATTTGCCAATACGCCAAAAAACTGACCGGCTCCAATCAGCTTTGCTTAGCGGGCGGCGTCGCTCTGAATTGCGTGGCCAACGGAAAGCTTCTCAGATCGGGATTATTCGACAAGATATGGATTCAGCCAGCCTCAGGCGATGCCGGTGGATCGCTTGGCGCCGCTTTATTCGCCTACTATCAGCTCCTGAATCGAGAAAGAGACATTGCTCCTCTAGATTCGATGGAAGGATCCCTACTCGGTCCGAGCTATTCACCAGATGAGATCGAAGAAGCTCTAAATACGGACCGGGCTATCTTCGAGCGCTATACCGAGGAAAATGAACTCCTCCAAGCGGCAGTCGAGGACATCGCCCAAGGCAAAGCAGTGGGGTGGTTCCAAGACCGCATGGAATTCGGACCGCGAGCGCTCGGGGCGCGAAGCATCCTTGGCGACCCGCGATCCGACGATATGCAATCCAGATTGAATCTGAAAATCAAATACAGGGAGTCATTTCGTCCATTCGCCCCTAGCGTTCTAAAAGAAGACGCTCAACGTTACTTCGACCTCAAAGACGATTCGCCCTACATGCTTTTAGTCGCCCCTGTAAACGATTCGATTCGAAGAACGCTCAACCAGGAGGAAAAAGCTGCCATGGAAAGCTCCAACCTCAATGATCGAGTACAAGTGCGCCGCTCAGACCTACCAGCAATCACCCACGTAGACTTTTCTGCCCGAGTCCAAACGGTGGATAAAGTTCGCAACCAAAGATACTATCGCCTATTGCAATCCTTCAGGGAAGCAACCGGTTGCAGCGTTCTCATAAACACCAGTTTCAATGTTCGAGGTGAGCCCATCGTCAACACTCCTCGCGACGCGCTGCGTTGCTTTTGCGCCACAGAAATGGATACGCTAGTGATCGAAAACTTTATCCTGCGCAAGGAATCTCAACCGAGCGGGCTTATAGACAAATACAAACGCCATGCAGAATCCTTCCAACTCGACTAGCGCTTGTCCCAAGACCGCTTTAAGAAGCGGCAAGATAGGGTCAAGCCAGACCGCGGCAGTTTCCGTTTATGATCGCTTTTAGAGATATCGATACAAGTCCCGACAAACGAAGTATTCGCAGATTCGCGATAACTCTGCTTATTGGTCTCTCGCTTTCTGGAGTGGCCCTCTCTGGAATAGCCTATTGGATCCGGGGATCGCTCAGTTGGGTCCCCTTCTACCTCCTTTCCGGCTCGGCATTGCTCGGGCTAATTCTATCTTTCCTTTCCGAAAAAGCGGGAAGGACAATCCACATCGTTTGGCACACCATCAGCGCTGCCATTGAGTGGTGCCTCAGCTTGATCTCCCTAGTTTTGATGTACTACCTGGCCATCGTGCCAGTGGCCCTGGCCATGAAGCTTTTCAAGCGTCCATCGCCCTTGACGCCAGTAGATCAAGACCGCCCCAGCTATTGGGTCGACAGCCAAGCAAAACGGGATCTAGCTTCCTATTTTAGACAGTACTGACAAAGAAAACTCTCAACCCATATGGCCAAGCAAGATCAAAAGAACCGAAGTATCGACGAGATCGAGAATCAACGTTCGCGCGGAATTTTGAGGGAGTTCTGGGACTTTGTTAGAGAAAACAAAAAGTACTGGCTGCTTCCACTGGTTTTCACCCTGTTACTACTGGGAAGTCTAATCCTGTTCGCGGGCAGTTCCGCAGCCCCCTTCATCTACACGCTCTTCTGAGGGGGCGATATCTGGCTATGAAGCACTACGTCAATTTCGCTTTGCTCTTCGCGTTCGGGATCTTGGTCGCTAGTGCTCTGCTCCGTTTCTTCCAACCATTCAGCCTGCTCACGACTCGCGTACACATCATTTTCGGAGCCTTCGTACTCGTGTTGGTCGGAGCCCACCTAGCCTCGCGTTTGAGCTATTTCCCCCGCATGCTGAGAGAGCGGAAAAAGAGAAATAATGTTCTTGGCCAGCGTCTAAGGTTATTGCTTTGGCCTGGGCTGAGCTGTCTTTACCTGCTAGCCGCTTGCCTCTTGAGCTGGTGGCCCGTTCCTCAAATTCTATCTGTAGGATACGAGGTCAAGAACCGCTCCATAATCTTCCGTCCGGAAACCAGTAGCGTCGCTCGGCCACTCGATCGATCAACTCAAATTAAGCGGGAAACCCCAGAGGAAGCCTCGATACTGATAGAAATCGATTGGGGCCCAGAATTCGATCCCATCGCCGAGTTCCCCACCCCCTTCTCCCAGACACGCCCGCAAATCGCAGTGTGGGCGGAAACCTCGGTCGGCTCGCTTATAGAAACCTTTTTCGTATCCGAAGAGAGCGCCTTTTCAGAGTCCTTCGAATGGGCGGGGAACGAACGGCGACGAGTAGACATTCTTCCCGTATGGAGACACCAATTTACCTTGGTTTCTGGTGTCGAACCCGACGGGGATATCGATACCTATTCAGGAGCTACTCCGGAGCATAGCTTTACTATCGAAAACTACATCCACGAAGATCCGGACGGCTTTTATCTTTGCGTCGAAGTCAACGTACCCAACGACCCTAACGCATTCTATCATGCCGACCAACCGGAAACCGCCGAAGGCTATACGCTTACCGGTATCGGGCAACCGTCCGTCTATTACAGCGCCTATATCGATCCCAGTGAACCGAAACGCTATTACTTGATGGAGTACGCGGGGCACGGCGGAAGCAGCAGCCAGCAAAGCGGCGACCTCTATTACGACTCCAGCAATATCACCACCGCTCGAAACCTAATCGACAAAGTCCTCATCCGCATCGAAAGGCTGGATTATGAGCGAAGCGAATAAACGCAACGCTGGGCATTCCGTCGGAGCCCCGAGGCATCGGGGCGCTCACATTTCTAAGAAAACGCCCCGATACGTTGGGGCTCCGACGGGGAAATCGTTCTCGAGACATTCTATCCTGCTTCTCTCATCTATCGCGCTAACGTTTCTCTCTTCCTGTAGCCAATCACCCACTACCGGTTACTTAAAAGGCGATACAATGGGCACTTTCTACACCGTCCAGTATTGGTCAAAGAAAGCACATGAGCCCCAAAGGTTGGATACAGCCGTAAAAGAGATACTGAACGAATTCGAAAACCAGCTTTCCAATTGGCGTTCCGATAGTTGGGTAAGTCGATTCAACGCCGCTCCCGCCAACACACCGATACATCTGCCAGAGCACGCTTTTGAAGTCGTCAGTCTATCTTTGCAATTAGCTGAGCGAACGAACGGAGCCTTCGACCCTACTCTATCTCCCGTTATTCAACTCTGGGGATTTGAAACCGAAAACAGGGAACGAATCCCGGAAAAAAGCTCGATTCGAGCTGCCTTGCAAAAGGTCGGTTACCATAAGCTCGTTCTCGGTAGGGATCAACGCGTCTTGGTCAAAACGGATCCCAATTTACAGCTCAATTGTTCCGCAGTCGCCAAGGGGTACGCTGTCGACTTGGTAACCCAGGAATTGAAGGAGCGAGGTATAGCAGGGATGCTCATCAACATCGGTGGCGAAGTCTATGCGGCCGGAACGAAAAGCGATGGTTCCTCATGGACTGTAGGCATCCAAGAGAAACTGCCAAACGGCCAAACTTTGAGATCGAATCGGAAAATCCCCCTTCATGATCAGGCCCTGGCAACAAGCGGCCACTCGCAACGAGTTTTCTTTAGGAATGGACGACACTATTCCCATATCCTTGACGCTAAAACCGGCCATCCTGTCGAAGCTCCTGTTGCTAGCGCTTCTGTTGTCGCTCCCAACTGCGCTCTGGCAGATGGGCTTGCCACCATCGCCCTCATCATCGATGGTGATTCGATGAAAAAACTCGTTAGCCAATATGACGGTATCGAGTATTTTTATACCCCTTGGAACGCCAGTCGTTCTGACACAGGATCCCATTCAATTTCCTATAGCAACCAACCGACTTCATGATACGAGTGCGCTTATCTTTCTTTCTTGCAATGCTTTCGTCACTGCTTAGCTGCTTCGCAGGAAACTGGCCCCAGGCGGGTGGACCAAACGGCGACTTCATTGTCCCAAACGCCAAAGCTCCGACTGAGTGGAGCGTTACCCTCGACCAAAACATCGCCTGGAAAACAACGCTACCGGAACTGGGCCAGAGCTCGGTCACAGTATGGGGTGATCGGGTGTACTTCTCCATCAACAAACCTGTCGAGGAGGACACTGTTTTGGCCAAGGATACTGTGGCTTACTGCTGCAGCGCGATCGATGGATCCATCATTTGGAAGCGAGAGATTCCGGGCATCTACCCACTGAAAATCGCTAGTAGCTGGGGAGACAGTTCAGGGTTGCCAGCAGTGACCGATGGCAAGCATGTCGCTTTTTTTAACGCATCAGGCGCTATCGAGTGCTTCGACAAAAATGGTGACCGAATCTGGAGGCGGGAAGCCCTTTCATCCTACCGGGGATCCCCCTTCCTCCTAGAAAATAAGCTCATCTATATGCAGATGAACTGGCCGCCTGACGAAAAGGGAGGATATCCTCATCCCAAAGTCGAACTCCCTGTTTCTGAATGGACCCAAATGCAAGCGGTCGATTTCAAAACGGGCGAACCCATGTGGTCGACAAAATGCGGAGGGAACATCGGAAGTCAGCCTATGCCCTTGACCCTTCCCAATGGGAAAAAGGCGTTTCTGGTAGGCAGAGGTGGCGGGCACACGCCTCCTGAAAAGCCACTCGGCGTTTCACTTGTCGACGCCACCGATGGTTCTGAGATTTGGAAGCTGCCGATCGATAACTACGAATGTCGGCAAACAAAGCCCATCTATAACGGATACGCTCTTATTATCCACGACGAGGAGCATTGGTGGGTGGATATCGAATCCGGGAAAGTAACCAAAAAGGTATCGCTCTTAGAAAACGTCACGGTCCGGAAAAAGAAAGGAGATGGCTGGGTTTCCAAATCGACCAGCCTCGAGGCTAATCCAAGATCCGAGAAAACCGACCAGTCCAACTTGCTAGTGGGAGACTACCACTACTTTCGCAGCTACATCTACAACTACCTCGGTCGCGTAAACGTGAATACAGGAATGGTAGAGTATCTCCAACTTCCAATCAGCATGTTGCGGCAGCCCGACTGCCCAGACGAGTTTATCTGGAATGAAAGCGATTTAAAGACTAAGCCAGAGAAGCTCTTCAACGTCCCCACGGAGGTCTCTCACTGGACCTTTAAACCGAATCGCATGGTCAATAGGCGCGGACACAAACTTCTGGGAGACATTCGTTCCCAAGGAAACGGCTGGGGGCACTTCGCAGCCCAAATCCCCACCGCGGTCGGCGGCCACTTGTACGTCCCGATCATGAACGGCATGGTCTATGTAATCGATTGGAATGCGGATGTCCTCGACGAGAAAGCTCTTGTCTCGATCAACGATCTCGGACCCATCGGAGAGGCCTGGACTCGCAGCAACCTAACCTATTCCAACGGGAAACTCTTTGCCCAAACGATCAGAGAAATCGTCTGTATCCAAGATTAGGAGGCTTTTAAAGGTAGGGAGGATCGGCTCGATCCTCCAAAAACAGTCAAGTCTAAGTAGTAGAACAGGCATCTTGCAATACCGGGCATAGCCTGTCTTGAAAGGCGACGACTGGCCTGTTTCGACACAGGCTGGAAGCCTGTGCTACCTCCGGGCTGCGCTACTATAATTCAGCTACCCGGTTTCGGTCCTACCAGTTCGACGAAATTGCCGTCGGGGTCTCGCACAATCGTTAGGGCCATTTCCGGGTTTAGGTTGGCTGGCAGAGCTTTGGGGCTATTGGCTATAGGCTTCACGCCTGCTTTCTTCAATCGAGCCAGCGCTTCGTCCGTGCTTTTTACGAAAATAGTAATGTAGCTGAAGCCGAGCGTGGTAGTGATGTAACTGTTCTTGATCTTCCGACTACGGCCTTCCGCTTCCATTAGTTTCAAACGAGTTGCTTCCTCCCCTTCCCCTAGCGTCAGCACTTTAATGTCGAGCGGTTCCCCATTAGTTAAACCGACCTCTTTCGCATAGTCGCCATCTACCTGAAAGCCGCCAGCCTCCTGAAAACCGATAGCATCGGTGTAAAACTCCACCGCCGCATCAAGATCGCTCACAACACAGCCCAAATCGATCGTCGGCTCGGAAAATGGGTTTGCGTGATGGTCCCCATGAGCAGCCGCTGCGAGCGTTAGAAGGAACGAAATAAAAGCAGAGAAGTAGACATCGGTTTTCATAGGATTCGTAAACTATGGAAACCGAATCTAGCCGTAAACGCTATACTTGCCGAAAGCGGAGAGTTAAGAACTTAGATTAAATGTAAGCTCTTGGTAGGGAGGACCGGCTCGGTCCTCCTTGCATCAATCATACCA
>CAZFUD010000162.1:0-9474 GCA_964521705.1 uncultured Opitutaceae bacterium | reverse complement strand
TCAACTCGCTGGAAAACAGCAGGAACGAGGGTGGACGGTCGCTTTCCGCAAATCGAGTATTCCGTATGTAGAGATCCAGGCCTTCTTCACTCAGCGAACGTTTCGACTGGGCCCGACCTTTCCGCAAGGGCATGGTGACGAATCCATTAAGTTCGAGGTATTCCCTGGCTATTGATTCATCCATCGAAGAATTCTGTGTGGCTCCGCTACGAGACCGTTAATCAATTGCCCCTACTTCTTCCCAAACCGTCGATACCAAATTCACGTCGACTCCGTCTTCAGTAACCGCTTCTCCAATACGGCGTAGGACAACGAAGCGCAGCTTGCCTGCTCGAACCTTTTTGTCCTTCCTCATAGCCGATAGCAAGTCCTCCTTTTTCAAGGGCGATTTCAGTTTTACGGGAAGTCCGTGAGCCTCCAGGACGCTCGATATTCTCTCTACTTGATTTGAATCGACGTATCCAAGTCTCTGGCTCAAATTTGCAGCAGCGACAAAGCCGATCGAAACCGCTTCCCCATGCAGATAGTCCCCATACCCCGCGACATTCTCGATGGCATGCCCGAATGTGTGGCCCAAGTTAAGCAAAGCTCTACCGTCTGAACCAGCCAGCTCCTTTTCGTCGGCATTCACGACATCCGCTTTTAGCTGGCAGTTTCGTTTGACGACTCCGGCCAGCCGCTCGTCGCGGGAATCCAGCAAGGGGCTAGGCTCCAGCATATCGAATAATTCCGAATCGCCCAGCATGCCGTATTTGACAACTTCGGCCATGCCTGCCGCGAATTCCCTGGAAGGCAAGCTGGCTAGCAGATCCAGATCCTCATAAACTGAAATCGGTTGATGAAAGGCTCCCACCAGATTCTTCCCAGAATCGATATTGATCCCCGTCTTACCCCCTACCGAACTGTCCACCATGGAAAGCAGTGTAGTGGGAACTTGAATAAACCGAACGCCTCTTAACCAGGAAGCGGCCGCAAAACCAGTCAGATCCCCGACGACGCCGCCCCCAAATGCGACAGCCACGCCGCCTCGATCCAATCCATTACTCGCGAAAAAGTCGAGGACCCTGCCGAATTCCGATAGGCTCTTGCTGGTTTCGCCCGGTGGAACCTCGATTGTCGGGATCCCTTCAAACACTCCGCTAAAGTACTGGGGAATCGCTTGCCGGATTGCAGTATCCGTAACCACCGCCAAGCGGGAACCCTGGCTTTTCAGGTTGGCGATTTCATCACCTAGAGCGTTCTGCAATTGCCGGCCAATGTAGATAGGATAAGACTCTCGGGCAGTCTTAACCTCTATCTTTATCAAACTAGAGATATCGGAATTCAAATTACGGTGGGCATTACTTGCTAGTTGATCGAGACCAGATTCGCGAAACTCGTATCCATTTGTCCCAGACCCAGCTGTTCGGAATAAGCCAATATCTTCAAATCCTCGGGCAATGGGGCAAACCCATTCTTCTTTCGGTGCTCATTTATTCTTTCCCGCATAATGGAATCCAGAAGGACTGGATTGTCCGAAAGCATGACTACCGGTTCTGAAACTGTATACATTGCATTGAAAATCGGGCCTCCCACGTATTGGAATCGCTGCAAGCTAGCGATGTTCAGAGCCCAGGTTTCCCACAGCTCGGGTACGGCTCCCATTTCCGCAACCGCGACCGGAGCGGAAGCCGGGCTACGCAAGAAACGCGATGTATTACTAGCATTCCAAAGCGTCGCGTTCATGAGGGCGCCATTTACCCCCAAGGTCGGGTGGTCAGAATAGCATGGCAGGTTTACCCAAAAATCTACTTCATGCATCAAAGGCATCGGCAAAAAGCTTTTTCGGGCATTTTCTTCTCCATCCTTGGACCCAACAGCATTTCCCTTTTCCAGATTAATCCAGTACTGCGCTGATTGGGCAGGGAGGGGGCTATCGTAAAACCACCGCTCATTGTAGTACCTACCCGAATCCAAGGATCTAACGAACACCTGATTGAAGTACATCGAACGACGGCTAAGCGGGGGCAGGAAACCCGACTCGCGCAACATGCGTCCCTTGAGTCCAATTATGAAAATGTCCGAGCGTTGGAAGCCTCGCTTGACGAGCGACTGAACAACCGCCTCCACCAAATTAGCCGGCGTACTGAGACCGGGACCTGAGTTGCTGTAGACCTTAAGCCCTACCTTGCCCCTCTCGCCCGGCTTGAAACTCATTTCTTGAGTACGCTCATAAATCCCCAGCAAATTCTCTACCGCAGCCGTGTAGCTATTGAGGTCAAAGTCTTCGATCTGAAACTTGAATACGCGGTTCGACGGTTCTGGGATGTCGGCGAACTCTCCGATCAGGTTTTGCCCTTGTACAAGCGGGCAGGCGCTACCCACTATCCATAGAGTCCCTAAAAGGCAGCGCCTACTCAATAGTCGGTATACATGGGAGAGATTCATGGGATCGTTAACTAAGCAAATAAACGAACGCGATTTTCAAAGGTTGCGAAAAAAATCCGTTTCATCAAGCTTTACGGATTCAACTCGGCTACGGTTTCAATCCCTTTTAAACGAAGGCACCTTTTGCTCACGGCCTAGATAAATGGATTGCTACCGGCGAGACCGAGCCGACAAAGGGAAGCGATTCCATCAACAGAATCCTTGCAATTACTTGGCTTTCAGCTCCCTTTGTTTTAACATACAACTGAATGCATCGAAAAAAGCTCATTGTCTTAAGCAACCGGATGGCTCCTTTGCTGCTGATGGCGCTATCGCTATTTGCCGCTTGCTCGAGTCGGGAAGAACGCATTTCCCGAGCGATTTCCAAAGCGGATGAGGCTCGCCAGCGCGATGAGACCTCGAACGCATTAACTATCCTCGGAAAAGCCGCCTTAAAGAATCCGGACAGCGCCTCGCTGCAAGAAGCTCTCGGGAATACCTACTTGGAAGCGAATGATCCCCTTTCGGCCATCGAGTCCTTTGAAAAGGCGATCGAGCTCGATACCAACCGTCAGCGGCTATGGGTTACTGTCGCGGATCTCTACGACCGGCTTGGCGAGAACATCAAATCCTTGGAGTCTCTGGCCACTTACCTACAAAGCTTTCCAGACGATTTTTTGGCGTGGAAGCATCATGGATCGATCCAGGAAACTCGGGGTGAGCTCAATGATGCCATTCAATCCTATTTAGAGTGGAACCGAATTCGGCCATCCGCCGCTCCCGCCTTGAAGATCGGCCAGCTCTTCCAGCAAATGGGCAACGATCCGCAGGCTCGCTCCTGGATCTCTCAAGCAGCGGCATATACAAATGATCCCCAAGCTAGGGACGCCCTCGCTTCACTCATCAAATTGGAGATCCAATTGCAGCAATATTTGCCAGCGTCAACTTGGCTCGAGCAATACGACGAACGCTACGGTGCCAACCCCTCCGATCCTGCGACCCAGGAGGCGAGATCGACTATCGGGCGCTGGAGGCGGGCCCAACAAGAGATCTCAGAGGCCGCGGCTGAACTAGAACGCAAACGCAAAGAACTCGAGCAACAGGCGATCGAAGCCCGGCGCCAACAAGAGCAGGCTGAAAGAGAACGTGAAGCTCTGTTCCTGGCCCAGGAAACGAACCCGGAAATTGCCCCAACCCAAGGCGATAGCGCGATTCCAGATTCTTCGCCAACTGCGACATCGCCAGAGAGCGCTGGAATCGAAAAACCGCCAGTCGCCCTCGCCGATTCTCCAGAGCCTACGGAATCACAACCGATCGAGATGCCGACGATCGACTACTTGTCCCTAGCTCGGTCCGCGAAAGACGATGGCGACCTCCCTTCCGCGATCGATCTCTATTGGAGGGCCCTCGGGCCCAACTCCGAGAACACGGAGATCTGGTTCGAACTTGCCAGCGCCTATGAGGAAACTCGCAATTGGCTCGATGCAGAAGCCTGCATCCTGGAAGCCAAGCGAAGGGATCCGACGTCGCCGACCATCGCCCAAAGCTACCTATCTATCATTTCGCAGACGCAAAACGCCAATCGCGTGATTGAGGAAGCGGAAGCGCTAGCAAACCTCTTTCCCCGCAGCGCTCCCATATCTCTTATTCTCGCCCAAACACTGAGGGGAGCCAATGCCCCTCGTAGTCGCGTCTCCCAGGCCTACGAGAATTTTCTCGAAAAGGCGGCCCCTAGCGAAATGGGTGTTGAAGAAGCAAGAGCTTACCTGGGACGCTAGTCTCCCTAGGTTTCCAGACTCAATCCCGCATGCCAGCCATCAAGCCGAGCAGTATTCGCGATCTCAAAGATCGCATCAGCATTGTCGATGTTGTCTCCCGGGAAGTGTCCCTCAAGCGAGCCGGTTCCAATTTTAAAGGCTTGAGCCCATTCAATAACGAAAAGACCCCGTCCTTCTTCATTTCTCCGGGCAAAGGCTTCTACAAATGCTTTTCGAGCGGGAATGCGGGCGACATTATCAGTTTCGTTATGGAAACCGAGCGGCTCTCGTTCGTCGAAGCCGTGGAAACCCTCGCTAATCGCTTCAACGTCGAACTTGAGTACGAGGAGGATGGACGCCCCCGGGAAGATCGCAGCTTACGGCAAGAGCTGTTCGACTTGCACGAATTCATTGCCGACTATTATCAGGAAGCGTTCGAGTCAGATAGTAAAGATGGAGAGTGGATTCGGGACTACTGGGTCAACTCCCGTGGATTCGACCTTGCCGTCGCGGAAGAATTCAAAATCGGATTCGCTCCGGCATCCGGAGTAGAACTCGGCAGACGGGTTCTAAAAAAGGGGTTTTCACACAAGGCGATTGAAGCGAGCGGACTCTTCTACACTCGTAGAGGATTCGACCCCGCTTCAATGGGATACCGATTTCGCGGACGCCTGATGATCCCCATCCGCGACCACCAAGGACGGATCTCGGCTTTCACCGCTCGGCAATTGGAGCTCACTCCCCAAGACGACCCCAGCCGGGAGGCAAAATACGTAAATTCTCCAGAAACCCCTTTGTTCAACAAGGGGGCGCTTCTCTTCAGCATGGATCGGGCCCGAATGGAAGTCGGTCCAGAAGTCCCCTTCGTTATGGTTGAGGGGCAACTCGATGCTATCCGCTGTTGGTCAGTCGGCATCAAGGGAGTTGTAGCTCCGCAAGGCACTGGCATCACTGAAAACCAGCTGCGCCTGATCAAACGCTACGAACCGCGCATGCTGTGCCTGATGGACGGCGATCGGGCCGGTATGCAAGCAGCATTGAGAATGCTGCCGATCGCCCTGGCTCAGGGTCTCGAAACTTCCTTCATCCCCCTGAATGAAGGAGAGGATCCAGACGACTTTCTCAAGGAAAAGGGAGCCGAAGGCTTAGAGGAACTCCTCTCTAGGGAGATTGATGCCATGAACTTCGCCGCGAACGCCATCGTCGACAAGCCTGAGGAGCTCTCGCCACAAGCCAAGGCCAAGGCGGCTAGCGAGCTTTTCGGCACGATTGTCAAAGCGGATTCGGAAACGGCCCAGACCGAATTTGTTAAGCAAATCGCGGCAATCCTGGAAATCGACACAACAGCTGCCATTCGAGACTTCGCCCGTTTCAAAAACCTGCATTCAAGTGCCCAAAGAGCGAGGAACCCCAAAGAGCATGTCCAGAATGAACCAAATAAAGGTAAACCTGTCCACACCGTGGAACGGGACCTACTCACGCTTTGCCTGAACGAGGAGGAAATCAGCAGGAAAATAGCTCAGGCAGTAGACGGGACATGGATCGATACCACGTCTCCAGAGGGAGAACTGCTCAATTTAGTCCTAAACGCCATTCTCCATGACATGTGGAATGGACCCGATTCTATTAACGATCAGATCGAAAAGGCCGAACTTAAAGCCCTCGCTGTAGACTTGATTTTCGACAAGCCGGAATACGAAAACCCTGCTCGATTGGCGAACGAAGCGGTAAAGCGATTGACGGTCAAATTCGCAGATCAGCAGATAAAGAAGATAAAACTTGAAATTGCCCGGAAACAATCCGAACAAAACGCCAACTCAATCTCTCTTTTTGACGAAATTGTAAAATTACAGCATATTAAGAACCATCCACCACAAATCGGTTAGACGCGTACCACCCGTAATCAAAACCGGTTTAACCCACGCCATCCAAAAAAATGCCACGCAAGAAGAAAAGCGACGCCAGTTCTGAAAAAGGAATGTCGAAACATCAGGTGAACGAGAGAATTCGCCTGCTCATTCGTCAATCAAAAGAGCAAGGGTACCTCACCTACAGCGATATCAATGGAGCATTGCCCGAAGGCGTTAATCGCCAGGACGACATCGATAACATCGTGTCCATTCTTCAGAATCTCGAAATCGAGATCCTGGACCCAAGCGAGGTCGACTCCTTCAAGGCGAAACAACAAGTGCAAGAAGAGGCTCAAACGAAAACCAGCGGGCATGATATTCTCGACGACCCGGTTCGCATGTACCTCAAGCAAATGGGGCTAGTCCCTCTGTTGACCCGCGAACAAGAAGTCGAAATCTCCAAGCGCATTGAGAACGCGGAGCTGAAAGCCCAAGAAACGCTCTTTTCAGTCGGACTCGCATCCGAATTCACTCTCGACCTTGCGGAAAAATTGCTCAACCGCGACGAGCGCTTCGATCGCATTGTCATCGACAAGAAAATCGAGAACCGCGAATCCTATTTCCAAGCTCTGCCCACACTGTTGGACCGATCGCGTAAAACCCAAGATCGCATGCTGAAAACCTGGGGAGAATTGCGGGTCGAGGACGATGCCGAGAAGAGGAAAAAGATCCGCTCGAAATTCCGAAAGCAGGAAAATACGCTAAGAGCCAATTTCCCGAAGTTCTTTTTCAAGCTTAAGGTATACGAAGAGCATATCGACGAAGCCATTAGCAAAGATCTAAGCCGGATTAGCCGGATCAATCGCGATTTGGATCGGGCTCGCAAACCAAAAACACAGAGAGACGCCCGCATCAACTCCGACGCTTTGAAGCTAGAGTTGGAAGAGATTCACGACAAACACCGTCTCGATCCCGAGAAAATCGTTCGCTTGATCGCCGATGTCCGTAAGCATCTCAAAGATGCCCATCGAGCGAAAACGGAAATGGTGGAAGCCAATCTTCGCCTCGTAATTTCGATTGCCAAAAAGTACACGAATCGCGGCCTGTCCTTCCTCGATCTCATTCAAGAAGGAAACATGGGCCTCATGAAGGCTGTGGAGAAATTCGAGTACCGGCGCGGCTACAAATTCTCCACTTACGCTACATGGTGGATTCGACAGGCCATTACTCGCTCCATCGCCGATCAAGCCCGCACCATCCGTATTCCAGTCCACATGATCGAGACGCTGAATAAGGTGATGCAGGTTCAAAAACAACTTCTTCAAGAATATGGACACGAACCGACGCCCGAAGAGGTCGCCGAGGAAATGGCTCTTCCGATCGAGAGAGTGCAGACTATTATGAAAATGGCCCAGCAGCCAATTTCCCTGCAAAGCCCTGTCGGCGATGGCGATGACAGCAATTTTGGTGATTTTATCGAAGACAAGTCCGCCGAAAATCCCTATGATCAAACCGCTTTCAGCCTACTTCGGGAGAAAATTATCGACGTTCTCGACAGTTTGACCGAACGCGAGCGACGTGTCCTTTCGCTTCGATTCGGACTCGTCGACGGCTATAGCCGAACTCTCGAGGAGGTGGGCAAGCAATTCAAAGTCACTCGCGAGCGCATCCGCCAAATCGAGGCCAAAGCTTTGCGGAAAATGCGTCATCCAACCCGGATTCGCCAACTGCACGGCTTCTTTGAAAGCGAGCAGTTCGATGGTCCCAACACTTTTTTAAATAGGCCGCAAAGCGGACCGGTCGACACCGACGCTAAACAATAAGCCGCGCCCCGATAACCTGAACGAAATATCCATCGCAAAGCAGCATTGCCACGCCGGCCAAAATTCGGCAACTTAGAAACTCTTATCGCTCTCAAGCCCAAAAACACCAAAGGATTTCAAAATGGAACCCGTCAATTCACTAGCATTTATCCAGAATCTCAATTGGACCGAAGTCGTTGTCATTCTCATCGTTTTCATCCTCCTTTTCGGAGCGAAAAAGCTTCCTGAGCTCGCTCGCGGAGTCGGAAAATCGATCAAGGAATTCAAGAAAGCGACCAGCACGATCGAAGACGATATCCGAAACGCCATGGATGAGGACCCCGAGGTCAAAAGGCCCATCGAAACCCCTCGCTCCGTGGATGCGGAAGAAAAAGCTGTTTCAGAGGAAAAAGCGCCTCCAGAGGAAAAAACGACCTCTAGCAGCTCTTAAACGATGTCCTTGAAATCCGGTTACCCGGATGTAGGTGCCCGGCGAGAGAAACGGATCATAGGTTTAGCCTAGCGACCAGCCACTCGGTTCGAGGGGAGAGAACGCCCTAGCCGCGGCCCAAGGGCTGAGCCCCAGCAATTTGAATGTCAGGCGTTTAGCAGCTTTTTATCGCATTCAAAATTGCATTTAGGCCGGGTCCTGTTTAAACGCTTGCTACAAAATGCCCTTTCCTTGAGCATTTTAGCCATTCATGTTGCGCAATTTTCTCGGTCTTTTCTCAAACGATATCGGTATCGATCTTGGAACGGCAAATACCCTGGTCTACTCGAAAGACAAAGGAATCGTTTTGCGGGAACCGAGCGTCGTCGCGATCCACAGCGGAACACGGCGAGTTTTGGCTGTCGGTGCCGAAGCCAAAAAGATGCTGGGTCGAACGCCGGGGAACATTACAGCCATTAGGCCGATGAAAGACGGCGTCATCGCTGATTTCGATATCACCGAGGCAATGCTACGCTATTTTATCAAGAAGGTGCAAACGGCTAAGATCATTCCGCCTAGAGTGGTCATCGCAATTCCCTCCGGGATCACCGAAGTCGAAAAGCGGGCAGTTAAAGAGAGCGCGACCCATGCCGGGGCTAGAGATGTTATGCTTCTGGAAGAGCCCATGGCAGCCGCTATCGGGGTAGGCCTGCCTGTAGAAGAACCTGCTGCTAACATGATCGTGGACATAGGAGGTGGTACTACCGAAGTGGCTATCATATCCTTGGCCGGTGTCGTCTACGCGAAGAGCATCCGGGTAGGTGGAGATGAGTTGGACGCCGCCATCATCAACTATATGAAGCGGGCTTACAATTTGTTGATCGGCGAGAGAACCGGCGAGGAAATCAAGCTACGGATCGGATCGGCCTACGGGCTCGACGAGGAAATGACCTTAGAAGTTAAAGGACGGGATTCCGTGGCTGGCTTGCCAAAAACCATCCAAGTATCGTCGCAAGAAATTCGAGAAGCCTTAAACGATACCGTCAATGCCATCGTCGAGGCAGTTAGAAGCGCCCTCGAGCGTTGCCCTCCCGAACTTTCCGCTGATCTTGTGGACCGAGGATTCGTCCTGGCTGGCGGCGGAGGTCTATTGCGAGGCATCGATCAGTTGCTGTGCGAGCGGACTGGACTACCCGTTACAATCGCTGACGATCCGTTAAGCGCGGTAG
>CAZFUD010000161.1:0-9489 GCA_964521705.1 uncultured Opitutaceae bacterium | reverse complement strand
TCCGCGTGTTTTTGCTTTGTGCCTGGGGCTGGGGTTTTACCCCCGCTCCTACAATTCGCGAGTCTAAACAAAGCGATCCGCTCTCTCACTTTTCCCCTTTCCATTCGTCGACCTGACTAGGACTCGCCAAATAAGCCACAAGAGCTGCCACGTCGTCTTCAGGAATCGCATCAAATAGACCTGTTGGCATCATCGACTGACTGAGTATCTTGCGTTCTTCGATATCGGCTACGCGAACAACCGTCTTCGTTCCACCAGCCATGGAAACCTCCAGACGCGAACCATCCTCATTGGTTACCATTCCACTAAATACGCGCCCATCCTTGGTCGTGATCACATTAAGCTGGTAATCCTTTCCAACTACTGAATTGGGAGCCAAAACGTTTTCCAGTATGTAATCTAAATTGACTCGATTGGATCCGGTAAGATCGGGACCCAAAGCCACGCCTGAATCAAACAGTTTATGACATGTTCCGCATGTATTGGAATATACATGACGCCCATAAGACAGGTCGACTCGCTCTAATCGCTCTGGAGTCAAAGCGAATTTCCAGCTACGCATCTGCCGTGGCAAATCCGGGGGCAACTCACTTGGCTCGCCCCATAGATCATTCATTTTCCGTGTAATTCGAGCATTGCCATGAGCCCGCATTTGCCGCATTAAAACCGGCGAAACCAATGCTGCCTCAACTTGCTTCGACTCTATCGAATCCAGGAGGAGAAGCGTCGTGTCAGGTCTAGATCCCAGCAGGTTTATGCCTTCATTCCGCAATTTCAACGGAAAGGCGGGAAGCGCCTCGATAAGCTTAGCGGCGATTTCCGTATCCAAATACCGCGGTAACGCAACCAAGGCAGTTTCGCGAAATGCCGGTTCGCTTAATAGAGAAGCGGCTACGTTTCCCGCTTGAGGATCCCCACCCAGTTGGAGGATCTCCAAAGCTTCCATACGCAAACGCGGTAATCTAGTAGAGTCGTTGAGGACCCCTCTCCAATAGGCGAAGGCCGACTGATCTCCCAGCCTTGCTCGAATCCTCAACACCATCGTATTCACTCTATCGTGATTCAAAGACTCGCCACCGCGTATAAAGGCATCCCATGAGCTGGGTCGCTCCAGATCGACCTTCGATCCAATGGCTGCCAAGAACCGCTGACAGCGGCTTAAAAACTCATTGGGAGTCTTAGCTCTTCCCACATAAGCCAACAGAGCGGAGCGCCCTTCCACGGTTTCCGCAGCTCGCCGTTGCGTGAAACTATCAAGCTTTGGCCATGCTGATTTGCCTGCGATTTCAATCGAACGCTCTGGCGAGCCAGCCACCATCGGTTCAAGCCCATACCAAACCAAGAGCGGAAGATTCTGATCGTTGATGTCCGCCCTCCGCGACGAGAGACCTTCAGCCAAATCCCAGCGCTGCCCTTCTGGCAGGTTCTGCAATGAGGAGGCCAAATATCGACGGACGACAGGCGATTCGTCACCCTTGGCGAGGCTCACGAATTTCTGGGCGATCTTTCCAGGCACGCCATCGCCTTGCTCTCCGTAGAAATGGACGGCCCAGCCCCGCATGTAGGGATCTTGATCATCCAATATCGAATACACGTCGCCGGCATCCATCAACCCGCATACCTGCATCGTCCAAAAAGCGCGCAAGCGATGAGCTCGCGGCTGGTCTGCTCGCATCAGCTCCTGCAATTCCTCGGCGACCCCTCCACTATCGAGTTTCCCCGCATGAGCGCGCTCTTGCAGCAGCAGCTGAGCCTGCCGAGCAATAAAGTTGTTGGAGTGGGTCAAGTGTTCAGCCAATTCAACATCTGAAGCTCCCACTAGATCCACCCGATTAGCTTCGTATTCGCCATATCGGATACGGTAGACACGTCCGTTAGATCGATCCCAGATATCCGGGTCGCGATGGTGGCAGGTTTGCGGGTCGTGCCAGTCGGATGCGTACAGCGCCCCATCTGGACCCTGGACGAGAGCCACCCCGATGAACGAGTGATCTTGGGCTAACACGAAATCCGGAGCATGGCGTATAACCGTACCCGAACCCTCCTTTTCTGGTCTCTCGCGCACGATCCGGTGCCCATGTAGATTGTGAAAGAAGGAATCTCCACGGTAGGCCTCTGGGAAATTGTCCGCCTGATAAATCACCAGGCCGCAATGGGCGTGTCCACCTCCTAGCGCCGAAGTATCGGCTGCTTTCTCGCGTTGCAAGGCTCGGTCGACCTTCCCATCCGCTCGCATAGATTCGAAGGTGCCATCTCCATAGTGCAAGTGATCAGCGATCGTCTTGATATCATCGTATACATATGAATTAAAGTGCTGGCCCGCTTGCCGAAAATAGCGACCGCCTTGGATCACTTGATAGTAATGAGGGATGACACACGCGGTCGTAAACCAATCCCCATTCTCGTCGAAGTCTAGACCCCAAGGATTGCTGGTTCCCCAGGCGAAGACTTCGAATTCATGCTTAGTTGGATGGTAACGCCAGATGCCCGCATTGATGGGAACTCGCTGATCATCAGCCGTGCCCGGCTTTCCTACCCTCGAGTGCGTGAATACCCCATGGCACCCATAAAGCCAACCATCGGGACCCCAAGTGAAGCTGTTCAGTGTTTCATGAGTATCTTGGTAACCCCACCCATCGAGCAGAACCTCAGGAACGCCATCTGCAACATCGTCGCCATTCCGGTCCGGTATGAAAAGCAAGTAAGGAGCTGCTCCAATCCAAACTCCGCCAAATCCGACTTCGATCCCGCTTACCAGATTCATATTCTCAGCAAACACTTTCTTCGTCTCGAACTCCCCATCCGCGTCCTTGTCTTCGAAAATAAGGATTCGGTCGGCGCCTTTCTCGCCCGGCTTCCGAACGGGGTAGGTCTTGCCCTCCGCGACCCATAGCCGACCACGGGCATCGAAGCACATGGCGATCGGTTGCACCACGTCGGGCTCAGAAGCGATCAAATCTACGTGAAAGCCCTCTGGCACTTCCATGGCAGCCGCCGCTTCCTCCGGCGAAAGGCTATGGGCCCAATCATCGTAGGGCCGCCCTCCCGGAACGCGCCATCTCTCTGGCCTGGCCCCGATAATATCGCCATTCTGGAAATGGATACTGACCCCACGTTTACTGGCGCTGACTACATCCAAGCGACCATCACCGTTCAAATCCTCAACCAACACGTCTACTCCGACCCCACTGTCATTATCAATCAAATACGGAACGAATTCGACGCCTGCTTCGGACTTCTCGGCCCGAAACCAATAAATCGACGGCTCCTGATTGCATCCAGGATCTTTACCGTAGTGGGCATGCCATCGTTTGCCGGTTACTATGTCTTTGGCGCCGTCTCCATCGATATCCTTAAGCTCCACACCGTGTAGTTGGCTTACGGCGACACCGAATGGATTCTGAGCAGAGCTCTCGCCCATAATGTCGATCCGTTCGAACTGACGCTCGCCGTTCTCCGTGCCGGTTTGCCGAAACCAGGCCAATCCAAAGCCATGGCCATTCAGTGACGTTACGATGTCCTGCAAGCCATCGCCATCCACGTCATGGACATGGATCTGAGCGCCGCCTCGCTCGTATTGCTCCGGCACCCAAACGCTCTTTTTCCAAAGGCCGCTATTGCCCGTTCCAGGATTCTCCCACCAAGAGTAGCGATCGAGGATATCCAAATCACCGTCAGCATCCAAATCGCCCAAACCCAATCCATGTCCAAAGGGCCGAACCGCTTCCCCTACTTCGGAAACGGCGACCCATTGCCAAGGTGCCGTTGGATTCCTTCCCGCTTGATAGTATCCGAAGGCTCGGTCTCGCGAGCAAACGATTTCTGGCAATCCGCCCGGAACGATATCCACAAAATCGGGCGATTCGTGACTCACCTGATCTGCAACAATCACCATATTCCAGTTTGAATTGTCAGTCGGGTTGCCGGGATTCAGATAAAGCCTGGCTTCTTTGCCAGGAAATCCCAATACGAGTATATCGTTGTCACCATCTGCATCGATGTCGTGAACGTAGCTGAAGAAATTGTCCGAGTAGCGACGCAGATCGAAGATTTCTCCATCGTAAAAGCGACGCGGCGTCGAGAACGTCGGTCCCGCCCACCAAAAGGGTCCACTTACTAGGTCACCACGGCCATCGCCGTTAATGTCCCCAAATCCAGCTCCCTCGGCATAGAAATCATCGTGCAATCGCAGCGAGCTCCAGCCATTGTCACCTGCCAGAAGGGCCGGCGAAAGATTCAAACCAATTCCGAAGACGAGGGCTGAGGCCCAACATCGGAAACCAACGATCGAGTCTAATAGCTTCATGGGGGACAATAAAGGATAGCCCTTTTACAATAGAGGATTCCTCCAATGGCCACCAAAAAGGACAGGGCAAGCGCCCATTCGATAACGCAGCGCAGTCATCCCGCCCCTGGGCGGAGGCAGCGAAAACACGCTAGAAGCCTGCGATACCATTTATACGAATCCCGTATCTCCTTAGTCTACCCGGGCAATCCGCGTCATCCGTGGTTTAAGTCTTCTTCCAGCATCAGGGATCCTAACCACAGATAGCGCAGATTCAACTAAGATGGGGATTCTTAGATTCCTCGAATCATCTGACTGATCCGCTTCATCAACGAGCAATCTTGCATTGTACCCCTACTCCAAGCCGCAGGCTTTACGGGCTCGTTGATTAACCTGGCTAGCGATGGGGCGGGCTTTCTCCGCTCCAGCTTTCAGCAAACTGTCCACGTAATCCTGATTATCCATTAGCTCGGCTCGCCGCTCGCGGGCTTGCTGAAAGTACTCCCAATAAAGCTCGAAGAGTCGCTTCTTTAAATCGCCATAGCCATAGCCTCCCGCTTTTAGCTTCTCCACTTCTTCGGTGTAATCTTCATCGGAGGCAAGATATTTGATCAGTTGAATGGCCCGGTTTTCCTCAGCGTCCGGCTTGGGTTCTTCACGTGTCCGACTATCCATGACAATACTCATGACCTTCTTGCGAGTAGCCTTCTCATCTCCGAAGATGTCGATCGTGTTATTGTAACTCTTGCTCATCTTCTGGCCATCCAAACCAGGAATGGCTTCCACTCCCTTGCGTATGGCGGGCTCGGGTAGCTTAAAAGTGTCTCCGTAGGTCTGGTTGAATTTGGCCGCCAGATCGCGGGTGACTTCCACATGCTGCTTCTGGTCCCGCCCTACCGGCACGCTATCGGCATCATAGATAAGGATATCCGCCGCCATCAGAACTGGATAGGCGAATAGTCCATGGTTGGTGGGTAGCCCTTTAGCGACTTTGTCTTTGTAGCTATGACAACGCTCAAGTAACCCCATGGGGCATACCGATGATAGTATCCAGGAAAGCTCTACATGCTCCGGAATATCCGATTGTCTGAAAAGGACGGACTTTTGCGGGTCAAGACCGCAAGCAAGAAAGTCAATCGCGACCTGCCGCGTGTATTCCCGCCGCAACTCAGCATCGTAAAGGGAGGTCATGGAATGGTAATCCGCGATAAAGTAATAGGCCTCGCCTTTATCCTGAAGCTCGATCGACGGCTTCATCATACCAAAGTAGTTTCCAACGTGCAAAACGCCTGAAGGTTGTATGCCGGAAAGTATTCTCATTTTAATTCCACCGACGGGTAGAGGGACGCGGCTATGTATTCAATAGAGAAGTGATTAAGTGCCCACGAATAACACGGATCGGCACGAATGAAATTGAATGGGATCTCTAGCAATCGGAGGACTGGTCCGGTCCTCAATGCCATTTGTCTTCTTACATAAATATCACGTTAGTTCTGCAACCAAGGAATTAGGTCGTGTCAATAGACCTCGTACTTCCCAAAGGTAGCGGCCGATCTCCGAGCGGCCATCTTGGTTGGTAATTGCTGAACGAAGTAATCGTTCAGTGGCCGCTCGGAGATCGAGTCGCTACCATTTTAAGTCCGTGCCCGGAAAGCAATTCGAGTTGATTCGCGCAATTGGTCGGTGGAATGCCTTCACTAACTCAATCCCTCAGCGGGATTTTCTCTTTTGAGGAACGCTCCACATACAATTGGCCGGGCTCTAGGTATCCAGAGAAACTCATCGTCGGACCAACTAATGACCCTTTTCCAATGATCGAGCCAGGCATCAGGGCTGTGTTGCATCCGACTTCCGCTTTTTCACCAAGAATAGCCCCGAACTTGCGTAAGCCTGTATCCACCCTTTCTCCTTCAATGTTAACGCGGATATTTTTCTGATCGAAGCGCAAATTAGACAGGATCACTCCCGCACCCAAATGGGCGCCAGTTCCCAGGATGGAATCTCCTACATAGGAGAAATGGGGAGTTTGAGTCCGCTCCATAAGCAAAGAGTTCTTATACTCGCAGGAATTGCCGATCACGCTTCCAGCTCCGATAATCACGTTGCCCCGGATATAGGCTCCGGGTCGGATTTCCACATTCTCACCGATCCAGCAAGGACCTTTGATTGAAGCGAAAGCAGGAAGCTTAACGCCATCTGAAATAAAGACTTCACCTTCGATATGCAAAGCAGATGGCAACTCTTTCTCGGAAGCGTTCCCTTTCAGATCAGACAAGGCTGCTTTGATCTTGGGCAACCACTCCCAGGGCCGGGCATCTGGTGAAAAGAATTCGGCGAAGGGCATGCTTTCCGGCAACTGGAAAAAATCTGACGCTACCACGCTGGCAACCTAGGCAACTCGATCCCTTCCACAAGCGTATGTTCTACAGCCGCAGCAAATTTACCGATATGTAAAGATCTGAGAGAGGGAAGAGAAGCTGGGTTGGAAGGCCAAACCCAGATGAAAACGGCATTGTTAACTAGTTCTTTCTAACACTTAACAATCTTTCCCTCAGCCGCGGGATCAAGTTCCACTCACGAGTCGTATTTCCGACTTAGCCAATTAGGGATCAGCCTTCGCCAAGGTTACGGGCGACACGCAATCGGCCCTAAACCTTGAGAGATGCCATCTCAGACTGAGCAATTCTTCCCTGCATGGGAAAGCGGATCTACATTTCTGGGAAATGGAGCGGGCGATGAGATTCGAACTCACGACAGCCACCTTGGCAAGGTGGTGCTCTACCAACTGAGCTACGCCCGCGAAGAAAGGCCGCTAAAAATCCATTTCCCGCTGATCAAGTCAATAGAAAATTCGGCAGAGACGCGACCAGGCTTTAATCTTGTTTTCCTACCGGTCCTTTACATCCAGCTCAGGCCACTGCTGCAGTTTCCGGTGCAAGGTACGGCGGCTAATACCCAGCAGTTTTGCCGCGCTGGTGCGATTTCCTTTAGCATCGGCCAAGGCTTCGCGGAGCAGTCTCTTTTCGTTCTCTTCTTTATCCAAGGGCGACACGACTTTGTCTTCGCCATCGATTGACCGCGTTTCCCCGCGAAATTTCGATTCCAGATCGTAATCCCGGATAACGCCCCCCCTATGAAGCACGACAACGTTTTCGGCGAAATTGCGCAGTTCCCGGATATTGCCGGGCCACGAGTAGCGCCTTAAACACTGCATAGCGCCCGGTTCGAAAGTAGGAGCATCGATATGGTTTTCTTCCGCGAATTCCTCCAGGAAATGGTTCAGCAAGATCGGCAAGTCCTCGGTTCGTTCCCTCAGCGGCGGCATGGTGATTTGCACAACATTTAGCCGGAAGTACAGGTCTTCTCGAAACGTTCCTTCGTTCACCATTTGCTGAAGGTCGCGATTCGTGGCCGCGACCAATCGAGTGTCTACTTTTATCGATTTGGAACTGCCGATCCGCTCAAACGTTCGCTGCTCCAAGAATCGCAGCAACTTTACTTGGGTGGACAAGCTGATCTCGCCGATTTCGTCGAGGAAGAGCGTCCCTCCATCCGCCAGTTCGAACCGTCCAATCCGTCGCTCTGTAGCTCCGGTAAACGCTCCCTTCTCGTGACCGAATAGCTCGCTCTCCAACAAATTGGCCGGCAGAGCCGCGCAGTGCACCGCCACAAATGGGCCTTGCCCACGATTGCTATTTTGGTGAGTGGCTTGGGCGATCCGCTCTTTTCCGGTCCCCGTTTCACCCTCGATCAGCACGCTAGCCCTAGACGGGGCCACCAACTTCACCCTCTCAATAACCTCTTTCAGCTCCTTCGAGTTCCCAATAATCCCCTCGAAGCTGTATTTGACATCCAATCGCTCGTGCAGGCTTTCCACCTCAGTCTGCAAGCTCTTAGAATCCAAAGCCCGCTTCATGAGGATCTCCAGCTTTTCCAAATTCACCGGCTTGGTAAGAAAGTCATAGGCCCCACGCTTCATCGCCTCCACCGCCGAGGGCACATTTCCATAAGCTGTCATCATTATCACAGGTGGGCGGTTCTTCAGGGCCAAGGCCTTATCAATTACCTTGAGTCCCGATTTTCCCGGCATGCGCAGATCCGTAAGCACTAGATCGAATGTCTCGCTCTCCATCAGCATGAAGGCCTGATCTGCATTTTCCGCGAGATAGACATCGTACTGGTCCTCCAACATTTGCTGGAGCCCTTCTCGCGTATGACGCTCGTCGTCGACAATCAAAACCGTTGGCAACATGCCATTTGACTACGATACCCGATACTGGAGTCAATGGGCAAATTTGTCCCATTTAGAGCGAATAGCAAAACGCGGCCTGACAGACCTCGCTACTCGACACCCTCTTTTCATCCTTCAATCCTCAATCTTCGTCCATAAACCCTACTCCAACATACGGAATTTTCGATTTTGCTTCGGAAACTCCAAGGTCACCACCGTGCCAACCCCTTCCTTGCTATCTATGCCAACTTGTCCCCCGTGCTCACGCATAATGCGTTCTACAATCATGAGGCCCAATCCCGTACCGCCTGTCTTGGTCGTATGATAGGGCTCGAATACACGCGATAGACTATCCTGGCTGATCCCTGATCCCGAGTCTCCGAAGCGGAGATACACACGCTCCTCATCCGACTGCACCTTCACTCGAATGAAACCGCCAGGCTTCATGGCTTCCATGGCATTTTTGGTTATGTTGAAGAACACCTGCTTCACCTGCTGTTTGTCCGCCCGCACAATAGGGCTTTCCGCATCAGCCTCCATCTCCACTTTTATGCCCCGGTCCTCAAGTTCGCTGGCTTGGAACTGTAGCGATTCTTCCAGTAGCTCGTTTAAGTTAACGGTTTGAAAATCCGGCGTCTGCGGCCGAATCGCCACCAGAAAATTCTTGATGATGCCATCCAAGCGCGACACTTCCGCCCGGCAAACTTCCACTGACGACTCTAGTTTACTGCGAGTGGCCGATTCTTCCAGTTTCTTCAATTGGCGTTCGATTAACTGCAAGTGGATGGTAATCGAATTCAGAGGATTCCCCAACTCATGAGCGACTCCCGCGGCAAGAAGCAAAATGGAGCTTATCCGCTCGGATTCAATCATCGCCTCGCTAGATTGTTTTTCCGACGTGATATCGGAAAGAATCACTACAAATTGGTTCGATGTATCGCTGTGCGTTTCTCCAGCCCCCTCGAATGGTAGA
>CAZFUD010000160.1:0-9511 GCA_964521705.1 uncultured Opitutaceae bacterium | reverse complement strand
ATTTTGATGCCAGTATTGGGATCGGACTGAATTTCGACCGATTCCATGTCCTGAGCTTCGCCCCGGAATCCGTGTTCAGGCGAGAACAACTTTGTCAGCTGGCAATGCGGGCTATGCTGCAACAAACCGACTAAATGGCGACCCGCTTTGTCGATAGAGGCCTGGTTGACCAAGGCGCCGACCGCAGCTCCTCGCAGAAAAGCGAAATCGCGAGATGCAGCGATATCGATTCCAGAAAGTACAGTGACCGGGGAAAGGTTCAAACTAGAGAGTTCTGGTTTTGTCTAGGACGATCATCAAGTTGAATTGCCTAAGTAGAGTTCATTTTCATAGCCGGATTTGGGTCATTACCCGAACAGTGAATGATTCCGTATAGTCCTTGGGCCCGGTGAGTTCGCCCGTAGCGTCATAGGCCCAAGCGTGATGATTAAGAGTAACGAACGGATTTCTTCTCATGTTTAGTTTTCGATTTTTGGAGTAGGGACCGTCTAGCGGAATACGCTTGGCTACATGATCATGCCTACGACTTAGGCGTAACCCAGGTGAGTATCATAGGATGCTAAGCCTCGCATAACACCATCTGTTGGAGGCTTTAGTATAACGTGTCTTGGCCAGACTAAGCTGCCAGGTAGCTCTTCAGCATCCAGATGTGTTTATCATGTATTTAGATGCGGGCGATCATCAGATCCTCGGTTTCGTTGTCACCTTGGTCACCGGCCAAATCACGCGCCTTGGTAAGATTCGAGACCAGCTTCTCGTTGATGCTAGCTAGATGGGCGACCATGTCCTCGGCGGAAGCATTTTCGGCAATTTCATTAACGCCAGCCATGCTAGCGAGGCGGCTGATACCTCCGGGAGCAAAGTCGCCGAGGGCGCGAATGCGCTCCGCGATCTCGTCTATTGCCGTAAAGAGCTCCGTGTATTGCTCCTCGAAAGCGGTGTGCAGCGCGAAGAATCCGGGTCCACGAACATTCCAGTGGCAAAGGTGTGTTTCGCCCAGGAGGGCGTAGCTGTCCGGAACCACTTGGCGGAGGGCGTTAACGATCTCAGTTCGCGGTGTATATTGACCCGCGAAGACACGAAAACACTCGCACGGTTCGAGAGTCAAACTGCATTCCCGTATTGCACCGATTTGGGCAAGTTTTGAGCGGATATGGCGGCCCAAGCTGTAAGGCCACCTGCAATATTATATGCCCTTGGAGATCCTTATAGTGGCAGTAGGACTACCGGCTATTCTGTTCTTTTGGCCGTTATGAGTAATGTGAAGCCCCAAAACTTGATTCGGCTTTTTGGTAGGGAGGACCGGCTCGGTCCTCCGTATACGGATTTTGGAGGATCGAGCCGATCCGCCCTACCTTCGAATTTCTCTGAAAGAACTCAGCAGATCCGTCATTCGGCGATGTAGCAACCGATAGCTTGGGTCTCTCGAGTTTCTGGCCGCTGCCCATCCGCTAGGGATTGCAGCACCTCTTTTAAATCCTCGCGACTTGGCTCGGGTCGCCACTTTCCGAAATCCGTATAGCTATCGTCGATACGTCCTCGATAGATCCAATTTTCTGGCGGAGAATCATCTGAGCTAGGAGCGTAGACTGCTACTTCGGGTGTGACGTTCGCTCCAGTTTTCCGAACTAGATAGCCGGACCGGTCGATTAGAGCGGGAGCTCTGATCTGATAGTTTTTTAAATGGGATACAACTTCCTTTCTATCGAAATAAGAGCCTGGATACACGATCCAAAAAGAGACATTTTTCGAGCCGTAGTTTTCGTACAGCCGATTGATGGCGGGCACGTAGCGATTAGAGATCGGGCAATCGACGCCGGCAAATACCAAGACGATCGTATTTTCCTTGCTGGCGACAAAAGGATCGATGGGGTTCCCGTTCATATCTACCGGGATTTTTTCGACGGCCACGGACGTGAGGCCGATGAATAGGCTCATCAAAGAAATCAGTGATTTCATTGGAGGCAGGATGATCGAGGAAGATAGTTGAGTCAAAACGAATGATTGATGGACAAATTGCCAAAGCGGGAGATCGAACTGGACGAGGCTGTGTCTAGTTCGTTTGCTGGGATTATGGCTCGTTTCGTTGTCTTCATTTTGTCTTCCCTTCTGGTTTCTAGCGCGACCGGGCAGTCGCCGAATATTCTTTTCATCCTGGTCGACGATCTTGGCTACATGGATATCGGAGCCAACAGTCCGGACACTTTTTACGAGACGCCAAACATCGACCAACTCGCTCGAGATGGAATGCGATTTACTGATGGCTACGCGGCCAATCCCGTCTGCAGCCCTACCCGCTACAGTATTATGACTGGCAAGTGGCCGAGCAGAGTGGACGCGACCAATTTTTTCGCTGGCAAGCGAGAGGGGCGTTACAAGCCCGCGCCCCTGATTGATCGGATGCCCTTGGAAGAAACAACTCTAGCCGAAGCATTGAAAGCAGAAGGGTATCGCACGTTCTTCGCAGGCAAATGGCACCTGGGCCCGACTGAAGGGTTCTGGCCGGAGCACCAAGGATTTGATGTCAATATAGGGGGTTGGAAGCATGGCGGACCGTGGAACGGTGATAACTACTTTTCGCCGTACGGAAATCCACGTATAGAGGACGGGCCCAAGGGCGAGCATCTGCCCGAGCGGCTCGCTAAGGAGACCATGGCGTTTATCGAGAAGAATCGTAGCCAGCCGTTCATGGCCTACCTTTCCTTCTACTCGGTCCACACACCGCTGATGGCTCCGGGCGATCTAGTGGAAAAGTATGAGCGAAAAGCCAAGCGCTTGGGTCTGGAAGGCGAAACGGAATTCGCGACGGAGGAGCAAGTTTGGCCTTTTGGCTCCGCTCGAGGTGGGGGCGATCCGGGCCCTAGACAGGTACGCATCCTGCAAAAACACGCTATCTATGCGGGAATGGTGGAATCCATGGACAGAAGTGTTGGCCTAGTTCTAGACAGGCTCAAGAGTCTGGGAATAGACGATCGTACCGTGGTTTGCTTCACCTCCGATAATGGGGGATTGTCGACCAGCGAAGGATTGCCGACTTCAAATCTTCCTCTGCGGGGCGGAAAAGGCTGGACCTACGAAGGTGGTATACGTGAGCCCTTCATTATTAAATGGCCAGGAGTTACCGCTCCGGGTAGCGTCAGTTCGGAGCCGGTAAGTAGTATCGATTTCTTCCCCACGATATTGGATATGGCGATGGCTCAGAAGGACTATCCAGTCGACGGTGTTTCCTTGGTGCCCATTTTGAAGGGTGAATCGATCACCCGAAAGGCTCTGTATTGGCACTATCCTCATTACAGCAACCAAGGCGGTATTCCGTCAGGGGCAATTCGAGTGGGAGATTGGAAGCTCATTGAGCGCTATGAAGATGGCCGTGTTCACCTTTACAATCTGAAGAATGATATTGGAGAACTGAACGATCTGGCCCTTTCTCAGCCGAGCCGAGTGCAAGCCATGCGCCAGCAACTCCACGCTTGGTACCGAGAAGTGGATGCCAAGTTTTTGCAGTCCAAAGATCCTTGGCGTCCTTAGCGTTAGGTTAAATTTTTCCGCCCGAACGGTTGCCTTGTTTGACTTTGCCAGGACAACAGCGCCATTCTGGAAGCCAATCCTAATTCAAAGAAAAACCTATGCCCCAAAATATCTATAATCGTCGTTCTTGGCTGCAGACTATGCTCTATGCTTCAGGAGCTTTGTTTGGCATTAGCGCAGCCAGCCCTCTTGGCCGAGCGGCTCCGATCAGCCCGAAAGATAACATCAAGGTAACCAAACTGGAGACCTTCGTGCTCAAGAATTCGTGGGTATTCGTTAAGATATATACAGATGCGGGAATCACGGGTTGGGGCGAGATGCTTAAAGACGATGCCAAGGCCTGCGCGGCCGGAGCCTTGGAAGTAGGTGACTACCTGATAGGCAAGGATCCGAGGCGGGTGGTTCATCACTGGCAGGCTATTCATAGAGGGGCTTTCTATCGGGGTGGTCCCATCAAGTCGGCCATCTCATCGGGAATCGACCAAGCCCTTTGGGATATCACGGGCAAGTGCTACGGTGTGCCAGTTTACAAGCTCTTAGGCGGTCCGACACGGGACAAGGCTTTCGTTTACGGAGTGCCGGATAAGAAAACTGGCGTTAGGGCCATGAAGGTGGGTCCGATAGCGGATCGCAAGGCCCACAAGTATGCGGAAGGATACAAATTTGTTGGCGAAGTCGTCGAACGTTTTGCCGACCTAAGGAAACGAATGGGAGACAACGTGGACATCGGAATCGATTTTCACGGCGCTGTGCAACCAACGACAGCCAGCGTTCTGATTAAAGAACTGGAGCCCTATAAGCCCTGGTTCTACGAGGAAGTCGTCCAAGCCCTGAATGTCGATGTTATGGCTGAGCTGGCTAAGAAGACGCATATCCCTTTTGCTACAGGTGAACGTATTTTCCTGAAGTGGGGATTCAGGGAGATTCTCGAGAAAGGGGCGGCCATGATTCTGCAACCGGATGTCAATTACGCTGGTGGCATAACCGAGCTCAAAGTTATTGCGGGTATGGCCGAGGCCTACTATGCCCCGCTTGCTCCCCACAATCCTAATGGACCCTGCTCGCTAGCCGCTAGTTTACAGATTGCTGCTTGTATCCCCAATTTTATGGTACAGGAGCGGGGGGATCGCGAACACGATTTGTTAGCGGAACCCTTGCCGCCTGTGAAAGATGGATTTAGGCCGATTCCTGAGGGGCCCGGACTGGGTATTACCATCGATCAGAATCGTATCGACGACGAAGTGGGCGAACCGCGCGAGTACCTGCCGCAATACGACGTAGACGACGGATCGGTCGTGGATTGGTAATAATTAATCAATATGCTATCACTTTAATCGGTCGTAACGAATTAAGCTGAGGACTCTTGCCATGTTGTTAGACGTACGCACCTACACGTGCAAACCAGGCACAATCAAGAAGCACTTGGAACTATACGAAAGAATGGGCAAGGCGCCACAGAGCAAACATCTTGGCCAACCACTCGCGTACATGACCACCGAAACGGGTAATCCCAATCAATACGTCCATATATGGGTTTACGAAAACGCCGGCGATCGGGAAGCGAAGCGCGCGGCCATGTGGGCCGATCTGGATTGGATTGCCTACACCCAGGAAAGCGCGAAGCTGGGGGCGCTGGAAGCGCAGGAAAATAAACTTATGGTGCCAGTAGACTTCTTCGATCAGCCACGCTAGTCTGATGCTCCCTTTTTCATCATCGCTCCTAAGGCACTAAGTTTTTCGTCTGTCAAGTAGGCGTAGCGATTGATCCAGAGACGTTTTTTGGAAACGGAGAAAACGGCCCGGGCTCGGGCCACCATATCGTCGATGGGACCGTAGGCATGAGTGAGGGGCCAGACCGGCACACTGGCGCACTCGGATTCGACCAGTTTCTGCTTCTCTGATAAAGCGGTGTGGGAAACGATATGATTGTCCTGAGGAGCTGGATACTCGAAGGCATCGGAACTGTCTGGAGTAGGCGAAACAGCTTCGAAGGCCCCGCATAGGCAGTCGGCAAGAAGCTTGCGGGAAAGATTCGGGTTATGGAGCGTCAAGGTATCGCTATAGTTGCGCAACATCATTGGCCAATGCATGGTGTAGTACTTACAACTGATAGCGCTGGCGATATCTCCTCCAGTGGCATAGTCGAATCCGCTCAACTGATTCCAAGGCGAAGGAAAGGCGCTGGGGATCAAAGCCTTCTCCCTACCGCCGACTGCATCCATGGCGTCGCGAAAGTGCTGGAGTAAGTTGGCTACAATGCTGGTTTTCAATTTAGCCCGTTCTTCGCTGATTCTTAGGTCGGATATGAGCAGCTCTGGAGTTTCGATAAAAGCTTCCAAGTCCTTGTCCGTTAGGCTTCCAAAAAAGCGTTGGTGGGTATCATTGGCCAGATTACGGATATCTTCGAAATCAAAACCATTATTCCTGGCAAATTGCTCCACATGCGGTCCAAAGTCGGTGAAAACGGTCTCCAAAAAGTAGGGCGGTATTTCCGGCCAATCGATACGAATGCCATCGATGTCGGGATAGTTCTGCAAGAGGTCGGTTGTGAGCGCGGCTCCATAGTCTAGAATGTGCGGGCTGGCCAAGGAACCATTGTTGTCGAGGGTTTGGTCAGGCTCCGTCCCGTTAGGCAGTAAGGGCCTATCATCCTCGATCGGTCCGCCGAACTGAACGCGATAGCCTGGTGGTATGGCTGATTGTATCTGGAAATAGACTTTGAGCCCACGGGACCGGGCCGCTGGGATGAATTCCGCGATTATGGGGCCGAGGTCTCGGGTCTCGTCGGTGGCTTTCGAAGGTTGGTAGCGAAGTCCGTTGTATAGTTCCGGGCTTGGCGTAAAGCTGGGGCTCGCCTTCACCCAAACTTCCTTTTCCCCCCAGAGCGGTCGCTCCAACAATCGGGTTAGCCCTTTTCCCGCATCGGCGGGAGGTTCGCGTTCGCCACCTTCTTCCTCGGGGCAGAGACTCATCACGTAGGGTGAAATGGAAACCGCGGAAACTGGGGCCCGATTAAGCAAGTTATCCAGCAAGGGTTCGATGCCCTCGCTTTGTATGTACTCTGGAAATACGGTTACGCCTAGCATTTAGTAGAGATGGTTGCTAATTGGCCGCTACTTGAAACAGTGCCCTTCATCCGAAAAACCTCATGTACATTCCGATTGCTCCAAAGGCTAGGAGAATAGCGCCGGAGAGCATCAAACCCCAGAAAAGCGGCACTTTCATTTTCAATTGATCTGGCAGATTGCGACGATCCGCCCAGGCGACCCCGAGACACCAGGCCCCGCAACCGAGTGTGCCGCCAAGCATGGCGGGTATCCGCACTAAGGAGATTGGATTTTCCAAGGGCGCCCAGTAGCGACCGATCCATATCACGGCGATACCAACAGTGGATGTTGTGACGATTATGATACGCTTGAGCCGATTGCTATCAATAGCTTTGCCTTCTTTTTTGAAAGGGACCAATCCTTCGTATACCGATTTTGTCCAGACATCGAAGGTGGCGAACAAGGTGCCTCCAATGGCGGTGAAAATCCCTATTCGATAGAGAATGAGAAGGGATGGATGCAGGTTGGTCAGGAACGATTCCTGATGGGAAAGGAGATCGAGCCCATCGGGAATCTGATGGCCTTCGTGAAGGATAACCGAACCCAGAACCATAAATGCGGCGGAAAAGATGAATACGGCGATAAAGGAGCCGGCAACATCGATCTTTACGGCTCTGAGCCAAGTACGGCCGTTACTGAGATTAGAATCGCTCGTATCAATCTCTGTGTATCCCTCCGAGGTTGAATGGCGGTAGATCGATTCCTTTTGAAAAATGCCCCAACGCTTTTCCCGGAGGAAGCTAAAGTAGCCGATGTAGGCTGGAAGACCGCCGCCTATGATGCCTATGTATGAAACGATTTCGATCCAAGCGGATGTCGAGGCGATGTTTGGATAATGCTCATGTATCCAATCCTTGTAGTTTGGAATGGTCGGTACGAAGAGCCCTTTGACCAGTCCGAGAATGCTGGGCTGACAAGCGATGGCTGCGACAAGAATGGAAACTAGCAGCAGAGTGACGACGAGCGTCTGTGTCCGCTCCAGGCGTTTGTAGCCCTGCCTCCAACTAAAGGCGACAGCCACGAGAATTAGTAGAGTCGACCACGAGCGAACGATAAAATCGGGGTCGCCATCCGCATTCATTATCCAGGCGATTAGGGAACCCACTGAAAGGGACAGAGAAGCTAGAAGAAAGGGGAGGCAGATCGCGGTTATGAAGAGTAGTCCGAGGGGAAACCAGCCGCGGGGGCCGGGTAGCATGGTCCAGCTCTGCATCGGATGCTCGCCGGAAAGAAGCATATACCGAGCTGAGGCGTAGATCTGTGCTCCTTTCAGAAATATTCCTAGGAAGAAGCACCAGAGCATGCTGTACCCGAAAATAGCGCCCCCTCGAGATGCGAAAACCGTTTCGCCATTGCCGATGGACACCGAAGCTATGATGATGCCGGGCCCAAGAAAGCCGATTGCTTTCCACCAGCGCTGGTCGCTCAGTTTTTCAGGAGGTGGTGGATATTCGATCGGTTGCACGGAGAAAATTGAGGATTGGGCCATGAAAAGCTAGGTAGTAGCGGTGTCTCGGCAACCCTGTTTTCAAATTCCGATTGCCTGTTTAGCGAAACCTAAGGAAATAGTACTTTAGATAATGGGCCAGCTCTACGAAGCCCGATTGATCTGAAACAGTACAGCAGCCGAAGCCCAATGCTCAATTGGCCGTGGTATCGAACAAATAGGCTGAGTCGGCCTGAAAATCGAGGAATTCCCTGAAACAGTTCAGAAATCTTTCGTATTCGCCCAAATTTAGCTTAGCTTGTATATCTTATGGATCCCCTAACGGAGACTCGATCGCCTCAAAGAGTCCGATTAAAGGATATAGCTGAAGAGGCCCACCTCAGTTTGTCTACGGTTTCTATGGCGTTGCGGAACGACGCGACAATAGCAGCGAAGACCGCAAAGAGAGTGCAAGCGATAGCCAAGCGAATGGGCTATGTTCCCGATCCGGCCCTATCAGCCCTTTCGGCATATCGAAGCAAGCTGCGAGTGCATACGCATTACTCCGTAATCGCCCTAGTAACAAACTGGAGTGCGAAGGACGCCTGGTCTGGAAAGGCTAATCAGCAAGAGGTGATTAGGGGCGCTAAGCAAAGAGCGGAACAGCTTGGCTATTCCGTACAGCTCTTTTGGGCCAAGGAAGACGGGATGTCGGGAAAGCGCTTCTCTCAAATTCTACGGTCGAGAGGTGTCAAAGGCTTGATACTGGCGCCTTTGGAAAACAACGACGATTCACTGGACTTAGAGTGGAAGCACTTTTCCGTTGTCACTATTAGCCGCCCATCTCGATACACGGCTTTTCATCATGTAGTGCAAAATCATTACATGGATATGATCAACTGCTGGAATAAGGTTGCCGAAAAGGGGTACCGAAGGGTGGGCTTGGTTTTGCAAAATGATATAGCGGCGAGATGGAGCTATCAGTGGGATGCCGCTCACTTGATAGAGGCTTCGGAACTAGCTCCGGATTCGAGCGATATTCCAATACTGCGAATCGGTAATAATCAGGGGCCTGATGCTATCAAGGATTGGCTTTCCCGGTATCGGCCAGAAGCGGTCGTAAGTCGATATAAGGGCTTTTTGGATATCGTTCGACAAGAAGGGTTCAAAGTGCCGGATGATTTTGGATACGTTTCACTAGACACAAGCGAAGATCCGGCGGAAGTATCTGGTATAGAGCCTCAGCGAGACGCTCTTGGGGCAATGGCCGTTGATGCTCTCAACAGCCTGCTGCACCGAAACTTTACGGGTTTCAACGATATCTCTGTCGGTACGCAAGTTGATGGAATTTGGAAAGAAGGAGAAACCCTGCCAGCTAAAGTACGATGACAACTTAGCTTATCTGGGAAATTGAATATGCGTTTTATGAAATATCTCTTAGCAGTGGCGT
>CAZFUD010000159.1:0-9624 GCA_964521705.1 uncultured Opitutaceae bacterium | reverse complement strand
ACTCGATCAGGTTGTCGTCTCCCAAGACGAGCCTCTACCCATCTGGGAAATACAGGAAGCCGAGCTTCACAACGCCTTCCGATTAAAAGTCTTTAGAAGCGAGATTAGCGAGGAAGCAGCGAATCAGCTGGCGATGAATTTTCGGGAATTGAAACGAAAAGGGTTCTATTACACGCCCGATCTAGATCGCTTCGAGCTCATCCCTACTTTCCACCAATTCAGCCGCCACACGCAGACACTCGGCTGCCGGACTCTCGATATCCTGCACGTCGTTTGCGCCCATCTCATCGAAGCCGACACCTTTATCAGTTATGACCAACGTCAATGCCGACTCGCCGAAAAAATCGGATTGACCGTAAAAACCCCATAGAAACGCGTTTAGTTAATCTTCGATTCGAAATTTTGCTACGCTATTCATATACTACCCCGACTCGTCGGTGACTACGCCAAGGCTTCGTCGATCCGCAATCAGCAATCAGCCTCCGACTTCCGTCCTCCGTCCTCAGTACCCGTAGCTACGCACCCATGCTCCAACTCAAACTTTACTACCACGCTAAGCCCTACTTACCCTGGCGCTTCCGCATGGCGACTCGGCGTTTTTTTGCCAAACGGAAGCGTATCCGTTACTCCGGCTCTTGGCCGATCGATCCCCCCTCAGGAGCTGTCCCTGACGATTGGAGAGGCTGGCCCAACGGCGCCGACTTCGCCTTCGTCCTTTCTCACGATGTCGAAACCCAGATCGGCTACGACAAGTTAGATGAGCTCCTCGAAGTCGAAAAACAGCTCGGATTCCGCTCCGTCATCAATTTTATTCCCGAAGGCGAATACAGCGTAAGCGAGAGACGAATACAAGAGCTAAAAGACTACGGGTTCGAAGTTGGGGTGCACGGCCTCTATCATGATGGCAAACTATACAACGATCGAGATACCTTTCAACGCCGCGCCAAACGAATCAATCAGTATCTGAAAAATTGGGGTGCAACTGGATTCCGATCTCCCCTCATGCATCACCGGCTCGACTGGCTCCATTCCCTAAACATCTCCTACGACACCTCCACCTTCGATACCGACCCCTTCGAGCCCCAACCCGATGGATTAGGAACCATCTTCCCGAAATGGATACCAAAGCCGAGACCGGAAGGCGGGGGGCAGATACCGGAAAGCGAGCCTCAGTCCTCAGTCCTCAGCCCTCAGCCCTCAGATCGACGTGGCTACGTCGAGCTCCCCTACACTCTCCCTCAGGACTCTACACTCTTCCTTCTCTTCTGCGAATCTAGCAACGCGATTTGGAAAGAGAAAACCGCCTGGATTGCAAAGCAAGGCGGTATGGTTTTTCTCAATACGCATCCCGACTACATGGATTTCAAGGGCAACGGTAACGCTTCCAGCTTTCCCATTAGCTACTACGCCGACTTTCTCCAACACGTCAAAGAGAGCTACGGCGGCCAATACTGGCACGCCACGCCCGACAGAGTCGCGAGCTACTTCGTCGGGCGCTCAGAAGACTGAGATCTAAAGCCAGAAGACGGTATTATGATAATCAACTCTGCTAAAAATTTAGAAGTATACAACCAAGCGTTCAAATTAGCCAACGAGATCTTCCAAATCAGCAAATTAACCGACGCAGACGGCAAGCTAAAGGAAACATACACCTTTTTTGACTTCGCTTTCGGAGCCAAGTACACAACTCCCGAATAGCACGACGAGCTATATAGAAAGTGCCGCCACATCGGCTCGATGCTCGGAAAGATAATCGAAAACCCCACCCCATTCATCCGCCCCTCCGACCTGCGACTTCCGACCTCAGCCCTCAGTCCTCAGCCCTCAGTCCTCCGACCTCCGCCCTCCACGATTCATGATCCGCCTTCGACACAAACTCTTCATCCACGGTCTTCGCATATTCGACCAGCTATCTTTAGCGATTAGTCTGTTTATTGTAGTCGCGCTCGCCAAAGGCGTGAACTCACTAACGCATATCTACATTGTCTTCAATCGCGAATACAAACTATTCGAATCCGTCGGCCTCATTCTAATGCTCGTCGCCTGGACTTTCGTGTTCAATCGTTTCATCAAATACGACACAGGCCGCTTTATTTCCTTCAACCAGCAGGTCTACAGACTCTTCAAAGCCAGCACGACAACGGCTTTTGTTCTCTTATTAGCTGGCGTCATTTTCGACTTCGAAACCCTTGGGCTAAAATCCATCGCTATTTTTTGGTGTACAAATAATCTCCTTGGACTTTTCGCCCGTTGCACAATTCGTCTATTTCTCCGCTTAACTCGTAGCATCAAGTCTAATTTTCGCAATGTGCTTATAGTCGGAACTAATCCGGAAGCAAAAGCCTTAGCCAAAAAAGTCGCCAACAACACGGAACTCGGATATCAGATAATCGGATACATAACAGCCCCAAATGAAGCACCAGACGAAACCCCAAAATTGTTGCTCGGCTCAATCGAAAAATTACCTGAAATACTCGAAAACGAGAAAATCGACGAGATTATCATCTGCATCCCTTTTCAAAGAAACATTAAAGCGATTACTCACATCATTGCCTTAGGTTACGACCTAGGGGTAGTCGTTCGCTTCACACCTGAATCAGACTATGCACGTATCCTCAAAAGCCTACACATCGAGACCTTCGGCGGAAACACAATCGTCACCTTCTTCCGTGAAAGCCACGTTCTCCAACTTCTCATTAAACGCTTCATGGACATCGCAGGATCCGCACTAATGCTTCTCTTGCTTAGCCCCCTGCTTGCTCTCGTTGCCCTACTCGTAAAGCTCGACAGTAAAGGCCCCATTTTCTTCGCCCAAGAACGTGTCGGCATGAACAAGCGCAGTTTCAAACTTCTCAAATTTCGCTCAATGGTCGTCAACGCCGAAGAGCTCAGAGCCAAACTCGTCGACCAAAACGAAGTCGACGGACCCGTCTTCAAAATCAAGAAAGACCCACGAATAACCCGCATCGGGCGATTCATTCGTAAGACGAGTATCGATGAACTCCCTCAGCTTTGGAACGCCCTCGTCGGCGACATCTCACTCGTCGGTCCCCGCCCCCCGCTTTTCAGCGAAGTCGCGCAATACGAATGGCTTTTTCGCAAACGAATTTCCATAAAACCAGGTATCACCTGCCTTTGGCAAGTCAGCGGACGGAACAACCTCAGCTTCGACAAATGGATGGAACTCGACAAACAATACATCGACAACTGGTCCATCTGGTTAGATATCAAAATCCTCCTCCTCACCATCCCCACCGTCCTGCTAGGCCGCGGAGCAAGCTGATGCATTTCCGAAATCAGAGCCCCAAGGACAGAGAACAGTAACCCAATCTCAGTCCTAAGCCCTCCGCCTTTCACTCTCAGCAATCTTCAATGAACAATTCTCAAACCTCCAAGCCCCAACCCTTTATCGAGAACCCTGCATAGCTCAAAAGCGACGCATGGTCAGTCATCCGCCCTCGACTCCGCGATTAGAGGCTAAATCAACTCCGTGAATTTGAAATCTGAAATTGCTACACCATCTCGACTGAAGCTCCATCAAAATCAGCGATCGAGCGGCTCTAGGACAAAAGTCTTGGCCATTTCTTCCTCTGGTGGTCATTGGATTCAAATGCTCCGTCTACGCCCCGCTTTTGAAGGCTGCGACGTCACCTACGCCACCACTTATGCAGACTACGAACACGACGTCCCAGGCGAACGTTTCCGCTCTATCGTGGACGCGAATCGGACCCAGAAATGCAAACTCCTCATTAGCGCCCTCTCCATACTCTGGGTAATTTTAATCGAGCGACCCAAGATCATTCTCTCCACCGGTGCAGCTCCAGGATTCTTCGCCATTTTCGTTGGCAAGATCTTTAGACGTAAAACCATCTGGATCGACAGCATAGCCAACGCTGAGGAGCTCTCCCTTTCCGGCCAAAAAGCCGGCAAGCACACGGATCTCTGGCTCACCCAGTGGGAACATCTCGCCAAACCCGATGGCCCGCACTACTACGGAGACGTTTTAGGGGATGAGGCTTCTAACGAAGCCCTCGCTGATCAAGAAACAACCAGTCAACAAAAAGCCTCAACTAACGAGGATAAGCCATTAGCTACCGATCGAAGCGACATCTCTACGCAGCAACGCAAGCACCGAACAGAGCGACACTTTCATAACATCAGTGATCAGAGGTTCAATTCTGGAGATCTAAAGGCCGATCCGATTAGCGATCAGCGATTAGAAATTAGTGATCAAAAATCCTTTCAGATTTTTGTAACCGTTGGTTCGGACGTCCCCTTCGATCGTATGGTCAAAGTCGTCGACCAGTGGGCCGGGTCGAACCCCGACGTGCAAGTCTTCGCACAGATTGGCTGCTCACGCTATGTGCCTCAGCACATAGAAACCTGCCAATTCCTTTCCTCGTCGCAATTCGCCGCAAGGCTGGAAAACGCCTCGCTTATCATCGCACATGCCGGCATGGGGTCGATTCTTGCCGCCCTCAAAAACGAGAAGCCTATCTTCGTCATGCCCCGTAATATTAATTTCGCCGAGGCTCACAATAACCATCAATTAGCCACCGTTAATCATCTATCCAACCGTAGACTCTTTCAAGTAGTACTAGACGAACGTGACCTCAATACCGCGCTTAACGACTTTAACATAAACAAAAAGAACCGACCGTTTAGTCACTGGGCCGATGAAAGGCTCTGTAAAAAAGTACGCGAATTTTTCTTTCGCCACACATAATTTGATTTACTAAACAATATACCCTTAACCATTAACCTTTTTTAAAAACTTATTATAGTCCAAAATTCCTATGAAAGTCGTTGTAGTAGCCGGTGCTCGTCCCAATTTCATGAAGATCGCTCCGCTCATGCGAGCTTTTGACAGACAAAATCGAGAACGGTGTTGGGGTGAGGAGACGATCGAGTCGTTACTCGTTCACACCGGTCAACACTACGACGTAAAGATGTCAGAGATATTCTTTCGGGAACTCGGAATTCCAGACCCTGACATAAATTTAGAAGTCGGTTCCGGATCTCATGCAGAGCAAACGGCGGATATAATGAAAAGATTTGAGCAAGTTTGCCTCGAACATCTTCCTGATTGGGTAGTAATCGTCGGTGACGTCAATTCTACCCTCGCTTGCTCAATCGTCGCTACCAAGCTTCATATTAACGTGGCTCATGTAGAAGCCGGATTACGCAGCGGTGACCGCACAATGCCCGAGGAAATTAATCGTTTGGTCACGGACGCTATAGCTGATCTTCTACTTCCTCCATCCGAGGACGGTTGCGAAAATCTACGTGACGAAGGGATTCCTGAAGCGAAGATAAAACTCGTAGGAAACATAATGATTGATTCTCTTGTCACGAACCTTTCTAGATCTAAAGGCGAATATCTTCGCACAAGCCTTAATCTGACACCTAAAAATTTCTCTTATGTAACCTTGCATCGTCCCTCAAACGTAGACACGAAAACCACACTCAAACCAATTATCCAAGGAATCGCTTCTCTAGCGGAAAAGATGCCAGTAGTGTTCCCGGTCCATCCAAGGACAAGGAAAATGTTGGATATGTTTGAGATCGATTATCGAAACATAGATAATCTAAAATGTATCGATCCCATTGGTTATCACGATTCCCTATACCTTTCTAAGAATTCGGCTGTTGTCATTACTGATTCAGGAGGCCTACAGGAAGAAACTACATATTTTCAAACGCCTTGTTTGACCCTACGTCCTAATACCGAAAGGCCGGTGACAATTACAGTTGGAAGCAATAAACTAACAAACTGTGACAAACTATCGGAAGACATCAAGGTCGTTCTAGACGGACCACCATTTTTAGGAGAAAAACCTCCTCTCTGGGATGGGAAAACTGCAGAAAGAGTTACTAAAGAACTATTAAACTTCTAACGCATCTACCTCCGTGTCTGCAAAGTGCCAACAATCAAGCTTTGTTATACTTAGCGCGTGCAAAAATGAACAGGATTTCGTTGCTCTTTGCATAGAATCTGTCCTCAAGCAATCAATATTGCCTAGTTTGTGGATAATTATAGATGATGGATCTACTGACAATACACCGAAAATTCTTAAAGAATACGCAGACAAAAATAATTTCATCAAAATCCACTCTTTCCCTCCCAATGAGAATCGTTCGTTCGGATCAAAGGATAAAGCTATCAATCACGCATTTAGTACGCTACATATCTTGGATTACGATTATATCGGTATACTTGACACAGATATATCATTAGAATCGATCAACTATTTCAAAACCGTAACTGACGAATTCAAAACCGAAAGTAAACTAGCAATCACTGGCGGAGAAGTATACGAGAATACTTCAGGAACATTCAAACCACGGCCCGTCAATGTTCCTTGGTCTGTCGCTGGTTGCGTACAAATGTACAGGCGCGAATGCTTCCTTATACTCGGAGGATTTCTTACACTAGACTACGGCGGTTCCGATACCTATTCAGAATTGCGATTGCGCGAAATGGGATGGCACACTAAAACCATTCGTAGCCTTCAGGTGAACCATTATAGGCCAACATCCTCAGCAAGTGGGATTTTAAGAGGAAGCTTTCGGGCTGGGCTTCTTGCAGGATCATTCGGAAGTCACCCCATTTTTATGATAGTAAAAATGATTCGTAGAATATTCTATTACCCTCCAATTATTGGTTCAACATTGCTCGGTTTCGGCTATCTTTATTACCGATTATTTAAACGTGATGTTTTAATCGAAAAATCCACTTCGCGATACCTGCGTCAAGAGCAAATTAGTCGAATTAAAAAACTCTTCAAACTTAAAAATTCTAGCATTTCTTCATGGGAAGTATAAACCGAATAGATTTTCTGAATTGCCCCCTTGATCCCTTGTTACGTTCCGAAGTTTTAGACATTGTTAAACAGAGTATCGCAGACAAGGAATCTGCCAAAACGATTCAGTTCGTAAACGCAAATAAGATCGCCAAAATTCAGGATGATTCGGCTCTCAAATCATTAATGTGGTCAGCTGATCTGGTTTTAACAGACGGCAAGCCAATGATTCCGATGGCACGATTACTCGGCTACAACGTCCCTGAACGTATCGATGGTATAGGCCTTATGTTATCCATTTTAGATCTTGCGAATACCAACAAATATCGCGTTTTTTTTCTCGGAGCCAAACAGCCAATAGTAGAAGCTTGTGTTGAACTTAGCAAAACGCGATATCCCGATGTTACAATAGCCGGTTACCGTAATGGCTATTTTTTAAAAGAGAATTGGTCAGATATTGCTAAAATGATATCTCGAGCAGATTCTGACATCGTATTTTTGGGACTGGGATCTCCAACAAAAGAAGAACTTGGCCAATATTTAAAACAAAAAGACGCAGGAAGAATAATTCAGGGGGTTGGTGGAAGCTTCGACGTAATGGCGGGACTCGTAAAAAGGGCTCCAATTTGGATGCAAGATATCGGCTTGGAGTGGCTTTACAGGATAATACAAGAGCCTAGACGCATGTTTTGGCGATATGTTAAAACAAACTCGATTTGTCTTGGTATATTTTTTAAGACTTTATTCATGCGCTTGCTGTACTAAGTCTTTTCTAAGATACTGTTTAATGAGGCCTAATTTGCGAGTCTCCTTATCATGAGTCTGATCATTGCTATGTATATCATCGCCCCAGAGGAGCAGATTTTGCTTTCGCGATCGATGGTCAGCCTGCCATGTTGCGAGGGCCAGACAAAGGTCCGCTCCACGACCCATCGACAAAGCATTAACTCGAAGCCCTCGATTTTATCGCTTAGCCGGATTATCTTCAGTTCGACTCTTTAGTGGCTTGGAATTCCGGACCCCTAGTCTACATGTTTCCCGGCATATTCGGCCTGGGACCAGATCTTGCGTATCCAACCAAACGCCGACTAGAGCTTGGCTGGAACCAGTCGAACTCCGTCGCGGTCCTGGAGCAAGGTCGAGTGGTCCAATGCCTCAAGCACGAGTCTAAGCGTGTCCACAAGCAGATGCCATTTGATTCCCCAAGCCTTTTCCCCCATCACGTTCGAGAAAGCCGGGGTAGCCAGCAGCTCGCACGCTCTGCGAGGCTATGATCGCAGCGGTGGGCGCTTTTTTCAGCTGCGGTGGCGTGCGTAGCCTAGAAGCTCGTCCTGGACCCTCTGCCAGACGCCTTCTTTCTTCCATTTCGAAAAATAGTGGCAGCAGATCCGCCAAGGCGGAAGATCCTGCGGCGCCATCCTCCGAGTTTTTCCGCTTCGCACTCGGTATAAATCGCGTGGAGCACGCACCGCTTTTCGCACCAAGGCTGTCTGCCGAGTTTGCAAAAGCCCGGTTATCGGAGTTCCTATCACGCTCCACTCTAGGTCGGTTAGGTCGCGGGGAGGTGTTTGTTGTTCCATCGACTCCCTGTAGTAGGAAGCATTTCGGAAAAAGTGCTGGCAAGGTGCATAAAACCAAAATATTTTCGACCTCACGTCTCATTAGACAGTCTCAAACAGTGACGGAAAATCATTGTTCAAATTAATACTGTGACTCGGTATTTCATCTAATGTTTTTAAATTCCCCAAATTTTAGAATATCTAATACCATTAAACGGATTTACCACACCCCCAAAACATAATTCATATTTTTCTTTTCCAACACTATTTACAAATACGAAATTTATTTAAAATTTCGTCTTAATCTTAGGATCTAAAGCCTGGAAACGATCCTACGAAGATTTCGATCTGGAAAAATAGGTCGCTGTGCATCAGTTTTTATCAATCTTAACATGACCACTCCCAAACTCTTCTTTTTTGCAGTAGCCTGCATGTCGAATCCAGGGCTATTATTTGCTGCCACTTCAGTTAACCAATATGGGATTACTTGGACCTTCGATACTGATTACGAAATCGGTCAATACGTAAACGGCGATTATTATGTAATTGAAAATATTGGCGGAGAAGGTGTTAAGGTTATTAACATATCAATGCCCAACGCTCAGCTAGGTCATGATGGCTCGATGATAGACCCTATTCCGGATATGCAAATTCATGGCTATGATGATAGAATATCAGGATACGAACCCTCCCTAAACGCTTCGGAACGGCTTCCAAATCTTGTTATCAATTCTGGTTCATCTCTAGTTTCAACAATTAGTCGAGATATCGCCTCAAATAGAGCGAGACCAGTTCTAGAAGTCGCTGCAATATTGACGGTCGTTCAGTCTCACCCACCCCCTGGATCCTTCCGCCCTTCCTACGCTGGGCCCAAAAAAGTCACAGACGTTACCACTGAGCACATTGATTACAACCTGCTTCTCTCTCTAGATCCAGTGCCTTCTACTCCAACGGTTTCCTCCTTGAGTGCGCTTATAGAGAAACCATGGATCGACCATCGACTAGAATGGCAAGGCGATTACCTCCACCCTGAACAGAATATGGAAAACTACGGTGCGGGAATGGCTCGCGATGCACACGACATCGCCCTAAGGCTATTATTAAACGATTCCCTATCTGCAAAAAAGACCCTGCTTCATCGATTCATACAACTCGGATTAGATAATTATGGCCTAGTGTTAAATGGGGCAGAGTGGGGTGATGTTGGTGGATCTATTGGCGTAGGTAGAAAATTGCCAATCCTCTTCGCCGCTCTTTTGTTG
>CAZFUD010000158.1:0-9625 GCA_964521705.1 uncultured Opitutaceae bacterium | reverse complement strand
GACAATGTTTTAATATGTCGTTCGACGGTGTCAGGTAATATAGAGATTCGGTTTTCCAAATTCATCGCGTCAGTTAATCGACTCACCAGTCATTGCCTTGTAGGTGGATGTCCCCAGCAGGGAAGGTACTGAGTTTCAGAGGAGAGTACATGGCGATGTTTTTGCCTGGGAGAGTCCCGTCTCTTCCGGATTCATCTGTGACTAGAATAGAGCTATGCGGCAATTTAATCCATCCACTTCGCTCGTAAACTTTTTCAATATCAGAGATGCAAAACAACAAGCCAAAATCAAAACCATATTCAGCCGCCTTAACCATAGCTGCATTCATAAGAGCATCACAAAAGCCCTTTCCTCTGAATTCAGGTAAAACAAATACGTTCTGGATGCCTGCAACGCGCGCAACTTTGTCACCAACTCGAATATTTCTGTCTACTACGCCGACATGTGAAATGATACGGTCTTTTTCCTCTGAGTACAAACTCCATGAGGGGGCTGTATTATGCCAGGCGCGAGTGACTGAAAAGGTTTCCATGTCATCCGGAAAACAAAGGCAAAGACCTTCCTTTATTTTTTTATCCAAGCAAGGGCTTACGTCTCGTTCCTGAACCAGCGTTATATTCATTCTCTACAAAAAGATTACTATACAGAAACTGTCTATGATACCATCCACAAAAAGGCGTTTTATTTAGGGTTTGAAGAAGTAAAATTTAAAAATCTCTCGGAAAGGGTTATGGCGCAAACTCCAGAATTAACCTTAAACGGCAGGAGGATTCTTCGGGCGACTCGTCATTGAAAATATCTTACAAGCCACGCAACCTGAACTAATGCCGACGAGCAATGCCGATGGGGATATCCATTGGAAACTGACGGGGTCCAGTCCCTGTTCATTCATTCCGAATATGGGGCCGGAGAATGCGATCAGAACGGCGGTGGTAATGCTGCACGTCACTCCTATCCAAACGCCGAATGCGTTGGCAAACGGAACGAATAAAGCAAAGAAAAACAAGATGAAGATGGGAACTGTAAGCAGGTTCACCGTTTTGGTGGTTACGGCGGTAATGTTGCCCGGCACATGTTCTATCAATGCACTAGCCAAAACAACTACCAAACCGATAACGATAGCCAAGCTTCTGGCAAACAAGACGTGCTTTCTTTCAGTCTCGGGCTTGATGCCAAAGCGATCAAGGTAGTCGGTCATCACGACGGCGGTGATGGAATTGACGCCGGAATCGATGCTGGACATGGCGGCCGCAAAGAGTCCGGCCAGCACCAGACCGGAGACCACGGGCGGAAGGTGGAAGGCGATAAAGTGGGGGAAGATCTTATCGGCATTTTCCTTAAGCGTCATTCCCGCCGGAAGGAACTGAGGATTCGCTTGGAAATAACCGAGCAGGGCCAATCCGGTAACAGCAAGCGTAAGGGTAACGATGGCGGCAACACAGAGCTGGATACCGATCGCCTTACGCGCAGTCTTAGCATCTTTGGTCGCCATGAACCGTTGAATAGACACCTGATCGCCACCGGCATTTGCACAGGCGTAGACAAACACGGTAAGGATAGCTCCGACGACGGTGACCCGCGTGGATGGATCGAGGCTGAAAATAGGCTGTGTATCCCAGATATCCGCTTGCCACTCGGTTGGGAACCAGCCGAATCCACCCATCTTCACGGTGATGGTCCCTATGACCAGCAAGGCGCCTCCGTAAAGCAGGATGGTCTGCATGAGGTCGGTGATAACCACTGCTCGGAGACCCCCTAATGACGTGTAAGTTATCGCGAACGCGGCGGTCATAACGACAATCCAGGGAATGTATTTCTCATCCGCCCCGATCATGATCGCAATCGCCTTGGCCGTAAGAAAAACAAGCAGCGTCATCCAAAACAAACGAAGCACTATAAAAAGCGAGGCGCCCAATAGACGAATGCTAAGGCCAAGTTTGTTTTCCAGCAATTCATAGGCGCTGGTGACCTTCACTCTCATGTAAACCGGCAACAGAACAAAACCGACCACCAGAAATATGAATGGATAGGAGAGTATATCGGTCATGTTGACCGGACCCTTTCCGAGCATTTCACCAGGTATGCCCATATATGAAATAGTGCTCAACAGCGTCGCAAACAAAGAAACGCCGATCAGGAAGGGGTTCATTTTTCCCGATCCAATAAAGTATTCATTGGTGTCCCTCTGCTTTCGCGCGAACCACCAGCCCAGGAAGAGCGTGAAGAAGGCGTAGACCGCGATAATAATCCAGTCGATCGCTAATAAGCCCTTGGCGTGAATCATTGAAAAGTAGGATGAGGGGTTAGTCCTTGATGTTTGGTATCGCTTTCATATAGCGACTCAAATTACTCGGATCCCTTGATTAGGCGCTGCGTTCTCCGTTGTGATAGGCTCGCGGTAAACATTGTTCACCTCACCTTGAGGAAGGGTATCCACGGCGGAAAGAATGGATGCGAGTCCAAGGGAAAGAAAAATCCAGGCTAGCCTCATGCTTGGGGTTATAGAAAGAAGGCGGGTCTTCGCAATCCTCGAATCGCGCTGGCCAACGAATGAGCATCCATTACCTGCCTAGGGAATCTTATAACTAGCCTGTCCCTATTTTTAGGAACTTCCTTGAGTTTGGAACGTATCGTGTATTCGAAAATCAACTAGTGCTCGAAATAAATTAATTGCTGACTTTCAAAACGGAACGCGACGTTGCGGCAATAAGTTATCTACGCTTTCAACAAGCCCATATCCATTTCGCTACTACCGAATTGGCCTTGGTCGATATTGAACTTGTGGAGCAGCTCCAGGTAGAGATTGCACAATGGAGTGGGTTTTTCGAGTACGGTATGGGCCTGATGCCGATAGCCGCCTCCCGCCACAATGGCGGGAAGATTATTGCAGGTGTGATCGGAAGAATCGCCGAAGTTGCTGCCGATGACCACAGTCGTATGGTCAAGCAAGGTACCGTTGCCTTCGGGGATACTGTCGAGGTCCGAGAGGAATCGATTCAGATGCTTCAGGAGATCCACTTCAATGCGAACGAGCTTTTCTAGCTTCTCGCTATTGCCGGAGTGATGCGAAAGCGTGTGCCATCCTCCGGTGGCTCCAGGTACTGTGATCGCCCCGTAAATCCAATCCATGGAGAAGGTGATCACACGAGTCGAATCGGTTTGAAAGGCCAGTTTCGACAGTTCGAGCAGATTGCTAACTTTAGTCGAAAACGCGTACACCTGATCCTCGCTGAGCGTGTTTGGCACTTGGGGCTTTTTCGTGTCTAACCAGAATTGCTCGTGCTCGAGTTTGGCTTCGAGCTCGGCGATCACAGTTCGGTAGGAATCGATTTTAGCGCCGTTTCCCCCGCTTCGTTTCAATTGCTTCAGATCTCGATAGAGGGATCGAACGACTTGTTGGTCGTCGAGGATTTGCTGTCGCTTGGCTTGCAGGTCTTCCTCGCCAAATAGCTTATCGAAGATCTTCGTCTCGTCGTACAGAGTCGGAATCGCTACGCCACGGCTATTCCAAGAACAGCCCCACCCTCGGTCGTAGATGCTAAGAGGCAGAAAGGGAAAGCGCGTATCGCCTCCCATTTGGCGGGCCAAAATCTGGTCGAGCGATATGGTGTTGGTAAAGTTAGCCGCTTCGGGATGCGGGACTCCGGTGAGGAAAGACTTTTCCGAATCGTGGTTGCTCGTTTCCATGCCGGGATGGAAAAGGTTTTGAAAGACAGTCATCTTGTCCTTCGTCTTCATCCCTGCCAGATACCGTGAACTGGCTAGGTCCCCGCGCGTTTGCGGAAAGAAATTCGGTTCGTAGAACCCCAGCGAATTGCAGATAAACATAACCCGCTTAGGCGGCGTTGCCGACTTCGGTTTTTGAGCAGCCCGCAACGAGAGCGACTGCAGAGCCAAGGGCAAAACGGCTCCGACTTTGAGGAAATCTTTTCGGCTAATTGGCTTCATTTGGCTTCTTGTGTAAAAGAGTAGATTAGAACGTCGGCAACTAGGTCCTTCATGCGACAGTCTTGGGCATCCGTAGGGATCTGCTCGAAGAGATCGAGGCGTTGACGCAGACTGGGCGTGTAGCCATTGGCGTATTCAAAGAATTTCTTGGCGAAATTATAGGCGATCTTTCGGTGATCGGAAAGCAGGAAGTTCTTGAGTCCGAATATATCGTCGAATTGGGTATCGTCGATCTCGCCTGACGCATCGACTTGCCCTGCCTCGCTGTAGAAACCCTTGATGCGATAGGTGAACGTGCGTTGGTGCGGCTTTTCGACGCGGTAACGCGTACGCCATTGTCCGGTCGCATCGAAACTCTCGAGCGCGTATCCATAAGGGTCGATGCTCTTGTGGCAGGCGTAACAGGTCTTGTTGCTCTTGTGCATTTCGATCTGCTCCTTGAGCGTAGTGGTTTCAGCAAGATTGGGTTCGATCACCGGAACGTCTTCCGGTGGTGGGGAAATCGGCGTACCCACAATGTTCTTCGAAATCCAAGCGCCGCGCAGAATGGGCGATGTATCGTATCCATCCGTCGTGACCTTGAGCACGCTTCCCATGGTAAGCAATCCCCCTCGCGGCACGTCAGGAGAGAACGAGATTTTTCGTAGCTCCTGACCGTATACGCCATCTATTCCGTAGTGCTGGGCAAGACGTTGATTCAGGAACGAGAAATCGGAATCGATCAGTCGAGAAACGGGAAGGTTCTCCTGGATGAGATAATTAAGGTAGGCCCGAGTTTCAATGGGCAAGTAGTGATCCAGCAAGTCATTGTATTCAGGATACAGTTTCAGGGAGGGCGTCACCTTGTTCAAGGACCGCAAATTCAACCATTGATCGCTAAACGACTGGATCATGCGTTGGCTTCGCTCATCTCGGAGCATTCGATCAATCTGCGATTGAAGAGATTCCCGATTGATCCCCTCTCGTTCGTAGAAGGTCGTTTGGAGTTCCTCGTCCGGGATGGAAAGCCAAAGCGTACGAGCGAGACTCGCGGCCGCCGCATATGACTCGCTGGAATATTCGCCGGGAGCCATGAGGAAGCGCGGCGAACAAATGATCGCCTTAAACCCAGCTCGAACCGCCTGAACGAAATCGCCGTTTTCTTTCAGCTTCCGCTGACTCACCTGTAGGTAAGGAGCTAACTCCTTGTCGCTTAAACTCGAGGAGAAGGCCTTTTCCGCAAACCGCTTTAGAACCGGTTTCAAATCTCTTGAAGAGCGGGAAGCCACCAGGATCTTAGATTTACCCAGATCCTTCTCGAACGAAGCATGGACTAACTCGCGCGGCGGCGCTTCGATCGACAGGTCCGAGAAGGCTTTCCGGTAAGATTCAGGCGGCCATGAATCATAGACTGGACCTCGCGCACTCATGCGCCTGATGTAGGCCCCCTGCTCGGTTTCTTTCTTTCGAAAGGTGTGTTTCGAATGAGAGTGGACCGATACGTTTTCGCCGGGATTGAGGAAGGCGCGGATTTGGTAGGTGTCCAATTCCTGATTCGCGAGCGAGATAACGCCGATCAGACGCTGAGGCTGCGGACGATCGTCAGCGTAGTAGTATTTTCCTGTATACACCTGAAGACTAATATCCTCATCGAAGTCTCCCAACTTTTTCGCCTCGAACGTCAGGTCGTACCAACCCGAAACTGGGGGTTCGAAATTGTCGTAGAAGAAGGAGTAGTTGTTGCCATTATTGGCCCGCGTCCACGAAAAGAGCATCCCTTCTTCGTAGGGACGAAGGTAGATGTTGTAGGTTTCATGGCTGTCCTTTAACTTGTTCGTGGTCCAGAGTTTCTCCTGTGGGAACCCCTTCTTAGGAAAAGCGAAATCGAGCATTTTATCCGCGGTCTCGAAATAGGCGCTTAGCATTTCCTGACTCAAGGAGATCCGTCGATCCGTATCGAAATCATTGGTACCTCGATCTTCCGGAATCTCATCGACTAGATCCAAGCTGGTGCCCAGCAAGTCATTCACTGAATGGACGAATTCGTGCCGACTGATTCGGCGGAATGGCGGAGGAGTGCTTTCGTTCTGCTGAGAGACCAGCCATTTCAAGAGCGTGCTCCTCTCTTCCATCGACGGCTGCCGTTTCTCAGCAGGAGGCATTTTCCCATTGATGAGATTTTCGAAAACGAGGGCACCATCGAATTCGGCTCCTTCCAGCTTGGCCACTAGGTCGAGGTCGCCTTTTTTCTCCAGATCGTCATGACAATCGAAGCAGTACTTTTCGAACAGCTGATAGGACTCAGTCGCTAGTATCTCGTGGGTTGAGTCAGAGCCAAAGGCAGATACGCTCAAGAACGCAACCAGTGCTACTGGAATGCGTACCATTCTAAGAAAGTGTCTAAGCGGCATTTTGGGGATACTTACCATCGATAGTAAAGTTCTTCTCCGGCGATTGCTTTGATAGCCCGTTCGAAGGGTTGATTCAATCCATAAGGAATGCCTCGCATCTTCTTCACGTTGAGGGCCGAGGCAGCTTCTTTCAATGCAGGGATCGCCGTCTGGAGCTTCGCGTTAGCGCTCGGAGGTTGCGTATCGAGAACGCAGGATGCTCGGATTCGAGCGGAGTGAATCGGATGTCTCAAAGCGTCAATGAGCGCGGGAAGGCCGTCCTCGTATCGTCCCAAGTTGAAAAGTCCATCCGCCGCCGTTATGCGAACGCTGACAGAAGCGTCCTTCACGGCGGCCTGTAATGCGAGAGCTACTTCGGCTTCATCGGAACGTAAGGCGACCAAACCCAGCACGGCCCAGAATCGAACCGCAGAATCGGGATCGTTGACTCTGGCCAACAACTCTTCCGTTGCCGCCTTCCCCTGGATCTGCAGGTCTGCCGTTTCAAGAATACGCTCATAATTGTCGAGGGATTGTCCCAGATCCCAGTGCGAGTCGTAGTCCTCTGCACGCAAAAGAATTTCGGTTTCATCCAACAGTCCCAAATCACGTGTTTCGATCATCCACTCACGCAGTTGCCCACGCATCTCTTTCGCGATCACCGCATATTGAGGATCATCGATTACGTTGTGAATCATGTGAGGGTCGTCCTGCGAATCATACAGTTCCTCAATGGGCTTGAAGCGCAGATTGAGCTGAGCTTGCGGGCCGGTGAGTTCCCCTGCCCTAGCCATTTCAACCCACTTATTCAGAACCGGGGCGTCGAACTCGAAATCTTCGTGCGGCTTGAAGGGCAGGTGCGGATAGTAATTCCTCTGATAACGAAAACGCTCGTTCCGAATGGCGCGGACCATTTCGTAACGGCTGTCGAGCCGGTCGCGCATTCCAATGATATAGTCGCGGTATTCGATTTCATCTTCGCCGGTTTTACAAAGCAGTGGCTGACCGTGCATCCAGTCCGGCGCTTCAAGACCCACTAAGGAGAGAACCGACGGTCCGAGGTCCATCAAAGTTACTAGCCCATCAATTACTGAGCCTGGCTTGGCGGGAGCTAAATGCTGGTACTTTTCGGGGAAACGGACAATGAGCGGTACATGCGTTCCCTGTTCCCAGGCGTTATGTTTCCCCCGCGGCATGCCCACACCGTGATCGGCCCAGACAAATATAATCGTATCCTCCCAAAGACCATCCTGCTTCAGCTGCGCGATTAATTCACCGGCTTGGTAATCCACCTGCGTTACAGCGTCATAGTAGCGCGACCAGGCTTTGCGGAACTCGGGCACATCAGGATGATAAGGCGGTATGGGAGCATCCGCTGGATCGTGAAAGTCCTCGAGCTGAAGCAGGTTCAACCGTTGCTCAACGATCACGTCCTCGGCGATTTTCGTGATGCTCGAATGGCAAGCGCCATGGTTAAATACCGAAAAAAATGGCTGTTCCGTTTCGAGACGATCTCGCCAGTGCGTTGTCCTGGAACTTGCGTGCCAATTATCACCACCAATGTTGTAATCCTTCTTGTAATTGTTGGACGTATAGTAACCCGCTTCGCGCATCAGGTTCGGCAACATCTTCACGAAGGCAGGCGGTTGTCCAACATTGCTCCGATGATGGTGGGTTCCCAGCGCTCCGGGATAAATGCCCGTGATGATGCTCGAACGGGAGGTCGAACAAACCGGAGTAATGGAGTGCGCATTGGTATAACGAATACCTTCGGCGGCCAGGCTATCAAATACCGGAGTGCGAGCATAACTGTCGCCATAACAGCCCATCATCGGTCCAATGTCTTCGAGTGAGATCCAAAGAATATTGGGACGGTCGGCCGCTGAGACGGTGAGTCCAGTAAGCAAGGTGAGCGCTAAAAGCAGTTTTTTCATCAACGGAAAGTCATGAGAGTAATCATTGTCTGGATGACCGAATGTCCTCCAGGGTCTTCTTCAAGCGCTGAACAATCTCCGGACGCTGGTGATACAGGTTGTTCGCTTCGCCGAGGTCTTCATCCAGGTTGTAGAGCTGGTCTGGAGGAGCTCCAGGGCCAGGATTGGGCACGGGGGCTTTGGCGCGCATTTCCCCATAACCGCGATTCCCCTGCCCTTCGATGAGTTTCCACTTGCCCGCACGGATAGATAAGGCGCCGGTCCCACCACTTACAAAGACGATCGGCCGCTCAGGATCCGGCAGGGCTTGGCCCAGGAAGGCGGGCCACACATTATAGCTGTCCTCTCCGGCTCCCCTTGGCAGCGCTTCTCCGACAATGGCGGCGAAAGTGGCCATCATGTCGGTCGTTGAAATGATTTCCTTTGAAACGGCGCCGGCTGGGATCTTGCCGGGCCACCGAGCTACAAAGGGGACTCGTGTTCCCCCTTCGACCAGATCTCCTTTACCACCCCGTAGAATGGGGCCGTTTGGCCGGTGTCCGTTGAACTCGCGAGGATAACCTCCGTTGTCGCTGGTGAAAATGACCAAGGTATCGTCGGCAATGTCGAGGCGATCCAAATGCTTAAGAATCTCACCCACAGACCAATCCAATTCATGAATGGTGTCGCCGAAAGAACCGGCTTCGCTCGTCCCCTTGAAACGAGAATGCGGCCAATGGTTTATCCCGTCTATTCGACGAGATCCAATATGAGGTTGAGTGGGCGTGTAGAAGAGAAAGAAAGGCTTGCCCTGCCCTGAGCCTGTCGAAGGGCTTTTATTGGCCAGGCGTTCCAATTCGGACACCAGTTTGTCTTCGAATTCGTCGATCAGTTCCTCATCGGTCCAACGGGCGCCGTTGCCGCCCTCCATTGTTCCGTAGTTCTTGGATACCATCTTGCCAATGGGACTGTCTTTGCGGAGACCAGCGACCCGGTGGTTCTCGACGAAGACATACGGTGGAAAACTGTTGGCCACCGGAACGACGTAAGCGTAGTCAAAGCCATTTTCCAGGGGTCCGGGTTTTAGCAAGCCGTTCCAATCCGGGCCGCTCCCACGCGTCTCCCAGTAGTTCGGCGGTGTATCGCCGCGATCGTCTTCAAAGCCTTCCTCATGGCCGTAGCCGAGGTGCCATTTGCCAACGAGAGAGGTAGCGTATCCCGCAGACTTCATAAACGAGGCGATCGTCACCCGATCTTCTTCGATCAGCAAAGGGGCGCTCGTGCTGAGGGCGCTGTATCTTAACCAGCTACGAAAATTGTAGCGTCCGGTCATAAAACCATAGCGCGTCGGCGTACAAGTGGATGCGCCCGTGTGGCCATCCGTGAATCGTATCC